>NZ_JBWKVL010000002.1:76002-452861 GCF_059421685.1 Citrobacter sp. GW821-FHT02E08 | reverse complement strand
GTGGGCTGGGCGTTCTCATCAGTACCCGACAGCCAGCTAACGCGGGAGGCGCTCACAATGGCCTGGAAGAACCGGGGTCGCCCAAAAGGGGTAACGTTCCACTCTGATCAGGGATCACAGTATGCCAGCGTGTCTTACCGGGAAATGGCGAAACTGTATGGGATCAAACTCAGCATGAGTCGCAAAGGAAACTGCTGGGATAATGCCGTTGCGGAAAGGCTGTTCCGCAGTCTTAAAACCGAGTGGTTGTTGCGTGAAGGCTACCGGAACAGAAGTGAAGCAGTGAAGGATGTGGTTCAGTACCTGAGTGGATATTACAACCGGGTAAGGCCACATAAACACAACGGTGGGTTGACACCCACCGAGATGGAAAGACAAAGAACCTCTGGCTGTGTCCAAATTAAGTAGACCACTTCACGCCCGCCCCGGTCGCCTGGAGGAATAAACGGAGGGAGACCGCAAAGCGGCAATTTTCCTGCCGGGAGCCGGGATTGTTAAGGGTGCGGCGATAGCACCCTTAACCCGTTCACGGGGCATGAAATGCCAGAGAAGCGAAGAACATGAAGTGAACGGAACCCTTCGCGAAACCAGCATGCTACTTCTTCTGGATAAATACCTCAGGCTTTCGGTTTGCCAGCGATTAACTGACCAGCATTAGGGACGTCGGAGGATGATTCATTGTTGGCACGGTATTTGCTTTTTACCAGACAATAATGCCGTGAACGTCAGCGAAGACAGAGAAAAGTGTGATGACTCAACCTCTCCCCCATCTGGTGCGGATCTATCTCGATCCCTTTACGATGCCCATGTTGCAACAGTTGCTTCATTTTTGCCGTCATAGCGAAGAAGAGCACACAACGTCCCTCACTACCTGGGGACGTTCGACCTTGCAGGATGGCGAACAGCTGCACCCGCGCCATCAGCATTTTAAGCAGGGCATCGCCCCTGTCATTGGGGTTTACGAGCGATTGATTGCGCTGTGCGAGCAGCATGGGTGCATCGAGGTTGAGATTCACTCCAATCTTATCTATAGCTCGGATGCGCTGGCACCGCTGCTTAACGCACTGCACTTTCTCAAATATCCGGTGCGGATGCTGCATCTCTATGAAGATGGAACGTTCGACTACTGTGAGTTGCTCAAGTTAAGCGATGAACCGGAGCGGCTGACCCAACGGGAAGCGATACTGTCTCGCCTTGAGAGCTATCTCTATGAATCTCCTCGTAGCGTCGGCTTTAGTGGTCCGGGACAAGACAAGATAATCGTGGGGCAGGGGTGGCACCGGTTCTATCCTACCCGCTACCACATGGTACGACCTGACATTATGACCCGCTTGCCCGCCTTAAAATCGCTGGCCGACGAACTGCTCCCCCATATGGAGCGGACCGACTGGGGGGATTTTGATTTGTTGGCCCCCCATCAGCAGGCGTGGTTGTTCCGTGCCGTTGGGGTTGACAGGGCATCCCTGGAGGAGCAGCTGGCCGGGTGCGAGGATGCGATCATCGTGCTGGGAACGTCGCAAAACGTTCAGGACGCACAAGGCCTGGCCGCGCGCGGGATCATCCGACTCCATCACGATTTACTCAAGCATATCCGCAAGGAGGGTTCTCCTCTTTATATTCGCGGCAAGCCGGCTTTGCTCTTTAAGGGGCATCCGGCAGGTTACATCGTAAATGAGCATATTGTTCGCCAACATCCCCGGCTTATTCCTCTCCCTGCGTCGATGCCGATGGAATTGCTGCTAATGCTCAAGACCCCTTTTCGGGGCATCTGCGGCTTTATGTCCAGCACCCATCTTAGCCTGAGCAAGGAGCAGATCCCCTTCATTCTCGCGCCGCCTGAGAAAAACGTGCCGCGCGACGTGGCGTTGCGCCAGTGGCCCCTGCAACGACTGGCGCTGCTGCTGGGTATCGTGGATGAACGGCAGATTGTGCTCTACAGCGAACTCTATCGACGCGGTGAAATCCCTTATCCGTATTGGGATAAATACACCAGCCAGTCTTTAGCGGGGATGAGGGCAATGAATGATATCAAGCGCGGATCGGGTCTGACATTGCCGCAGAAGAAGTTGGTGCTGGGTTTTTATATCAGCCACCCGGATGAGTTCGTCGCTCTGGAGAAGAGCCTGGACAATCTGATTCGGATGGGGTTCCCGTGCATCCTGGCGATTGATGAGACGAGCCCGGACTTTACCGCGGTGTGCGAGCACATGAACACGGTAACACGCAAAGATCTGCAGGCATTTACCCTCGCAGCAATCAAAGAGGCGGACTTCCGTTTCGACTGTTTCGCCGTACCTGCGGGGCGGGAAGACCTGCATACCTGGGGTTATCACTGGACGGAGTATAGCCCCGTGGGCAGTCAGGGCACTCAGCAGCAGATGATTCTGGGGATCCTTAATGCCCAGAAGAAATATGTGATTCTAATGTGAAGTGAGGAAATCGATGAGAACGCGCCTGATGTTCACGCTGTTATCGCTGCTGTCCGCACAGGCGGTGGCGAACCGGACTGAATTCAACATTAATACCGACACTCTCAGCGAACGTGCCTGTTACTTCGACGGTAAACGCTATTCCGAAGGCGCTGAGTTGCAGAACGGCACAGAGACTATTCGCTGCGGTGTGCTGGACGATGTGACTGAAAACGGCGCATTGGGGTGGTTGCGGGAAGGCGATACAGAGAAAACCAGCATCAGGCAACGTCAGGATGACGCGGGCCGGGTCATTGAGATCCGTAAATAAGCTGCCCGGAACGGGATGTGGGCTGTTGAGTTAAACACATGACAATTTTTGCCAGGAATCACCATGCTTTCGATACTTCCCCTTATTGGGCGAACTGACGCTTTGTTTGTTCAGGACATCGGCGATGTTGGATCCGCGCTGGAAAGGCACGTTTCCAGCTCCCGCTTTCTTGTTTTAGGGGGCGCAGGCTCTATCGGTCAGGCAGTGACCCGGGAGATTTTCAAACGCCAGCCCAAAAAACTGCATGTTGTTGATATTAGTGAAAACAACATCGTCGAACTGGTTCGTGATATCCGCAGTTCACTGGGTTATATCGACGGGGATTTTCAGACCTTTGCCCTGGATATCGGTTCTCTCGAGTATGACGCGTTTATCGAGGCCGATGGCCAGTATGACTATGTTCTCAACTTGTCTGCCCTCAAGCATGTACGCAGTGAAAAAGATCCGTACACCCTGATGAGAATGATCGACGTCAACATCTTCAACACTGACAAGACGCTTCGACAGTCGATTGCGGCAGGCGTTAAAAAATACTTCTGCGTGTCCACCGATAAGGCGGCCAACCCGGTCAATATGATGGGCGCTTCCAAGCGGCTTATGGAGATGTTCCTGATGCGCAGAAGCGAGCAAATCACCATCTCTACCGCGCGTTTTGCCAATGTGGCGTTCTCAGATGGTTCTCTGCTTCACGGTTTTAATCAGAGGCTGCAGAAGCGTCAACCGATCGTGGCCCCGAACGATATAAAACGCTATTTCGTGACCCCGCAGGAGGCCGGTGAACTGTGTTTGATGTCCTGTATTTTTGGTGAAAACAGAGACATTTTCTTCCCTAAATTGCGCGAAGAGCAGCATCTCATCACCTTTGCGGAGATCGCCGCCAAATATCTTCAACAGCGGGGATATGAGCCGTATCTCTGTCGGGATGAAAATGAGGCGCGCGAGCTTGCAAGGACATTGCCGGAGCAGGGGCGTTGGCCTTGCCTGTTCACCACCAGCGATACGACGGGCGAAAAAGAGGTTGAAGAGTTCTTTACGGAAAAAGAAATACTGGATATGGCGCGATTCAATCGTATCGGCGTGATTAAAAATGCCCCCATTTACCCGTCAGAATTGCTGGACGTCTTTGAGCAAAAAATTGCTGCGATGAGAGCAAATCGTCAATGGAGCAAGGAGGAGATCGTTTCTCTTTTCTTCGAGGTGATACCCGATTTCGGTCATCAGGAAACCGGTAAGTACCTAGATGCAAAGATGTAAGGTGGATCAAATGCAATCATCCCGTCTGGTCGCGTTTATTCGCGATATATATAAAACCAATGGGGTTATCCCGTTGCATGCGCCGGTTTTTTCTGAAAAGGAACGCATTAACGTCACGGATACGATTGAGAGTTCGTTTGTGTCCAGCGTGGGTAACTATGTCGGTGAATTTGAACGCCGGATAGAGGCGTTTACCGGCAGTACGCGTGCGGTTGCGACCGTCAACGGAACGGCTGCGCTTCACGCCGCCTTATACATGGCCGGTATTAAGCGAAACGACCTGGTGATCACCCAGGCCCTGACGTTTGTGGCAACCTGCAATGCGCTTTACCACATGGGCGCGCAACCCGTATTTGTCGATGTCTCGAAAACCAGTCTGAGCCTCTGCCCGCGAGCTGTTGAGGCGTATCTACAAGAGCATGCTGTTCTGACCGAGTTGGGGTGCTACCACAAGCGAACGGGGCAGCGTATCAAGGCGGTTGTGCCGATGCACACCTTCGGCCACCCTGCTGAACTGGATGAATTACTGCTGCTATGCCAGCAATGGCACCTGATCCTGATCGAGGATGCGGCTGAAAGCCTGGGATCCTTCTACAAGGGCCAACATACGGGTACGGTGGGCGAGTTTGGCACCCTCAGTTTCAACGGCAACAAGATAATCACCACGGGCGGCGGCGGTATGGTGTTATGTCGGCGTGTAGAGCAGGGCGTTCATACCCGGCATGTCACAACGACGGCGAAGGTGCCCCATCCTTATGAATTTTTCCACGATGAACCGGGGTTTAACTACCGCCTGCCGAACCTCAATGCTGCGCTGGGGTGCGCTCAGATGGAAGCACTCCCGACGTTCCTGAAACAGAAACGGGCATTAGCACAGCACTATGCGGCATTCTTCCAGGGGCAGGATTGTCAGTTTGTACGGGAACCGGGATACGCGAGTTCCAACTACTGGCTCAATGCCATCATCTGCGAGAGCGAGACCCAGCGTGACGCGTTGCTGACAGAAACCAACGCCAGTGGCGTGATGACTCGCCCCGTCTGGAAACTCATGCATCGACTGCCGATGTTTGCCGGTGCGTTTCGCGGCGAACTGAAGGTCTCTGAGTGGCTTGAAAGCCGGGTGATTAACCTGCCCAGTTCGCCTGTTGAGGTCTGACGCAATGAGACGAATTGCTGTCTTTACCGGCACCCGGGCGGAGTATGGGTTGCTCTATTGGTTGATGAAAGAGATCGCTGCGGCTCCCGATCTGGAACTGAAAACGGTGGTTTCCGGCGCGCATTTGTCACCCGAATTTGGACTGACCTACCGGCAGATCGAACAAGATGGTTTTCAGATAGATGAGCGCGTTGAGATGCTGCTCTCTTCTGACACTGCGGTGGGCGTCATCAAAAGCATGGGGCTTGCGCTAATCGGCATGGCCGATGTCCTAGCACGACTTACGCCGGATGTGCTGGTGATCCTCGGGGATCGTTACGAGGCGCTGGCGATGGCACAGGCGGCGATGATCATGCGAATTCCCGTGGCGCACCTGCATGGCGGTGAAATTACCGAAGGCGCTTACGATGATGCCATTCGTCATGCGATCACCAAGCTAAGTTATCTCCATTTCACCGCCAATGACGCCTATCGTCAGCGTGTGATCCAGCTTGGAGAAGCGCCTGAGCGCGTGTTCAATCTGGGGGCCGTGGGGCTTGAACACATCAACAGAACACCGTTGATGACCAGAGATGCGTTGAGCGCATCCCTCGGATTCACGCTCGACAAATCCTATTTCGTGGTGACTTACCATCCCGTCACACTTTTTTCAGAGCCTGCGGTAGAGAGCTTTCAGGCATTGCTGAACGCGCTGGATGATTACCCCGATTACCAGGTCATAGTGACGTATCCCAACGCGGATGATGGCGGGCGACAACTCATTCCGTTGCTTAAGCACTATGCGGCGTTACAGCCCGAACGGGTGCTGGCTATCCCTTCTCTGGGCCACCAGCGATACCTCAGTGCGGTCAAACATTGCGCTGTCGTTATTGGCAACTCTTCCAGCGGCATCATCGAAGTTCCTTCGCTCGGGGTGCCAACGGTGAATATCGGGCAACGGCAGAAGGGGAGAATGGCGGCCGCCAGCGTGGTGAATTGTCAGCCCGATAGCGTCTCTATTTCGTCTGCTATCAACGATGCGTTGTGTCCTCTTCCCGCCAGTGCCTTTGCTAATCCTTATGGCATGGGGGATGTGAGCGCCCGCATTGTGGCGGTACTGCGTCGTTATCCGCTGACATCAGCCAAAGCTTTTCATGATATCGCCAGGAGTTTACCCCAATGATCCGCATTATCGCCGAGGCCGGCGTCAATCATAATGGGGACGAGTCCCTGGCCCATGCGCTTGTCGATGCTGCCCATCAGGCCGGTGCAGACATCGTGAAATTTCAAACGTTCAGGGCAGATAAACTGGTTACCGGCAATGCCCGGCAAGCCGATTATCAGACGACCAATACGGGGAAATCGGAAAGCCAGCTCGCCATGCTCTCCCGATTAGAGCTCTCTTTTGATGCGCATCTTAGCCTCATCCGCCATTGCGAAGCGCTGGGGATCGGATTTCTTTCCACGGCCTTTGATGACGACAGCCTTGATTTCCTGGTCCGCGATATCAAGCTGCAAACCCTGAAAATTCCCTCTGGTGAGCTGACCAATGCGCCCTTTGTCCTCAGGCATGCCCGCAGCGGCTGCAACCTGATTGTGTCCACCGGGATGGCGACCCTTGCCGAGGTGGAATCAGCCCTGGCGGTAATCGCCTTTGGCATGATCCGGGAACACGATGCAACGCCGGGTATGGAATCCTTTATGGCGGCCTATGCCTCACCGCAGGGGCAGGCGGCGCTGCGCGAAAAAGTGACGCTGCTGCACTGCACCACCGAATACCCGGCGCCGATGTCTGATATCAATCTTAACGCGATGGACACTCTGGCCCAGGCCTTCGGCCTGCCGGTGGGTTACTCCGACCATAGCGAGGGCATTACGGTGCCTGTTGCTGCCGCCGCCCGTGGTGCCTGTCTTATCGAAAAACACTTTACCCTCGATAAAACGATGGCCGGGCCCGATCACAAGGCGTCACTGGAACCGTCTGAGCTGGCCGACATGGTCAATGCGATCCGCAATGTGGAGGTGGCGCTCGGCAATGGCATCAAGGGACCGCGCCCGTGTGAGCTGAAAAACAAAGCCATTGCCAGAAAGAGCCTGGTGGCGGCCTGCGACATCGCACCGGGTACCGTGCTCAATGAGCAGAACGTGGCGATCATGCGACCCGGCGAGGGCATGAGCCCCTATTCCTGGTGGGATGTTATCGGCAAGCGAGCAAGCCATGCCTACCTGGCGGGAGATCTGATCCGTGAATAAGCCGCTGATTATGATCGGCGCAGGGGGCCATGCTTCAGTACTGGCCGATATCCTCACCCGACAGGGGCAGACGATCCTTGCGTTGGTTGCGCCAGACTCATCAGGAAAAGGGGCGTTGGCTGGATTACCGCTGTGGCAGGACGAGACGCTCTGTATGACGGTCCCCCCCGAAGAATGCCTGTTGGTCAACGGGATAGGCTCATTACCGGGATGCGGACTGCGCGCCCGAATCTTCTCGCGCTATAGCGAAAAGGGATATCGCTTTGCCTGCGTACTTGCACAGGAAGCGGTTATCTCCCCCCATGCAAGCCTCGGACAGGGGGTACAGGTGATGCCGGGTGCCATTGTACAAAGCGGTGCGCAGATCGGTGACAACAGCATCATCAATACCGGTGCCATTGTCGAGCATGACAGCGTGGTGGGCCGCCACGCTCACCTTGCCCCACGCGCCGTTTTATGTGGTGGCGTGACTCTGGGGGAGCGCGTGCATGTCGGTAGCGGAGCCATCGTTGTCCAGGGGCTGCAACTGGGGAACGAGGCTGTTGTCGGCGCCGGGGCGACTTTGACCCGTAATTTGCCTGAAAATCACATTGTCTATCCTGCCCGTCCTTACCTGACCGAGCGGAATAATAAACAGGGATAATATTGCAATGAGCAAAGATTGGAAAAAGATCTTGTTATCACCCCAGGATTCTCTGCGTGATGCCTTGTCTATCGTCAATGAAGAAGCCCTGCGCGTGGCCATGGTTGTTGATGATCAGGAGAGACTGTTGGGGGTCGTCACGGATGGCGATATCAGACGCGCAATTCTGGCTGACGTGAGCCTGAGCACTGCCGTTGCAGAGGTCATGAACTGCACCCCGGTGACTTCTCCCATGAATTGCAGCCGAAATGAAGTTCTAACAGAAATGAAGACGCGCAGTATTCTTTCTATTCCGGTGGTGGCTGAGGATGGTCGCCTGGTCGGGCTGGAAACCTGGGAGACGGCTTCGGCTCATCGGCGATATGAAAATCCTGTCTTTATCATGGCGGGTGGGTTCGGTACGCGCCTGAAACCGCTGACAGATCATTGTCCAAAGCCGATGCTGAAAATTGGCGGAAAGCCGATGCTGGAAATCCTGGTTGAGCGTTTTGCAAAAACCGGATTCAAAAATATATATATTTCAACCCACTATTTGCCAGACATTATCAGGGATTATTTTGGTGACGGGCGTCACTGGGGGGTTAATATTGAATATGTGCACGAAGAAACGCCTCTTGGTACCGGCGGAGCTTTGGGGTTGCTACCCGACAACATCCCTGACTTACCCCTGATTATGATCAATGGCGATGTGCTGACCTCGCTCGATTTTGAACGTTTCATGCTATTTCATGATACGCACTCACCGGCAGCCACCATGTGTATTCGCCAGTATGAATACCAGGTACCTTATGGCGTTATCAGTTGTGATGGCGAAAAAGTTATCGAAATGACAGAAAAACCGATCCACCGTTATTTCGTTAATGCAGGTATTTATATGCTGAGCCAGACGGTTCTTAAAAGCGTGCCCAAAGGGATATCCATTGATATGCCCGCGCTGCTGGATTCGAATATCAATAATGGCTCCAGTGTATTGATGTTCCCCATTCACGAATATTGGTTAGATATTGGCCGTCTGGATGATTTCCATCGTGCTCAGGCCGATATTCATCAGTTGGTGTGGTAAATGAAAATAGCCATCATCCCAGCACGTGGGGGGAGCAAACGTCTACCTGGAAAGAATATAAAGGTTTTATCCGGTAAGCCCATGATCGCCTGGTCTATTGAGGCGGCGCTAAACAGTACATTATTTGATCGGGTGCTGGTGAGTACCGATTGCCAGGAAATCTCGGATATCGCAGAGCACTATGGTGCCATTGTGCCTTGTTTAAGACCTGCTATACTGGCAAGCGATACGGCAACGACGAATGATGTTATTTCTCATATGGTTGCGATTGTTGAGGCGCAGTGGGGAAACGTGAATACGATCACCTTACTGCAACCGACATCACCGCTACGAACAGCGTCAAATATTGTTGAGGCTCACGCGTTGTATGAGAAAATGGAGGCGTTGAGCGTTATTTCTGTCTGCGAAATGGAGCATCCTGTCCAGTTATGTAATAAACTACCAGCAGATCATTCTATGTCTGGTTTTGTTCAGGAAAAATATAATGTGAGAAGTCAGGAGTTAGAGTCCTATTACCGGATTAATGGGGCTATCTATATTTTTGACAGAACATTTGTGGGTTCTTTAACCGGTATCTATGGCGATAAATCATACGCCTACATTATGAAGCAAGATGACTCTATCGATATTGATAGCATGCTGGATTTCGACATTGCAGAAATCATTATGACCCGACGATGACCTCACGTTTGCCATTAAATAGAGATGTAAAACTACCGACATGATTGAAAATAACGCATACCGTTGAAAAAAGACATATGTCCCATTTCAAGGGTAAATCCTTATAATAAATAGGTGTACTTATTGGCCGAAAAGTAAAAATAGAGGGTTGGCAATAAAACATAATAGGGAGGGGCATAACTTTTTTTAAGGAGTGTTCGTTTTTTTATGTGAGTTGCATCCCATATTTTTGATACAACGTTTCGATTATTTGATTAAAATTCCATTGACTCCCCCTAAGTTAAATTCTTTAATTGGCAACTTTAGTGTTGCAAGTGTGTGTGCCTTATGAAAATACTCCTGGTCGAAGACGACAAGTTGCTTAATCATCATTTAACCAGTTTATTGACTGAGTCCGACAATCAGGTATACAGCACAGATCGTGCCCGGGTAGCACTGCACTATGCGGCTGATTACCCTATTGATGTGGCCATTATCGATCTCGGTTTACCTGATCTGAGTGGTGTGCAACTCATCAGTGAGTTGAGAGCGCGGCGAATACCCTTTCCCATCATTGTGTTGACCGCCCGTGGCAGTTGGCAGGATAAGGTGGAAGGGCTGGAGGCCGGGGCTGATGACTATATGGTCAAACCGTTTCAGAAAGATGAGTTGCTGGCGCGGCTCAACGCCTTAGTGCGCCGAAGCGCTGGTTTCATCTCTCCCAGGGTGAAGGTGGGAAATTATGAACTGGACCTCTCCCGTAAAGTGTTGACCATTGGTAGCGAAGCGGTCGTACTGACCAGCTTTGAATATCAGATCCTGGAGTATTTGATGCGCAATGCTCTCCAGGTCGTCTCTAAGCAACAGCTACTCGACCAGCTTTATGGCGATGGCGAGGGGGATCCGAATGTCGTGGAGGTAATGGTCAGCCGTCTGCGCAAAAAGCTGGATCCAGAAGGAACTATTCTGCCCATTTCCACTATTCGTCGTCAGGGTTACATCTTTACTATCCCCTGCAACTGAATACGACTATTCAGCTTTTTATCTGCTGTCGAGAACCCATGCAACTGATCCTTCGCTCCCTCCATTTCAAGCTGATCATGAGCGCCATGTTGATCATTGCGTTCATGATGTCCTTCTCGGTCTATGTGCTCTACATGGGGCACGCCGAAGAGCAGTCCCAGAAGGTCAGTACCCGCATGCAGGAGAATCTGTCCAGACTCCTCTCTGCCGGGCATCCGGCCTCGCATGGGTTCAAGAATTTTGACAACACCCGGCAGGATATCAGCGATCCCGAGCTGGACACATTGATCTGTCGCGCCGATGGCCAACTGAGCTGGTCGAGCCTGTTTATCCCGGAGGTGATCAAGTCCAAAGAAACCCTTTGCCAGGATCTGATGAACTACCTTGGGGGATTATCTCAGGATTATTTTTTCAAGCATTACACCATCAAAAGCGGTGAGAGTTACTTTATCTACAGCCTGCGCTTCCAGCGCAACCATGGTGATGGCCCCACTACCTACTATGTGGTGATGTTCAACTCCGACGCCGACTTTCGTGCCCACACGCGTGCCTATCTTTACTGGTGCATTCGCCAGGCGCTGTTGGCTTATTCGTTACTCGGTGTTCTGTTGATGCTCGCCTGTTTCTGGAGCCTTTCTTCACTGCGCACCATGGCACATCAAATAGATGAAATCCGGGAAGGTAAACGGGAAGCGCTCTCCCATAATTACGAGCGGGAATTACTGCCGTTAACCGAATCGGTTAACCAGCTACTGGAAAATGAGCGGCAACAGACTCAGCGCTACCAGCATGCTTTGAACGATCTGGCGCACAGCCTGAAGACCCGTCTGTCTTTGATCCAGATTACGACGCAGGAGTTCAGGTCCGGTCGGGAGAGCCATGACAATCTCGAAGATCAGATAGTTATTATGGATCAGATTATCCAGTATCAGCTTCGTCGTGCGGTCTCCGGGCGTAAGCGCCTCGCCAGCAGAGGCACGGAACCGGTGCCCCTCATCGAGAAACTGCTGGCGAACCTCTCCAGGGTCTACCGGCATAAGAAGTTGCAGACTCGCTTTTTATTTGATGATGATGTTTTTTTTGCCGGCGAACAGGGCGATTTGATGGAGCTGATGGGCAATCTCCTCGACAATGCGTTCAAGTTTGCGATCAGTGAAATCAAGGTGACCGTTAGCCATCACTACAATCGGCTGAAGATTGAGGTCGAGGACGACGGTCCCGGTGTCGCGCCGGACAAGTTACAACAGATCTTCTTGCGCGGGGTGCGGGCCGACAGCTCATCCGGTCAGGGGATAGGCCTCGCCGTGGCGACTGAAATCGTACACAGTTATGGCGGGCAAATCAGGGTTGAGAAGTCCCCTCTGGGCGGGGCTCATTTTATTTTGATATTCTCTGACTAGGCAGTCTCCTGTAATGACGTTACGGCGGTCAACGAAATCTGGCCGTCGTTTTCACAGACCCTCTCCGGCGCAAATCCGATCAGTTAATGCACTGCTGATCCCATTATTAAACGTCATCCTGATGACCACTTCCCCTGCGGGTTGCTTTTTTATGCTACACCTCAACCACCGTTCTTTTAATTAACGCATCCATTTTTAAATCTTTTCATTTTTCTAATGGAACTGTGCAAACAGTATACCAGAAAGAATAACCGTCAATGTTCTGAGAATGGCGGCGTTCATCGTTATGACTGAATAAATTATTTATTATTCTAAATTAATTATCTGAATAAGTAATTTTACGTCCTGGGGTATTTTTGTACGCATTATTTAAATAATCCTATTTGTTTAATTTTAGAGATGTGAAAATCATTTCACAAGTCACAGATCTTGTTTGTGAAATGATGTTTTATATTGCAGGGTTCGATGTTCTTGTTTTCTTGGGTTGCTGTTCTTTTAATTTTAGATAATTGTTTTAATGATATTTCAATGTAACCAAAAGATTACTGCGATTGTTAATTTTTATTGCAATTTAATGACATCTCCCCGTTTGTTTGACGTTTTCATGAACAGGTCATGGGGGCGTTCTACTCAGGTGCTGTCTGCTCTTAGGTAACGGCCAGTACTGTTTGATTTGTAGTCTATTTTTTACTCTGAAATTGTTTCGGAGTGCGTTTTTAGTTTAATAAAATAGGAATAAATAATGACGCGTGCTTTTAAACTGAGTTGCATTGCATTAGTTTTATCTTCCGCAAGTGCTCAGGCATTAACACTTGATTATCGCCACGAGTATAAACAAGACAGTAAGACACAAGCTAACCGTTTAAAACTTTCACACACGGCGCCAAATGGTGTTTTCGCCAGCGTTGAAGGTAAAATGGAAGAAAGCACAAAGGTTCAGAGTGATGGTTTCAAAGAAGGTAACGGTTCTTTCTCTGGTAGCGGCAGTGAATGGGAATTAGGCAAGAACTACGTCATCAACGATAAACTGACGTTAGCGCCAGCGTTAAACCTCGATAACGGTGATAAATTTGTTGGCTATCGTGCACAGGTTAAAGCCATTTATAAACTCAACGAGAACTGGGTGACAACCCTTCGCTGGCGTGGTGGTATCCAGAATGATGAAGATCCAAACGTTGCTAACAAAAACTATAACCAGTTTAACTGGGAGTTAGGATATGCAAACTCTCATTTCTCAGTTATGGGTGATGTAGAGCGTCGCTTTACTAACTACGATGATTATGAAGGTGACAACGGTTACTGGTTGTTCAACTTGACGGCGGCAATGCCGATTAATAAGCAATGGACGCCTTATACTGAAGTCGGTTATGTACCGCGTTATAACACCGTGGACGAAGAAGATGAAATGGAATTCCGTTATCGTTTAGGGGTTAAATACAACTTCTAATCGTTGAAATTCTACGATTCGCAGAGTGTTCCTGCGACAGTATAATCCGCTCCCCGGATGACTGATTGATATCAGTCTCCGGGGATTTGCTTAGAAATTATTGTATTTATGAGGCATTGCTCACGTTTTACTGGCGAGTGACGTCTTTTTTTACCGATAAACCCAGACGCGCTGGTTTGTTTGACACCTGTTACTACGAGAAATCTAAAAACTCTATAAAATCAATATAATATAAATTATCCCTGCTGTTATTCCCGCATTGATGCCTGCCCTTTTTTTGACCTTCCAGACAATAACTCGTTGATCTGTATCAGGGGGAATCGCCCACTCTCCTGGAGAGTACAGAGAACCAACGTCATCTTGTTTACATCAATACAGCCAATGTGGTTATTCCATGTCGACACACCTTAAATGCAAAAACATCTTTATCAACTCTATGTTTATTAAAGAAAATATACAAAGTTTTTGAGTGATTTTCTATGTCAATCATTATTCACGGTTTGCCGATATAAAATCTGTGTAAGTAGATGTTTGTCGACTTTTCATCTTAAATTATGCTATTTGGTACTAGACAAAACTAGCCACTGGTTATCAAATGGTTAAATAATATTTCGCCGAATGTAAAGCAACGACCAGCGTCATAAAGGACGGCGTGCATTCTGGTGTTTATAAACACGACAACACCTCTCCAGGAGAATTTATGTCTTCCACTGTTAATCAAAACGAAAGCCGAACGTTCTTCGGCCATCCCTATCCGTTGGGATCGCTATTCTTCACAGAAATGTGGGAGCGATTCTCGTTTTACGGCATCCGCCCCTTACTGATCCTGTTTATGGCTGCGACCGTCTACGACGGCGGCATGGGACTGGCCCGTGAAAATGCGTCTGCCATTGTGGGTATTTTTGCCGGTACCATGTATCTTGCCGCGCTTCCCGGCGGTTGGCTGGCGGATAACTGGCTCGGTCAGCAGAAGGCCGTCTGGTACGGCTCTATTCTGATTGCGCTCGGTCACCTCTCTATCGCACTGTCCGCCTGGATGGGAGATAACCTGTTCTTTATCGGCCTGATGTTTATCGTCCTCGGTTCCGGCTTGTTCAAAACCTGTATCTCGGTGATGGTGGGGACGCTGTATAAGAAAGGTGATGCGCGTCGTGACGGCGGTTTCTCGTTGTTTTATATGGGGATCAATATCGGGTCCTTTATCGCGCCGCTGATTTCCGGCTGGCTGATTAAATCCCACGGCTGGCACTGGGGCTTTGGTATCGGCGGTATCGGAATGCTGGTGGCGTTGATTATCTTCCGCGTGTTTGCCGTTCCAGCGATGAAACGCTATGACAGTGAAGTAGGTCTGGATTCAACCTGGAACAGTCCTGTCGCGAAGAAGAAGGGCGTGGGTGGCTGGCTTTTGGCGCTGGCTGTCGGTATGGCTATCGTCGTAACGCTGATTGCTCAGGGTATGATTGTGATTAACCCGGTCGCGGTGGCCAGCATGCTGGTTTACGTGATTGCGGCTTCTGTCGCGCTCTACTTCATTTATCTGTTTGTGTTTGCCGGTCTTAGCCGCAAAGAGCGCGCCAGGCTGCTGGTCTGCTTTATTCTGCTGGTTTCTGCCGCCTTCTTCTGGTCTGCCTTTGAGCAGAAACCGACATCGTTCAACCTGTTTGCTAACGACTATACCAACCGCATGATCGGCGATTTCGAAATTCCGGCCGTATGGTTCCAGTCGATCAACGCATTGTTCATTATTCTGCTGGCACCGGTATTTAGCTGGGCATGGCCGAAGCTGGCGCAGAACAATGTGCGTCCGAGCAGTATTACCAAGTTCGTGATCGGTATTTTGTGTGCCGCCGCAGGTTTCGGTTTGATGATGCTGGCTGCGCAAAACGTCCTGAGTAACGGCGGGGCGGGCGTATCGCCGCTGTGGCTGGTCGGGAGTATCCTGATGCTGACGCTTGGTGAACTGTGTCTGAGCCCGATTGGGCTTGCCACCATGACGCTGCTGGCGCCAGACAGAATGCGCGGTCAGATGATGGGGCTGTGGTTCTGTGCCAGTGCGCTGGGTAATCTGGCGGCAGGTTTGATTGGCGGTCATGTGAAAGCTGACCAACTGGATATGTTGCCGGATCTCTTCGCGCGTTGCTCCATTGCGCTGTTGATCTGTGCCGCCGTGCTGATCGTACTGATTGTTCCGGTGCGTCGTATGCTGGCAAATGCTCAGGTGAAAACTGAGCCAAAACCGGTGACCAATGCCTGATAAACCGTGGTGTTGAACCGTAAAAAAAACCGGCACGCAATGTGCCGGTTTTGCCGTCTGTAGGGAGCCTTTAATCAGAATGGCTTCCGGCAGAGATGAACTGCCGGCTTACCCTCACTTCCCGAAAAGTTGCGCGGTATATTTCGTTGAAATGGCGCCGCTACGTTTTCCGTCTGTGCCGTAGTACCGGTCTTCGCGGCATAACCGTTCTTTGACATCGCAGAAAGTACCGTTGGCAAAGGTAAACTCGGTCGTATCAAATTCCCCCTGTGAAAACAGTCTCTTTGCGGCTTTTTCACCGAGGTACTTTTCGGTCTTATCGCGGGAAACGCCCTTCGCGCTGTCAGCGCAAATATACTGGTCGCAGAGCACGCCCGCTTCTGGAGAATGGAGCGCAGCGGGTTGCTTCGCACAAGCAGATGTCGCCACGGCAGCCAGCAGCAATGGCAGTGAATATGAAAGAATGTTTTTATTCAATGGAGTATCTCACTAAGTCGTTGGGAGCGTTCAGTCTAATCGGAACAATACCGCGCTGCCAACCGCTTATCCTCAGGCATCCGGGAGGAGGGGGGAGTCATTCCCTTAACTCATGGGGTCAATACGACAGAGCCATCGTTAAATAACACCCCCGTGATCTGTTCGCGGGGGTGTTGATGAGGTTAAGGCGTAACGATGTTGAACCAGAATTCAAATTTATCCATGTAGCCGAGCATCTGGTCGAGTTTGGCGCCATCACCGGTCACCTTCACGTCGCCACTATCCTGCGCCTGTTTCAGCGTGACTTCTTTCAGGATAATTTTGTTCAACGTGTCGCGATTCAGTGAAATGGTCGCGTCAGCCTCTTTCGCTTCGGCATTGGCGGTGTGGTTCAGCACGCCGTTCTCCAGTTCCAGCTTGTACTTGCCGCCGTCGCTACCGAGATCGATGTTGAACACTGATTTCGCATCACCGGCTTTTTGACCGTTGATATGCACCGCCAGATAATCAAAGAACATTTCCGGGGTCATCGCACGTACGGTATCCGGGCTGGCGGTGTTCGGGGTCGGACCTTTCACCACGCCATTACGCAGTTCCTGCGCGCCGGTCAGGTAGAAGTTACGCCACGGGCCGGACTCGGCCTGATAGCCCAGTTGCTCCAGCGCATCCGCTTCCAGGTTACGCGCATCCTGGTTACCCGGATCAGCGAATACCACTTTACTGACCACCTGGGCAACCCAACGGTAGTTACCCTGGTCAAAGTCGGTTTTCGCTTTTTGCAGGATGGCGTCCGCACCGCCCATATATTCGACGAATTTCTTCGCTGCTTCTTCTGGCGGCAGTTCGTCCAGGGTCGCCGGATTGCCGTCAAACCAGCCGAGATAGAGCACGTAGGTGGCTTTCACATCGTGGCTGACCGAACCGTAGTAACCACGGTTCGCCCACGTATGCGCCAGTGAATCAGGCAGTTTAAAGTTGGCGGCAATCTCATCGCGGGTCAGGCCTTCGTTGGCCATACGCAAGGTCTGGTCGTTGATATAACGATAGAGATCACGCTGGCTCTTCAGCAGTTTGACGACATTCTCGTTACCCCACGTTGGCCAGTGGTGTTGCGCCATGATGATTTCGGCCTTATCACCCCAGCGCACGATTGCCGCGTTGATGTATTTCGACCACGGCAGTGGTTCACGAATTTTCGCGCCGCGCAGCGAGTAAGTGTTGTGCAGGGTGTGGGTCACATCTTCTGCGGATTCAATGAGTTTTTTCTCTTCGATAAACCACAGCATTTCTGAAGGCGCTTCGGAGCCCGGAGCCAGCATAAAGTCATAGGTCAGGCCATCAATGACTTCCTTCTGACCGTCTTTCTCAATGAAATTGGTCGGCGCAATCAGGGTGACGGTACCGGCAGACGTCGTCGTCCCCAGACCCGCACCCACCTGGCCTTTGGCATCCGGCTTCAGCAGGTTGCCGTACATATAGCTGGCACGGCGACTCATTACATTACCGGCCATAATGTTTTCCGCGACGGCGGCTTCCATAAAGCCAGCAGGCGCATACACTTTCACTTTACCGGATTTCACATCGGCTTCATCCACCACACCGCGCACGCCGCCATAGTGGTCAACGTGGCTGTGAGTGTAGATAACAGCGACTACCGGTTTGTTTCCGCGGTTTTTAAAGTAGAGATCCATACCGACTTTTGCGGTTTCCGCAGAAACCAGCGGGTCGACGACGGTAATCCCCTCTTTCCCTTCGATAATGGTCATATTCGACAGGTCAAGGTTGCGGATTTGGTATACACCGTCAGTGACTTCAAACAGGCCGCTGATGTTAATCAACTGAGACTGACGCCAGAGGCTTGGGTTTACCGTATCAGGCGCTTTTTCCCCTTCTTTAATAAAGGCATACTGCTGTGGGTTCCAGACTACGTTCCCCTGTTCGCCATGAATAATGTCGGAAGGAAGGGCGGCAATAAAACCTTTGTGGGCGTCGGTAAAGTCAGTGTTGTCGGAGAACGGAAGCTGGTTGTAGAGTTGTTCGTTGGCTTGCTTAGTGGCGGATGTGGCATCCTTAGAGGCGGTATCGGCATAGGCTGGAACAATGAATGTTGTTAACAAGCCTGCCAGTGCAATCCCTCTGGCGATGGGTTTTAGTCTCATTATGATTCTCACATTTTTTAGGTTTAGTGATGAATATCAGTTCGATCCCTAAAGTTACATTCTGTAACCCTCGCAATTAAATATAACCCGTTGTTAACATTCAGCCAGTTAATCCATACAAAAACTTAATTTAATAAATTTCGCTTAACATTTTGATTAATCTATCAGGATTAAAGCATCAGCGACGGGAAATCGATAAAGGGGATGCTGCCGGGAGAGGGAGGTGTAAACATCACTGCGGGTTTGTACGCCTTGAAAAAGGGCCGCATAAAATCGGGTAACGCTGAAAGGTGATCGCATGTTGGTAGATGAAAAAGCACCAGGCTGGTCTATGCTCAAAAAGAGTAATGACGACCTCTGGTTTTGACTCTATGAATAATAACGATAATTACACATTTTGGGTGGTGGTGATGAACAGGATGCTGCTCACTATTTTGGCGTGTTTTATGGTCATTCTGGCGCTCCCTTCCCAGGCGGCGGAACCCCGACAGCAGCCCACAGAACAAGAGCGTGCGCGCACGGTGTATATTTTTCATCAGCCCATTGTCATGTTGCAGGCGAAGTTTGGCCTGACCACGCCAGAAGAACGCGTTCTGCGTATCCACAATACATTGCGTAATTTCACCCAGGCCGACGTGCGCGAGCCGTTGAAAATTGTGCCTGTCACCCGTTATCGCCAGCAGGGACGGCTGATCGTGATGAACGGTAAACCGGTCATGCTATTGGCGGAAGGGGATCTGGATGAAGGGGACGACCTGACGCTCGACCAGGCGGCACAGCGCGTGCTGGCCCGGATGGAGATCCAGCGCACCTCGCTGCGCGACCAGTATGACCGCGGCTGGCTTGCCCTCGCCGCCGTGAAAACCGCTGCAGGTTTGCTGGGACTCACGCTGTTCTGGTATGGCGCTTACCGCTCCTGGCGGTGGGTACGTCGACATTATCGACGTAAAATTTTCGAAAATCGCAGTTGGGTCCCGCAAAACTGGCGGCGTTTCGTCGGTGCGATTGAAACCCGATTGTATGCATTGCTGATGATTTTGCTCGGTATAATTGCGTTCTATGTCTGGCTAAGCTGGGTATTCAGCCTGTTCCCATGGACCCGGGTGTGGGGGGAATCGCTGGGAGACTGGTCAGTGCGGGTGGTCAGGGAAATCGCGCTGTCGATTGTCTCCGCATTACCAGGACTAATGATTGTCCTGCTCATTTTTGCCATCACCGCGCTGATTTTAAAACTGCTCAAAGTGATCCTTAATCAAGTGGAAGCCGGGCGGTTGACGTTGCCGGGCATTCACCCTGAAACGGTTGGCGCGACCCGTAAGCTTATCTCCGTGGTGGTGTGGCTGTTTGCGCTTTCGGCGGCGTATCCTTTTCTTCCCGGCGCGAATTCACTGGCGTTTAAAGGCATTAGCGTCTTTTTCGGTTTGATGCTCACACTCGGTTCTGCGGGGGTGATGAATCACGCCATGAGCGGGCTGGTACTCATCTATTCACGTGCGCTGCGCAAAGGTGATGTGATCCGTATTGCCGACAATGAAGGGCTGGTCAGTGAAATCGGTATGCTGGCTACCAAGATTATTACCCGGGAAAACTACGTCGTCACGGTTCCCAATGCGGTGGTGGTCAGTGGCAAAATTACCAATCTCAGCGCGCAAAATCCGGACGGCGGCGTCAATTTAACTGTGGGCGTCACTATCGGTTATGACACCCCCTGGCGTCAGGTGCATGCCATGCTTGAGCTGGCGGCCAACCGCGCCCAGGGCATCGATCATACGCAGCCGCCGTTGGTGCGCCAGCTCAGTCTGATGGACTGGTACATCTCTTATGAGCTACAGGTTCGTCTGCAGCCCGATACGTCGCTGGCGGCTGCCCGCGATGCCTTGCATAGCAATATTCAGGACGTTTTCAACGAATTCAATGTGCAAATCATGTCGCCGAACTTTGTTATGCAACCGAAAGGGGCGGTGATGGTGGCGAAGGACAATTGGTATGCTTCACCCGCAATGCCGCCCGAAAAGTCAGAGGCATAAAGGGGTTAGCGGCGATAAATTTCCACGCGATTTCGTCCGTTGCTTTTCGCGAGATAGAGCGCCTGGTCTGCCTTCTCGATCAGCTGTTTGTAGTCCGGGTGATAATCGTACTCGGCGATGCCGATGCTGGTGGTGACCGAGAAGGTTTCCACCGGTGATGCCGAAATCCGTAAAGCGGCAATTTTTGTCCGCAGCGTTTCCAGAATGATGCTCGCCTGCGACACCTCGGATTCGACAAGCAGTACCATAAACTCTTCGCCGCCGTAGCGGAAAACGTAATCGCTGCTGCGGATATGTTCGTAAATCACCGCGGCGACATTTTTCAGTGTGGTGTCTCCGGCATTATGCCCGTAGCGATCGTTGATCTGCTTGAAATAATCAATGTCGAGCATGGCCAGCACGAACGGTTTACGCGAATGCAGCGCAAGGGAAATTTCACGGCGCATAATGGTGGGAATAAAGCGGCGGTTAAGCAACTGCGTCAGCGAATCTTTGCCGTTCTCTTGTTTCACCAGCTCTTCAAACATGGAGGACAGCAGAAAGTGGATTTGCGCGGATAACTGGCGAATCTCCTGGAGCAAACTCATCCGTTCGTCTGCTGAAGGCTGTTGGCCATTCAGTAACACCTCAGTCAGGTTGCCGTCGATCTGCTGTATCAACTGCTCCATCCCGGAAAGCAGTTTTCCGTTACCGAGAATGTGTTTTCCCTTATGCGATAGCCACATACCAAAGTCAGATTTCGACAGAAAGATCAGCTCTTCGACAGGCAAGCCGGTGGCAATATTGTAGATAAACTGATTTTCCCAGTCCGTCAGAGAGCGGATCTGGCGTTCCCGCTCTACGTTGACATCATCGTAAATCGTCAACAGGCGATACTGTTCCTGCGTGTTCATTGAGTTCTGGTAATTGGGGGAATACGAGACGGTCATTGCCTCTATCGCCGTGTCCATTGCCAGACTGCTAAAGCAGATCGCATCGCTGAGCACGGTCGTCAGGTAAACGGATTTCGCCTTCAGCAGGCGATACAGCTCATCTTTCAATCTACGCGCGCCACGGGCGACCAGGTCTATCGGCAGGCCGATGCGGGCATGAACGACGCCAATATCGCGCTGTTTAGCCAGCAGTTGGTGGAGATCTTCCTGCGCGCTTCCTAACACGCTGCGTAACCAGTGAAACATACTGTGGCTGAGTCGGGTTGCCACCTGCTCGGTATTGAGGAACAGCGCGCTCTCGGCGTGTGAAAGCATATAGTCATAAAAGACGGTAACCAGATGACGAATCTCCTCGTCGGTTAACGAGGTCAAAATCTCGTGAACCTCAGGGGAGGTTTGGTGTAGCAACGTTTGCCATTCTGTAAGGAGTAATTTGTCGTTACCGGGTTCTACCTGTTCCATCTTTCCGCCGAATGTAAATACCATTAAAGAGTTGGGTGGATATTACGAGGAATTTCAGTGCGATGGTCAAGCTAAAGAGTGAGGCCAGGGCGCGCTGAAGCACTCATTGTCTATCGCTTATGCACTTCACTGAAATTATGGCACAGCAAGCGTACAGTCGCTGAGCAGAAGCCGTTCATGGCACGCCGTATCAGTGATTATTTAAAAATAAACGCAAATTGCATTGCCAGGTATTATTCCCTTAACGAAAATAGTCTGTTTAATATCCGTTTGTGTTTTTTTAACGTTAAGATATATAGTTTACAACTCATCCTGGCGTAGACGGTCTGGTATTCGTATGCATATTCATCCTCCTGTACAACCCGATCAGAGTATTGAGCGTTTAACCGCGGTACTGAAACCGTTGGCAGAAAAAATGAAGGTGATACCGCGCAAGAGGATTACGTGGGATTATCAGGGCCAGTCACAGCTCTATCTGTTCATCGAAGGCGAACTTTCAATATTGCGGGCCTCGGATGGGCTTCTGATCGCCACGCTGTATGACCCTCATCTTTTTGGGCTTGCTGAGATGATTCAGCCTGTTCGGGGGCATATTTTACGCGCCGAGAAGGATTCAACAATCCTGCGGGTTGATTCGCAAAAGGCTGCTGAGGTGTTTCGTCGGGAAGGATTATGGGAGGACGTCGCAGCGCTGCTCTCGTATCACTCTGCGTATCTGTTTTATCGGGATGCGTTGATTGTGCAGCAAGGCACCTATTCCGTTATTCGTAGCCACTTGCAGGAGATGATTTTACTGCCGGAGGAGACCCGAATGAGAACCTCGATCCTCGAGTATATTCAGGAGAGAACCCACCTTTCTCGCAGTAGTGTATTGAATGTGCTTTCTGCATTAAAGCAGGGGGGCTACATAGCGTTTAAACGGGGTGGTTATTTGACGGAGCTGACAGAGTTGCCCGAACGGTTTTAATTTCTTAGTGGTTACAGGAATGTCATTATTCTCAACGCGTTATCTCGCCCGTTAATTATTTTGTCCAAAAATAAATAAATTTAAGATTACCCCTCTGCGTGTTTTTATTTATATTTTCTGCGTTTTTATACAAATGCACGCGATCGTATAGATTGCAACACGTGAATAATGGGATAATTATGAAAAAGACGCTTGTCGCTTTAATTATTGTTAACGCGGTTACAGCATCAACCGCATTTGCCGCTGCGGACACCGGAACCTGGTATGCCGGGGGTAAATTTGGCTGGTCGCACTATTTTGATACCAGCAGCAGTAAAAACGGGGGAAATAACTCATCAACGGATTTCGATTTTAATCATGATAATGTGGGTGGCGGAGTGTATACCGGTTATCAGATTACCCCGTGGCTGGCGGTAGAAGGGGGATATGACTATTTGGGGAATATGGGCGTCGAAGGCCATCATGGGGCTTCGGGCGCTAAAATGAAGAGTCAGGGGCTGCAGTTGTCATTAAAAGCCAGTTATGGTCTGAATGATAACTGGGATATTTATGGTCGGGCGGGGGCGATGGGTTACCGTGCGGAATCCGATATCAGTGGTAAAAATCGCTTTGATACTGGCGTGCGTCCGTTAGTTGCGGTAGGGACGGAATATGCTTTCAATCAAAACCTGGCCGGTCGCTTAGAATATCAGTGGGTGAGCAATGTCGGGAATGCGAATCAGATTGGCGTCAGCAGCGATGTCAGTTCCCTGAATGTTGGTCTGACGTACCGTTTCGGTCAATAATGCGAGAGGCCGTAATCGTAAAACCCGATACCGAATGTGTCGGGTTTTAACCGTCAATTGGGTTATGACACTGACTGGAGTGTCATCGAAATTTCCTGCAACCCTTGCACATTATGCTGCGTCAGATAGTTGTCGTTCATATCGCCTAATTGCTCCAGTTTTGTCAGTGCGGCATAAACCCGCGCTGTCTCGCTGTGGGTGTCAAAAATATCTTTCCTGGTACTCCGTTGCAGATACGTCTGTTTAAGGTTTGCTGTTAACGTGCTTATTTTTTGTTGATTTTGCTGGTGTAGCGGTCGCAACGTGGCTGTGGTTACCTGCGCTTGCACGGTGTCTGGCGCAACCACGGGAACGGTCAGGCTATTTAATTGTTGCACGGTGTCAGGCGAGTGAGTGCTACATGCAGTGAGCATGCAAAGACTGAGTAAAAGAGGAGAAATACGGATCTTCATAAAAATATAATGCTCCTGGTAAATAACTTGAAAGCAATTATCTCGTTCGTTTTTTGTCTGGCGAGAAGATATTTGTTTAATTTTAAATTATGTCCGCTGAATGTTTAAAATTAAACAAGTTGGGTTGTGTCAAATAACGGGCTAAGTGATAACCTGATTTCAGTTATCTACACTACGACATAAGCGTTGAACGTTGTCGAAAATATTTAATGTTGTTGGGCTGTTTACTCTTTAGCGCGTTACGGCTCGTTTGGAATCTCCACTTAAATATTTGCCTGGCAACACTACGCTAGCAAAGAGGCAATTATGAAGCTGAATAAAATTGTTGGATATATGGCGATGGCCGGTGTGTTATCGACGGCGGTTATCTCATCACCGGTGATGGCAAATGACGCGCCGAAGGAGGCCACGCCGTCCACGAAAGCCGCAAATGAAGCACTTTATCGCCAACTGCCATTTTCAGATAACACCGACTTCTCGAATGCGCATAAAGGGTTTATTGCACCGTTGCCTCAGGATGTGATTAAAGGTGAGAAAGGCAATGTTATCTGGAATCCGCAGCAATATGCCTTTATTAAAGAAGGGCAAAAATCGCCTGATACCGTTAATCCAAGCCTCTGGCGTCAGGCTCAACTGATTAATATCAGCGGCCTGTTTGAAGTGACCGATGGGGTATATCAGATTCGTAATTTGGATCTGTCCAATATGACCATTATCGAAGGGAAAGAGGGGATTACCGTCGTCGATCCGCTGGTTTCTGCGGAAACCGCAAAGGTCGGTATCGATCTCTATTACAAAAACCGTGGCAAGAGACCGGTGGTTGCGGTGATTTATACCCACAGCCACGTTGACCACTATGGCGGCGTGCGCGGCGTGGTGGATGAAGCCGATGTGAAGTCCGGTAAAGTGAAAGTGTATGCGCCAGCTGGATTTATGAAAGAGGCGGTTTCGGAGAACATTATGGCCGGTAATGTGATGAGCCGTCGCGCCAGCTATATGTACGGCAATTTATTGAAATCAAATGAAAAAGGCCAGGTTGGTGCCGGGCTGGGGACCACCACCTCTGCCGGTACGGTGACTCTCATTGAACCCACCAACATCATTGAGAAAGACGGCCAGAAGGAGGTCATTGATGGCCTGACCTATGACTTTATGATGGCACCCGGTTCCGAAGCGCCTTCAGAAATGCTGTGGTATGTCGAAGAGAAGCAAATGATTGAAGCCGCAGAGGATGTGACCCATACCCTGCACAATACGTATTCACTGCGTGGGGCAAAAATCCGCGATCCGCTGGCCTGGTCGAAATACATTAATGCCGCCATTGAACGCTGGGGTGACAAAGCGCAGATCATTATGGCGCAGCACCACTGGCCGACATGGGGTAACGAGAATGTTGTTAAGTTAATGAAAAGCCAGCGAGATATGTATCGTTATATCAACGACCAGACGCTGCGTATGGCGAACAAAGGGCTGACCCGCGATGAGATTGCCGCCAACTTCAAACTGCCGGAGGGGCTGGCGAACTCCTGGGCAAGCCGCGGCTACTACGGTTCGGTTAGCCATGATGTGAAAGCCACCTACGTGCTCTATCTCGGCTGGTTTAATGGTAACCCGGCATCGTTGGATGAACTTCCTCCCGTTGAGGCAGCGAAGAAATATGTTGATTACATGGGGGGACCGGATCAGATCCTGAAGAAGGCCAAAGAGGATTACACACAGGGGAATTATCGCTGGGTGGCGCAGGTGGTGAGTAACGTGGTGTTTGCCGACCCGCAGAATGCCACGGCGCGTAATCTGGAGGCGGATGCGCTGGAGCAACTGGGCTATCAGGCCGAGTCCGGCCCGTGGCGTAACTTCTACCTGACCGGCGCACAGGAGCTGCGTAATGGCGTGGTGAAAGGCCCGACCCCGAACACTGCCAGCCCGGACACCGTACGCGCCATGAGCCCGGAAATGTTCTTTGATTATCTTGGCGTGCATCTCAACGGTGAAAAAGCGGCTAATGCAAAAGCCATTTTCAATGTTGATCTGGGTAAGGATGGCGGTATCTACAAACTGGAGCTTGAGAACGGTGTGCTGAACCATACCGCCAATGAGCAGTCCAGCCATGCCGATGCGACGATTACCCTCAATCGTGCAACGCTGAATAAAATTATCCTGAAAGAAGAGACGCTAAAACAGGCGCAGGATAACGGTAGCGTGACGATTACCGGTAATGCAGCGAAGTTTGACGAAATGCTGAGTTTTATGGATTCGTTCGACTTCTGGTTTAATATCGTGACTCCCTGACTGATGCGCCCAAAACGGCTTTTGGCTGTTTTGGGCATCATCGTTTTTTGAAATCAGGTCTATTCTATGAATGGGATAAATACGCTTTTCTTGGAACTATTTTCCCCATCGTGATTTTTCTGGTGAATAAAACAGACAATGAAAATAATTTCAGCAGGTAATTAATGAAAAAAATAACTCTGGTGTGTACCGGTTTGCTCTTTTCTTCGCTTTCCCATGCGAGCGCGTTGTATTTCTATGAAATTGGGACCGAAGATACCGCGCTGGCAGGGGCAGGACAGGCCGCCAGGGCACAGGATGCCTCGACCATTGTCACCAATCCGGCGGGTATGACCCGTTTACCCGATCATATGTTTACCGGGGGATTGCAGGTGATGGATGGTGATATTCCGTATCACCTCGATGATTCCAGTAAAGAAAGTCCGGGTAATGTGATGAATATTTTTCCGGGCGCCAGTTCTTTCTATTCTCAAAAAATAAATGACAGGCTATACGCCGGAATTGGATTATACGGAAACTATGGGCTGGGAATTGATTTTGGTGATTGGGCGGGCGATCGTTTGATCAAAAAAAGCACCATGGTGGCAATGACGCTGAGTCCTTCCGTGGCCTATAAATTAAATGACAGGCTGTCGATTGGCGCTTCTGCCAATGCAAACTATGGCTATTTATCATTAACCCGTAATGTTAATGGTGATGATGAAAAAGAGAATGATCACGACTGGGCGATGAGCTATCGCCTGGGGTTACTGATGGATCTGACAGACAGCACGCGGGCGGGCATCACCTGGACGAGCAAAACCGATTACGACTTTAACATCAACGGCAAAGCACGCTTCCCGAATTTACCCAATGTTGAATACGATCTGCCTATTTCGGCGCAGGTTCGGGCGCCGCAGCAGATTATGTTCAGTCTGGTGCATGACATTAACCAACACTGGTCCGTGATGGGCGATCTTGGCTGGCAAGACTGGAGCCAGTTTGGTAGTCCGCAGGTCACGATTGCCGGGCAGGAGAGTCAACAGCAGAATCGCCTGAAAGACTCCTGGCATACAGCGTTAGGCGTGCAGTACCGCCCAACCGAGCAGTGGCGGCTGAATGCGGGCGTTGCATTCGACAGTACGGTGTATAATTCGCAAAGCGATGTGGCGCTGTCATTGCCGACCGGTGATGAATGGCGATTTGCGACCGGTGCTCAGTATCAGATAACCCCGGCGAGCAATGTGGGTTTTGCCGTATCGTATCTGCATATGCAATCGTCAAAAGTGAAATCACCAGAGGCATTATCCGGGAGTTATGACCATCCCTACCTCTGGTTTGCGAGCGTCAACTATAGCTATCAGTTCTGAGCAGAGAGAAGCTTAGGCATCACCGGTGGGTGACGCCTTCGTAAATGAGTTTCAGGGCGAAAGCGCCAATAATGGTGCCGATAACGCGGCTGGCGACGCGATTGACCCGCGCATAACCGCGACGAACCGCTGGCAGAGAAAAAGCCTGACTGAGGAAAATTCGCCAGATAACGGAAGAGAGCACAATGCCAGCCCAGGCCATCAGCCTGGCCCATGTCGGTGTTTCTGCGCTCAGCGTCACCGAAAAAATACTGATAAAAAATAATACGGTTTGTGGATTGGAGAGATCGGTGATTAGCCCACGGCGAAAAAACACATACCACGGGGCGGAAATCGGTTGCGAAAGGGCGGACATTTGCGGCGTCGCCTGGTGGCGAATACTGTTCCAGGCAAACCACAGCAGGTAGGCTCCGCCCACGATTTTGATAATCGAAAAGATCCCCTCGCATTGGGTAATCAATGTTGCCATGCCGAATAACCCAAGACCGGAATAAAACGCATCTCCCAACGCCACACCCAGACCGGTCAATACGCCAGCCCGCCGACCGGATGCCAGACTGGTTTGCACCACCACAAAGAGATTCGCACCAGGGTTAAAAAACGTTAACACGAACAAGCTCACGGTGAGCACAACGGCGTGGATGGGATCCATAGGCAACACTTCCGAATAATGGGTGAATTAACATCATCTTATTGGTAGCAAAACGGCGCGAGTGAGAGAGGGATCACAAACAAGTGAGGTTATTCTGACAGGAAGAATGACGGTTGCAGATCGTCACCCGACGTTGAAGCTGCTGAAAAGATCCTTACCGCTTTCTGTATTTTCTGTATCAGAAAAGGCTGGCGTTTATTCTGTGTGTAGATAAACAGATAATGGTGGTCTATTGATTTTTATATCAGGTGTTTTTTTTGAGTGTTTAAAATATAAAATAATATCGCCAGCACCGTTTCTGTGTTTTGCTGATAATAATAAAATTACATAATAGCGTAGAGTTAAGATAATAGGTCTCTTCTTTAAGAGAATTGCAAATATATTATGGCGGAGTTTGTATTATTCTGAATGCCGATGTTGCATGGCTGCCGCCCGTCACTGAAGCGCAGGGTGATATTGGTCTCAACATGCTGTAAGTCATCCGGATTCTGGCGGTGGCGTTAGCCCGGCAGGCGTTGGCGCAGGCGGTGTTGTCGCTGCCGCCACGCAAAATCAATTTATACTGCTTTTCGCGCTGGATTTTTTGTAGGACATGAACTACTT
This sequence comes from Citrobacter sp. GW821-FHT02E08, assembly GCF_059421685.1. NCBI lineage: Bacteria > Pseudomonadati > Pseudomonadota > Gammaproteobacteria > Enterobacterales > Enterobacteriaceae > Citrobacter > Citrobacter sp. GW821-FHT02E08. The sequence goes on along the minus strand of NZ_JBWKVL010000002.1, from coordinate 423,836 downwards.
ATTAATCATCCTTGTAGGGTGCTGTAACATTCATGTGTGATGATAGCGTAATAACAAAAAATGGGAGTTTTTATATGAAGACAGGATATAAGGTATTGATTGGGGCGTTGGCGTTAGTGGTTTCAAATGCGTATGCAGCAGAGTTGATGACCAAAGTCGAGTTTGAAAAAGTAGAATCACAGTATACCAAAGTGGGTACCATTTCTACGAGCAACGAAGTCTCTACTTCTGATGCGAAAGAAGACCTCCTGAAGAAAGCTGATGAACAAGGTGCCGATGTTGTCGTACTCACATCAGGTCAGACGGATAATAAAATCCATGGCACCGCCAATATTTATAAAAAGAAATAACGCGCTTCACTGATATACAAAACCCGCCGGTTCCACTGGCGGGTTATTCTTTTAATCGCCGCCAGAATGTTGTTCTGCTCACACCCAGATACCGCGCTGCTGCGGTTTTATCCCCGTTAAACTGTGCGAGAACCTCCTGAGCCGTGAGTGATGTGGGGGCTGGGGTCGCTTCGTCTGTGGCAGTCAGTTCCGGTAACAGTCGCTGTAGAAAATGGACGTCGAGCGCAGGTTGCGGCTCAACGCTTAAGAAAAGCGCCAGACGTTCCATCATATTGCGCAACTCACGAATATTTCCTGGCCAGCCATATCGCAGCAGGACCGCCTGGCTTTGCTGTAAGCCTTCGCGTACCGATTCGCTAAACGGCGCCTCTAATGCGGCCAGAGACTGTTTTAAAAATCCTTCCGCCAGCGGCACAATGTCGGGGTGGCGCTCACGTAGCGCGGGCAGCGTCAGGCGCAAAATGCTGAGACGATAAAACAGATCGGTACGAAATTGTCCCTGTTTCATCTGCTGTTCCAGGTTGCAGTGGGTGGCGCTAATCACCCGCACATCCACCGGGATAGGCTGGTGCCCGCCGACGCGCGTCACCTCTTTTTCTTCCAGTACGCGCAATAGCCGGGTCTGTAGCGGCAGGGGCATCTCGCCTATCTCATCCAGAAACAGCGTCCCGCCGTGGGCGATTTCAAACAGTCCGGCACGTCCACCGCGTCGTGAACCGGTAAAAGCTCCCTCTTCGTAACCAAACAACTCCGCTTCGAGTAAGGATTCGGCAATCGCCCCGCAATTGACGGCGACAAAAGGCGGGGAGCGCCTGCCGCTGCGACCGCCCTGACGGGTAAAATATTCGCGATGAATGGCCTGGGCTGCCAGCTCTTTTCCGGTGCCCGTTTCTCCCTGAATCAGGACGGGCGCGCGGGAACGGGCGTAGAGCATGATCGTGTGTCGAACCTGCTCCATTTGCAGCGAATGGCCGCGCATATCGCCCAAATCATAACGGGTGCGCAACCCGTTTTCAGAGGCGTACGGGCGGTGTTGTCGCCGCGTCAGACGGGTCATATCCAGCGCGTCGCTAAAGGCCTGACGCACGGTGGCGGCCGAATAAATAAAGATCCCCGTCATGCCCGCTTCTTCTGCCAGATCGGTGATCAGTCCCGCGCCGACCACGGCTTCAGTGCCGTTCGCCTTCAGTTCATTAATTTGCCCGCGCGCGTCTTCTTCGGTGATATAGCTGCGTTGATCGAGGCGCAGCTTAAAGGTTTTTTGGAACGCCATCAGGGCTGGCAGCGTCTCCTGATAGGTCACCACGCCGATCGAAGAGGTGAGCTTGCCTGCTTTCGCCAGCGCCTGTAAGACATCGAAGCCGCTGGGTTTAATCAGGATCACGGGAATGGACAGTCGACTTTTCAAATACGCGCCATTCGATCCCGCGGCGATAATTGCATCGCAGCGTTCGCTGGCCAGCTTCTTGCGGATATAGGTCACGGCTTTTTCAAAGCCGAGCTGGATGGGGGTGATGGTCGCCTGGTGATCGAACTCGAGACTGATGTCGCGAAACAGCTCGAACAGCCGTGTCACCGAGACCGTCCAGATCACCGGCTTATCATCATTTACCCGCGGTGGAAGGTGCGTATCCGCCATAGTCGCCCAAAAAAATGAAGGAACAGAGTATTGGGTTTAGTCTTGTTTCATAAATGTTGCAATGAAACAGCAGCGCACGTTTCATGAAACGTTAACTGGCACGCATTTTTTCACTTCGAATATCACTCAAACAGATAATTCATTGTTTTAAAACAAATAAAAACAGAGTGACTGTCATCCCACCTGCGTTGGCATAGCCCTTGCTTTATGTGAATCAACTAAAGTAACAAGCTGATAACAAAAAGGACGGGATATGTCTCTACATTCACCGGGGCAGGCGTTTCGCGCCGCGCTCACCAAAGAAAACCCATTGCAGATTGTCGGCACCATCAACGCAAATCACGCTCTTCTGGCCCAGCGCGCCGGATATCAGGCGATTTATCTCTCTGGCGGCGGTGTCGCGGCCGGTTCGTTGGGACTGCCGGATCTGGGGATCTCCACGCTGGATGATGTGCTGACCGACATTCGCCGTATCACCGACGTCTGCCCGCTGCCGCTGCTGGTGGATGCCGATATCGGTTTTGGCTCTTCAGCGTTCAGCGTTGCGCGTACGGTGAAATCGATGATCAAAGCCGGTGCCGCTGCTCTGCATATTGAAGATCAGGTCGGTGCCAAGCGTTGTGGTCATCGCCCCAATAAAGCCATTGTCTCGAAAGAGGAGATGGTGGACAGGATCCGGGCGGCGGTCGATGCCCGCACCGATCCCGATTTTGTCATCATGGCGCGTACCGATGCGCTGGCGGTCGAAGGGCTGGATGCGGCTATCGACCGTGCCCGGGCGTACGTTGAAGCCGGGGCCGACATGGTGTTCCCGGAGGCGATCACCGAGCTTTCAATGTATCGCCAGTTTGCCGACGCGGTACAGGTTCCTATCCTCGCTAACATCACCGAGTTCGGCGCGACGCCGCTGTTTACCACTGATGAACTGCGCAGCGCCAACGTCGCCATGGCGCTCTATCCGTTGTCTGCGTTTCGCGCAATGAACCGCGCCGCCGAGCGCGTCTATAACGTGCTGCGCCAGGAAGGGACGCAAAAGAACGTTATCGACACCATGCAAACGCGCAATGAACTGTACGAGAGCATCAATTACTACCAGTACGAAGAGAAGCTCGACGCGCTGTTTGCCAAACGTAATTCGTAGGCCTGATAAAGCGCAGCCGCCATCTGGCAATGCCGGATGGCACTGCGTTTATCCGGTCGACAAGATGAATTTGTACCTTACACATTTAAACAATGACGAGGACACTATGAGCGACACGACGATCCTGCAAAATAATACCCATGTCATTAAACCGAAAAAATCAGTGGCCCTTTCTGGCGTCGCGGCGGGCAATACCGCGCTGTGCACCGTCGGCAAGAGCGGTAATGATTTGCACTATCGCGGCTACGATATTCTCGATCTGGCCCAGCATTGCGAATTTGAAGAAGTGGCGCATTTGCTGATTCACGGCAAGCTGCCGACCCGCGATGAACTCCAGGCGTATAAAATCAAATTAAAAGCGCTGCGCGGATTACCTGCCAATGTGCGCACCGTGCTGGAAGCGCTGCCTGCGGCATCACACCCGATGGACGTTATGCGCACGGGCGTTTCCGCATTGGGCTGTACGTTGCCGGAAAAGGAGGGGCACACCGTCTCCGGCGCTCGCGACATCGCTGACAAGCTGCTGGCCTCGCTCAGTTCCATCCTTCTCTACTGGTATCACTACAGCCACAACGGCGAACGCATCCAGCCGGAAACCGACGACGACTCTGTCGGCGGGCACTTTCTACATCTGCTGCACGGTGAAAAACCGTCGAAAAGCTGGGAAAAGGCGATGCACATCTCGCTGGTGCTGTATGCCGAGCATGAATTTAACGCCTCCACCTTTACCAGCCGGGTGATTTCAGGAACGGGCTCCGACGTCTATTCGGCGATTATCGGCGCGATTGGCGCACTGCGTGGCCCGAAACACGGCGGCGCGAACGAAGTGTCGCTGGAAATTCAACAGCGCTATGAAACTCCGGACGAAGCCGAGGCCGATATCCGCAAGCGCGTGGAAAATAAAGAGGTGGTGATTGGTTTCGGTCATCCGGTCTACACCATCGCCGATCCGCGTCATCAGGTGATCAAGAAGGTGGCAAAGCAGCTTTCTCAGGAAGGCGGGTCGCTGAAGATGTACAACATCGCCGACCGTCTGGAAGAGGTGATGTGGGAAACGAAAAAGATGTTCCCGAATCTCGACTGGTTCTCGGCGGTCTCCTACAACATGATGGGCGTCCCGACCGAAATGTTTACGCCGCTGTTTGTGATTGCCCGCGTCACCGGCTGGGCGGCGCACATCATCGAACAGCGCCAGGATAATAAAATTATCCGTCCTTCCGCCAATTATACCGGCCCGGAAGATCGCGAATTTGTTCCACTGAATGAACGCAATTAATTAATAACCTCTAAATAGTTACCCAATGGATTTCGAGTTGCATCAAGGCGGCGACGCAGCGAATCCCCAGGAGCTTACACAAGTAAGTGACTGGGGTGAGCGAGGAAGCCAAGGCAGATGCAGCTTGAAAGACGAAGGGTAAAAAGGAAATGTACCCTATGTCCGCACATATTTCGAACGTCCGTCCCGAATTTGACCGTGAAATTGTTGATATCGTTGATTACGTAATGAATTACGAGATCACCTCAAAGGTGGCGTATGACACCGCGCATTACTGTCTGCTCGACACATTAGGCTGTGGTCTGGAAGCGCTGGAATATCCGGCCTGTAAGAAACTGCTGGGGCCAGTGGTCCCGGGCACGGTGGTGCCCAACGGCGTACGCGTGCCGGGCACCCAATTTCAGCTCGATCCGGTACAGGCCGCCTTTAACATCGGCGCGATGATCCGCTGGCTCGACTTTAACGATACCTGGCTGGCGGCGGAGTGGGGCCATCCTTCCGACAACCTCGGCGGCATTCTGGCGACGGCAGACTGGCTCTCGCGTAACGCGGTCGCCGCCGGAAAAGCGCCGTTGACCATGAAGCAAGTGCTGACCGGCATGATCAAAGCTCATGAAATTCAGGGCTGTATTGCGCTGGAAAACTCCTTCAACCGCGTCGGGCTGGATCACGTACTGCTGGTGAAAGTGGCCTCTACCGCGGTGGTTGCCGAAATGCTGGGGCTGACCCGCGATGAGATCCTCAATGCGGTGTCACTGGCGTGGGTTGACGGCCAATCGCTGCGCACCTATCGCCATGCGCCGAACACCGGCACGCGTAAATCGTGGGCGGCAGGGGATGCCACGTCTCGCGCGGTACGTCTGGCGCTGATGGCGAAAACCGGTGAGATGGGTTATCCATCGGCGCTGACGGCAAAAACCTGGGGCTTTTACGATGTCTCCTTCAATGGCGAGTCGTTCCGCTTCCAGCGTCCGTACGGCTCTTACGTGATGGAGAACGTGCTGTTTAAGATCTCCTTCCCGGCGGAATTCCACTCGCAGACAGCAGTAGAAGCGGCAATGACCCTCCATGCGCAAATGCAGGCCGCCGGTAAAACCGCGGCGGACATCGAGAAGGTGACCATCCGTACTCATGAAGCCTGTATTCGCATTATCGACAAAAAAGGGCCGTTGAATAACCCGGCTGACCGTGACCACTGTATCCAGTACATGGTGGCTATCCCGCTGCTGTTCGGACGCTTAACGGCGGCAGACTATGAAGACGGCGTGGCCCAGGATAAACGCATCGACGCACTGCGCGAGAAGATCAACTGCTTTGAAGATCCGGCTTTTACCACCGACTATCACGATCCGCAAAAACGCGCTATCGCCAACGCGATCACCCTTGAATTTACCGACGGCTCACGCTTTGAAGAGGTGGTGGTGGAGTACCCGATCGGTCACGCGCGTCGTCGTAAAGACGGCATGCCAAAACTGGTCGATAAATTCAAAATCAACCTGGCGCGTCAGTTCCCGACCCGTCAGCAGCAGCGCATCCTGGAGGTTTCCCTGGACAGAACTCGCCTGGAGCAGATGCCCGTTAATGAGTATTTGGATCTGTACGTGATCTAACAACGAGCAGTAAGGCGTAAGTTCAACAGGAGAGCATTATGTCTTTTAGCGAGTTTTATCATCGTTCTATCGAACAACCTGAATCATTCTGGGCCGAACAGGCCCAGCGTATTGACTGGCAGCAGCCTTTTACTCAGGTGCTGGACCACAGCAATCCGCCGTTTGCCCGCTGGTTTTGCGGCGGCACGACCAATCTGTGCCATAACGCCATTGACCGTTGGGTGGCTAAGCAACCCAACGCGCTGGCGCTGATTGCCGTCTCATCAGAAACCGAAGAAGAGCGTACGTACACCTTCAGCCAGTTGTATGACGAAGTGAATGTGGTGGCGTCGATGCTACAGTCGCTTGGCGTACAGCGTGGCGATCGGGTGTTGGTGTATATGCCGATGATTGCCGAGGCGCACATTATGTTGCTGGCCTGCGCGCGTATTGGCGCGATTCACTCGGTGGTGTTCGGCGGCTTCGCTTCGCACAGCGTGGCGGCGCGCATTGACGATGCCAAACCGGTGCTGATTGTCTCGGCCGATGCCGGGGCGCGGGGCGGTAAAATCCTGCCGTATAAAAAGCTGCTGGATGAGGCCATCGCTCAGGCAGAGCATCAGCCACGCCATGTCCTGCTGGTGGATCGCGGGCTGGCGAAAATGGCACGCGTGCCGGGGCGCGATCGTGATTTTGCGACGCTACGCCAGCAGCATCTCGGCGCGAAGGTGCCTGTCGCCTGGCTGGAATCGAACGAAACCTCCTGCATTCTGTATACCTCGGGAACCACCGGAAAACCGAAAGGGGTGCAACGTGACGTCGGGGGCTATGCGGTGGCGCTGGCGACCAGCATGGACACCATTTTTGGCGGTAAAGCGGGCGGCGTCTTCTTTTGCGCGTCGGATATCGGCTGGGTGGTTGGGCACTCCTACATTGTTTATGCACCGCTGCTGGCGGGGATGGCGACCATTGTTTATGAAGGGTTGCCGACGTATCCGGACTGCGGCGTATGGTGGAAAATCGTCGAAAAATATCAGGTTAGCCGGATGTTCTCCGCACCGACCGCCATCCGTGTGCTGAAGAAATTCCCGACCGCGCAGATTCGCAACCACGACCTCTCCTCGCTGGAAGTGCTCTACCTGGCAGGTGAACCGTTGGACGAGCCTACTGCCAGTTGGGTGACGGAAACGTTAGGCGTACCGGTTGTCGACAATTACTGGCAGACGGAGTCCGGCTGGCCGATTATGGCGCTTGCCCGCGGACTGGACGACCGTCCCTCGCGGCTCGGCAGTCCCGGCGTGCCGATGTATGGCTACAACGTACAGTTGCTCAATGAAGTGACCGGCGAACCGTGCGGCGTCAACGAAAAGGGAATGCTGGTGATTGAGGGACCGCTGCCGCCGGGGTGTATTCAGACCATCTGGGGCGATGACAGGCGTTTTGTGGACACCTACTGGTCGCTGTTCTCCCGCCCAGTCTACGCCACCTTTGACTGGGGGATCCGCGATGCTGACGGCTATTACTTTATCCTCGGACGAACGGACGATGTGATTAATGTCGCCGGACACCGTCTGGGCACCCGTGAAATCGAGGAGAGTATCTCCAGCTACCCGAACGTGGCGGAAGTGGCGGTGGTAGGGGTGAAAGATGCGCTGAAGGGGCAAGTGGCGGTCGCGTTTGTTATTCCCAAACTGAGCGACAGTCTGGAAGACCGCGATGTGGCGCACAGCGAAGAGAAAGCGATCATGGCGCTGGTGGACAGTCAGATCGGCAATTTTGGTCGTCCGGCACACGTCTGGTTTGTTTCTCAGTTGCCGAAGACGCGATCCGGGAAGATGCTCAGGCGTACGATCCAGGCCATTTGCGAAGGGCGCGATCCGGGCGATCTAACGACCATTGACGATCCTGCGTCGCTCGATCAGATCCGTCAGGCGATTGAGGAGTAGTTCTGGTGCCCGGTGGCGCTTCGCTTACCGGGCCTACAGACCATCCGACAATCTGTTAACCCCAGCTCACCCGATAATGATAGTGCCCGGCGCTAAGCTGGAATTCCGGCGAGACGGAAGGACTCCAGGAATCATCGCCGCCGACACCCATATGAAAACCATCAATATTAATCCAGGTCCCGGCTTCAGGCTGTAGCAAATGGCGGTGGCTGGTTACCATCAATTGCTGCTGGCTGTAGCGACTGATGTTGAAGTGGAAGTCGCCGCGCCAGCGGTGTGCGCCATATTTCAGCTCGCGCGTCCCGCAGCGCAGACCATTTTCACTCGGGAAGACGTAGGGGGTATACATCTCATCTAGAGGGAGATCCCAACGGTCGAAACAGGCGGAGGCAAGGCGATCCGGATAGTTTTCGTGTGGCCCCAGCCCCAACCAGTTCACCCGTTCTGCGACCTGGGCGAGTTGGCAACTCAGACCGATACGCGCCGGATGCGGCGTACCGCTGGCGACCTCAACATCCACGCTAATCTGCATCTCACCATGACCGTCGATACGGTACGTTTTACGACTGATAAACAGCGTTTCGCCCTGATATTGCCAGGCGTGGGTGGTGGTCAGCAGCACGGCGCGGGAAAGTGCGTCGGCGTCGCATTGCAGCAGCACTGCGTGCAACTGGTAGTGACCGGCGGCCTTCCAGCGTTCAACCCAGGCGTTCGGGTCGATACGGGCGACTTCACTCACCCCGATGTCGTTGTCCAGCGGCGCCCGCGTGAACTGGTCAATAAGCGGGGTCAGCAACTGTGCTTCATCGTTGATCCAGTACTGTGTCAGCACACCCTGCTGGCGACAGAATTCCCAGCGTTTGTCGTTCGCCGTAATGTTGAAGGCGGTTTCGCTGGCGGTAAGCTGCGGGGCTGTGTCGGCGCGTGGAGGCAGTTGCGTATCAAGGGTCTGATTCAGCTTCCACTGCTGCCAGGCGCTGATATGTCCGGCCTGCGACCAGGCGGTTGCCTGCGGCTGCTCGACACGCACCGTTAACCACTGTTGACCTGCCGTTTTGGCCGCAGGAATCTCTGGCAGCACGATGACCTGGCGGCCCTGGGGGGCGATATCCAGAACCACTTCTCCGGTCGCAAGTGGGTTGCCGTCCTGCGTCAAGGTCCAGTGCAGAATCTCGTTATCGCTATGGCGGAACAGGTATTCGCTGGTCACTTCAATCGTGCATTCTGCGCCCGGCAGTCGCGAAAACTGAAAAAACTGCTGTGCGTGTTTCGCTTCATACAGCGCGGGGTGCGGCGTGCGATCGGCAAATACCAGCCCATTCATACAGAACTGGCGATCGTTGGGCGTGTCGCCGAAGTCGCCACCGTAGGCGGACCAGGGCTGACCGTCGGCGTCGTATTTGATCAATGACTGATCGACCCAGTCCCAGACAAAACCACCCTGCAGGCGCGGATACTGACGAAACGCCTGCCAGTATTTGGCGAAGCCGCCGAGGCTGTTGCCCATCGCGTGGGCGTATTCGCAGAGGATCAGCGGACGCTGTTCGCCGGGCATCGACAGCCATTTTTTGATCGACCATTTCGGGACGGCGGGGAAGGGTTGATCCTGATCGACGCGGGCATACATCGGGCAGATGATGTCGGTGGCGGCGGTATCCGCGCCACCACCTTCGTACTGCACCGGGCGAGAGGGATCCTCTGATTTCAGCCAACGGTACAGCGCGTCATGGTTAGCGCCGTGACCGGATTCGTTGCCCAGCGACCAGATGATAATGCTGGGGTGGTTACGATCGCGCTGTACCATACGCGTGATGCGCTGGCTCATGGCAGGCAGCCAGGTCGGATCGTCACTCAGGCGATTCATCGGCACCATACCGTGGGTTTCGATATTGGCTTCATCCACCACATACAGGCCGTAGCGGTCGCACAGGGTATACCATAGCGGATGATTCGGGTAATGGGCGCAGCGCACGGCGTTAAAGTTGTTCTGCTTCATCAGCAGGATGTCCTGCACCATAGTCTCTTCGTCCATCACCTGACCGTTTTTTGGGTGATGTTCATGGCGGTTGGCGCCACGGATCAGCAGGGGTTTGCCGTTCAGCAGCAACAGTCCATTTTCAATACAGACCTGGCGGAAGCCGACATCGCAGGCTTCAGCTTCAATCAGCGAGCCGTCTGCTGTGTGCAACTGAACGACGGCACGGTACAGATTTGGCGTTTCTGCGCTCCACAGTGCCGGGCGCTCGACGTTAATGCGCAGCGTCGTGCGGTCTGCATAGGCACCGCGCTCATCAATGATATCGCTGCCAAACGGTGAGGTACTTGTCCCAGCGAGCGTCTCCCCCTGCCACAGGTCTACGGTGACGCGGAGATCGTTACGCGGGACGCCCGCCAGTCTGACGTCCGTCTCCAGCACGGCGCGGCTGAAATCATCGTTAAAACGGGTGTTGACGCGCAGGTCGCGGATTTGCGTGTCTGGTTTATGCAGCAAAGAGACATCGCGGAAGATACCGCTCATGCGCCACATGTCCTGATCTTCCAGATAGCTGCCGTCGCTCCAGCGCAGCACCATCACCGCCAGTCGGTTTTCACCCTTGAGCAGGAAGTCGCTGAGATCAAATTCGGACGGCAGACGACTGTCCTGACCGTAGCCCACCCAGCGACCATTGCACCACAGATGAAAAGCCGAATTCACGCCATCAAAAATAATGCGGGTCTGCCCTGACTGCCGCCAGCTTTCATTAATATCAAATGTGAGCGAGTAACATCCCGTGGGGTTCTCAGCCGGAACATACGGGGGATTCACCGGGAACGGATAGGTGATGTTCGAGTAGATGGGGACGTCGTAGCCTTCCATTTGCCAGTTTGAGGGTACGGTAATGGTATCAGTATGCGGCAAATCCCCCGAAAGCCAGCTTTCCGGGATCGCTTCAGGTGAGGCAAACCAGGCAAATTTCCATGCACCGTTAAGGCTTCGTCGTTGCTCTGACTGTAGATTGTTTTTCGCATCATCAGCAGTGCGCCAGCTATAAAACGGCGGATGCGCTTCAAGGCGATGATGCTGCGTGACACCGGGGTTTTCCCAGTCGCGTCTGGCCAGTACGGCGGCGAGTGAATCTGTGTTCAGGGGCATGGCAGGATCCTGTCTTTATGTGTTATTCGTTCACAATTTTAATCAACATAAAGTGCGCTGCGAGAACCTGTAAAGCCGGGGACGTAGAGTGGGTGAACTGACTCACAGTAATGACGGTGAGCCGGATTTGAGCGGAGAAACCTGACCGGGGTTGAGCGATAGTTGTTATCTTTAATATGTTGATAGAAAAGTGAAAGATAAAATAGTGAGGGAAATGTGAGTGACTCTGCGGCAAAGAACATTCTGTCTATCTACCGGCGTCACGCCGATGCCTATGCCAGCCAGCGATCGCGGACACTTTTCGAAAAACGCTGGCTGGATAAATTCATCGCCGTCATTGGCGGGAAGGGAAGCATTCTCGATATCGGTTGTGGAAATGGTCAGCCGATTGCTGACTATCTTATCCAGCAAGGTTTTCAGCTTACCGGTGTTGATGGCTCTGCGGCGATGCTGGCGCGCGCCAGGGCGTCTTTTCCCGACCAGCGCTGGCTGGAGCAGGATATGCGCGAATTAACGCTCAATGACACTTTTGACGGTCTGATTGCGTGGGACAGCTTTTTCCATTTAACCCAGCAGGACCAGCAAAAGATGTTCCCGATTTTTGCGCAGCTCAGTCATCCTGGCAGTGCGTTAATGTTTACCAGCGGCCCCGAAAACGGGGTAGCCATGGGGCAGTTTGAGGGCGAACCGTTGTTCCATGCCAGTCTTGCCCCACAAGAGTACCGCGCACTCCTGTCAGCAAACGGTTTTGAGGTTGTGGATATGATGATGGAAGATCCCCACTGCACGGGGCACACCATCTGGCTGGCGAAAAAACGAGGTTAAGCGTTCGCTCACGCCACACCCTGGAAGGTTTTGCGCCATTAAAATGTGAGCGTTTCACCATCTTCCGGCACGTTCACGAATTCTGCAATTTTGTTATCCCGGGCATACTGCCTGAGCGCGTCACGGGTGAGTAGGCAGTGGTTTATGGCTTCCATATGGGTGGCCATAATCTGTGCCTGCGGCAGTGCGAAGTGGGTTTTTAGTACGTCTTCCGCGCCCATAATGATCGGGCCGAAACCGAGAACGTGCGCAAACCCTGCATTCACGACCACCACATCAGGCTGGAAGGTCGACATCGCGGTTTCCACCTCGTCGCGCCAGATTGTATCGCCGACCAGATACAGCGTTTTCTCCTCCGGATGCTGGAAAATCACCCCGCAAGCCTCCCCTAAACGTTCCGCCATTTGTGGAATGGCGTAAGCGCGATCCGAACCGTGCTGACCGCCGGTTTTACGCAGGGTGATATCGCCCAACACGGTGTTATCCGACAAAACGGTAAGCCGGGTGAAACCCTGATCCCGCAGCGTTTGCGCATCCTGGGCATTTTGCACGTAGACAGGTTTGTCCTTTGGTATCGTGCGGGCCGCAGCCTCATCCCAGTGATCTTCATGCAGGTGGGTGACGATCAGGGCATCGGCTTTCAACAGTGTGTCAATACTGCACGGGAGTTCCACCGTGGGATTACGGATCTCCGCGCGCGCCGTTCCGGCAAATCCTGGGTATGCGCGTTGCGGGGCCAGCATCGGGTCTACCAGAAACGTTTTGTGGCCAAAGGTGATGAGCTGCGTGGCATTACGGATTTGGGTGATATTCATGATGTTTACTCCACGTGGTGAGTCAGTGATGCCATCGTAGAGTGTTGTCCAGAAGATGAATGTGGGCAAATGGGCAAGTCACGATGAGATTGGGCCAATCGACCCGTCGGTTTCAGCGCAATCGCCCGGCGCATTCCTGAAATCCACAAACACGGCTGCTCACTCCACGCTGTGCCTGGATGCGGCAAACAGGTACAGCCTCAAAAAATACAGGTATAATCCCCATAAATATTCAACCGGTTTAGATACGAAGATGACGAAACTCACCTTACAAGAGCAGATGCTTAAAGCTGGATTAGTGACCAGCAAAAAAATGGCCAAAGTCCAGAGAACGGCTAAAAAATCACGCGTTCAGGCGCGTGAGGCAAGAGAGGCCGTGGAAGAGAATAAAAAAGCGCAACTTGAGCGTGATAAACAGCTGAGCGAACAACAAAAACAGGCTGTTTTATCGAAAGAGTATAAAGCGCAGGTGAAGCAACTTATTGAAATGAACCGAATCACCATTTCAAGAGGCGATATTGGTTTTAACTTCACCGACAACAATTTAATCAAAAAAATCATGGTGGATAAGCTGACTCAGGCTCAGCTGATCAACGGTCGTCTCGCGATTGCGCGTTTGGCTGTTGATAACAGTAGCGAGAGCGAATACGCGATTATCCCCGCGAGCGTAGCCGATAAGATCGCCCAGCGGGATGCGAGCAGTATTGTGTTACACAGTGCGCTGAGTGCAGAAGAGCAGGATGAAGAAGATCCGTATGCTGACTTTAAAGTACCCGATGATTTGATGTGGTAAATAAAGGTAGTCCAGACTTAAGCCAAAGGCATAGTCTGTGCAGGCGTTGTGCTTTACACTGCGCGCAGCAAAACTGAGTAGATAAACGATTAATCAGGCGGTAATGGCGATGAACGGAACGATCACAACGTGGTTTAAAGATAAAGGCTTTGGATTTATCAAAGATGAAAACGGTGATAACCGTTATTTTCATGTGATTAAGGTCGCCAATCCGGAGCTTATTAAGAAAGATGCGGCGGTGACCTTCGAACCGACCACCAACAACAAGGGCTTGTCAGCCTATGCGGTGAAAGTCGTCCCGGAAAGCAAATACATCTACATTGCGGGCGAGCGCCTTAAGCTCACCTCGATCAAGTCTTTCCTGGTGTACAGCGAAGAAGTCCCTGTCGATACCGGCATTGATAAAGAAAACGCGGTGCTGTCGGTGGGGATCCTGATGAGCAATATCAGACCTAAAACAGACGCGAAGCCTGGCGAGATGCGCTCGGTGAAAAAACTGGCAATCACCACCTTCCAGGGCACGACGTTAATCTTCTCGGAAGATGAGATAGACATCGAGGCCACGGTAAAAATGCTCAAGATCTGAAATCATTCGGACTGACCCGTGCCGAAATTCTGTGGCTCAGATAAGCAGAATTTCGGCACCGCTTATCCCTCCCGGAAAATAAAACTTACCGGCACCGTTTTGGTCAACCAGACGCCATTATCGGCCTGATAAAATTTGATCCCTTTCTCGTGCATTAAGCGTGCATCAATCTTCAATACCACCGGTTTTCCGTGCCGCTTGCCAACTGCCGTTGCCGTAGCTTCACTTTCCTCTACCACTGCGAGGGGCACCCGACGATAACGATGACAGAGCAGTCTGCTGCGCACCTTTTTGTTTCTAATCATTACGTCTTACCCTCTGACAAGCGCCAGCCCTTAAGGTGTGGCATCAACGACCGGTTTGAGCGAGCGTTAAAAATGGGCGATGGTACAGGTTACCGTTTGCGTCGTTGTGATAGGGTGATTTTCTGTTTATTAACGTCGAAAATTCCTACAGGAGCCACAACATGTCGCAGCATAATCCGTTGAACGCCATCCTCGAAAAGCAAGATTTCTTGTTGCTGGATGGGGCGCTGGCAACGGAACTGGAAGCGCGTGGCTGTACGTTAGCGGACAGGCTCTGGTCCGCCAAAGTGTTAGTGGAAAACCCGGAAGTGATCCGCGAGGTTCACCTGGACTATTACCGCGCGGGCGCGCAGTGCGCCATTACCGCCAGCTATCAGGCCACATCCGCAGGTTTAGCGGCGCGCGGTTTCGATGAGACGCAATCAAAAGCACTTATCGGAAAGAGCGTTGAACTGGCGCGTAAAGCGCGGGAAGCGTATCTGGCTGAAAACCCGCAGGCGGGCACGCTGCTGGTGGCGGGCTCCGTGGGACCCTACGGTGCGTTTCTTGCTGACGGTTCTGAATACCGTGGCGACTACCTGCGTAGCCGCGAAGAATTTCAGGCGTTCCACCGTCCACGTGTGGAAGCGTTGCTGGATGCGGGCGCCGATCTGCTGGCCTGCGAAACGATGCCGAATTTTGTCGAGATCAAAGCACTGGCAGAACTGTTGAACGCCTGGCCGCGCGCCCGTGCGTGGTTCTCTTTCACCCTGCGCGACAGCGAGCATTTAAGCGACGGCACACCGCTGCGCGAGGTGGTCGCGTTCCTCAGCCATTTCCCACAGGTGGTGGCGATTGGCGTCAACTGCATTGCGCTGGAAAATACCACCGCCGCCTTGCAGCATTTGCAGGGACTGACGTCGCTGCCGCTGGTGGTCTATCCGAACTCGGGCGAGCATTACGATCCGGTGAGTAAAAGCTGGCATCAGCACGGCGAATGCAACGCGCGGCTGGCGGATTATCTGCCGCAGTGGTTGGCGGCGGGGGCGCGGTTGATTGGCGGGTGTTGTCGCACCACGCCAGAGGATATTGCCGCTATAAAAGCGCGAAGCTGACGTTAGGCCCGGTAAGGCGTTAGCCGCCATCTGGCATTGATTGCCTGATGGCGCTTCGCTTATCAGGCCTACAAATTTATCAGGCCTGCGAAAACATCACGCCGCATCTGCCAGTACAAACATCCCGTACGGGTGGATTTCGAGGTAGTAGTGCTCGCCGACGTCCGGTTGCAGGCGAGTCGCGTTAACCTGCAATAAGATCTCCTGCCCGTGCCACTCTACTGTCACCTCATACTGCGGTCCCATATAGGCTACATGCTGAATCACACAGCGCTGACACTCTTCGCCGCGATCGCTTAAGGTAATCGCTTCCGGACGTACGCCGACTGTGCCTTCTCCCTGGCTGGCAAAATGCAGCGCCCTCGGCAGGCGATAACCGTAGATATCAACAAACTCCTGACTGAAGGTGGCCGGGAACAGGTTGGCGTCGCCCATAAAGCTCGCCATAAAGCGCGACGCAGGTTGGCGATAGAGATCCTGTGGCGAGCCGATCTGCATGATATGCCCTTTGTTCATGACCAGCACGGTATCGGACACCGCGAAGGCCTCGCTCTGATCGTGGGTCACATACAGCGAGGTGATATCAAACTGCTTTTGCAGCTCGCGGATTTTATCGCGCATGCTGCGGCGCAGGTTGGCGTCGAGGTTACTCAGGGGTTCATCAAACAGCAGCACTTTGGGTTTGAGGATCAACGCGCGCGCCAGCGCTACGCGCTGCTGCTGACCGCCGGAGATCTGATCAACATAGCGGTCTTCGAATCCTTCCAGATCCACCATCGCCAGCGCCTCTTTGACGCGCGCTTTTACTTCGCTGCGTGATACGCCGAGCATCTTCAGACCATAGCCGACGTTTTCGCCCAGCGACATATGCGGAAACAGGGCATAAGACTGAAACACCATGCAGATATCGCGCTGCTGAATAGAGCGATGCGTGACGTCTTCGCCATCAATAAAAATCTGCCCTTCGCTCGGTTTCTCCAGCCCGGCGACCAGACGCAGAATGGTGGTTTTGCCGCAGCCGGAGGGACCGAGCAGCGTCACCATTTGCCCCTGCGGAATAGTGAGATTGATATTGTCGATAACCGTGTTGTTACCGAAACGTTTGGTGACGTTGCGCAGTTCAACAAAATTTTTCTGACTCATAGTGCGCTCCATTACGCCTGGTTTTTGGCTTTTGAACGGGAGATTCGTGCTTCCCCGATCAGCCAGTCAAAGAGGAAAATAATCGCCAGCATCACCACGATCAGAATCGAGCCGTAGGCGATCGCCACCCCGTATTCGCCATCTTCCACGCGGTTCAGAATGTAGGCCGTTGCCACGCGGGTATCTGGCGTGACGAGAAAGACAATGGCGCTGACGGTGGTAATGGCGCGTACGAAGCTGTAGATCAGCGCCGAAAGGATCGCCGGGCGTAGCAGCGGCAGCAGGATGTGCGTAATGGTGCGTAAGCTCCCGGCGCGCAGGCTGAGGGAGGCTTCATCGAGCGATTTATCGATTTGACCGAGGCCAGCGATCCCGGCACGGATGCCGACCGGCACGTTACGCATCACCATTGAGATAATCACTATCGCTGCCGTTCCGGTGAGGTAAACCGGGGCGCTGTTAAAGGCGAGAATATACGAGACGCCCGCCACGGTACCCGGTACGGCAAAGCACAGCATGGTGGTGAATTCGATGGTCTTTTTACCTTTGAACTGCTGGCGTACCACCACCCAGGCGATCAGCAAACCGAAGGCGGCGGTGATCGGCGCGGCGATGCCGGCGTAGAGCAGGGTATCAAGCAGTGAAGGCCATGCCCCGTCGCTCATCCCCTGGCCGAACAGCTTGATGAAGTTATCCAGCGTCAGGGTGTAGTCCACGCCCCAGTTGACGGTGAAACTGCCGTAGAAAATGCTGCCATAGAGCAGGGCGTTAAAGGCTATCCACACCGCCAGAATGGCGATTACGCTCCAGACCAGGGTGACCGGCAGCGGCTGCACGTCGCCACGGTAGGACTTACCGGAAACGGTGACGTAAGAACGTTTGCCGATCCACATGTACTGGATGCAGAACACCAGCAGTGAGAACAGCAGCAGGAACGCGCCGAGGGTGCTGGCAGCCTGATAATCCAGCTGTGAACCGGTGATATAGAAATAGATTTGCGTCGCCAGTACATCGAAGTTACCGCCGAGCACCAGCGGGTTACTGAAGTCAGCCAGCGACTGCACGATAACAATTAAGAAGGCGTTCGCCAGCGCCGGTTTAAGCAGTGGAACAAACACGCCGTTAAAGGTCTGCCAGCGGCTGGCGCGCAGGGTATAGGAGGCCTCTTCCAGTGATGGGTGAATGGTTTTGATTGCTCCGTCGAGGATCATAAACGCCATCGGGGTGAATGCCAGCACCTGTGCCAGCCAGATACCGGTAAAACCGTACAGCCAGTTGGTATTGGTTAAGCCGAACCACGCCACCATCAATTCGGTGATGTAGCCGGAGCGGCCCATCATCAGCGTGACGCCCAACCCGACCACAAACGGTGGGGTGACGATCGGCAAAATGGAGAAGATGCGCCCGATAATGGCGCTGCGTTTGGCGATGCGGGTGGTGTAGATCGCCAGCACCAGCCCGAAGAAGGTACACCCTACGCCCACCGCAATCGACAGGGCGATGGAGTTGAGGATCACCTGAATAATATGCGCCTGCGACAGCACGGTCATAAACGCCAGCGGGGCGAATTCGCCTGCGTCGTTGGTGAACATCGGGATAAAAATGGCGATGCTCGGCCAGACGATAAAGACGCCGATTAATGCCACGATGGCGACCAGTGAACCGATCACAAAACGGTCGCCGCCCAGCCATTCGAGGCGGGTCAGCGCCAGCGTCATGATCGCGCCCAGCGCGACAAACAGCACGATAGTCGCATATCCTAAACCGCGCCCTTCAATGGTGGCGCTGATGACGATAAACGCCATGCACAGTAGCGCCCAGCCCGCGTCAAGGTAATGGCGGCTACGCTGTTCGCGTTTCGCCTCCTGGAACGGGCGTACCAGCAGCAGACTCGGCAGCAGATACCATAACCAGCTGATATTGAACTGCGACCAGCCGTAGGACTCAAGAATTTCATCGCCCGTGGATTCCAGCAGGCCGTAATCGAGGCTCCAGCTTGGCAGCAGGGCAAACGCCAGCCAGCCCAGCAAAACCCAAAGGAATATCGCATCCCGTTTTTTCACGGGATGGAGTGCAAGTGTGTGTGACATACGTTTTCCGGTGCTCAATCCTGACGTAGGCCGGATAAGCGTAAGCGCCATCCGGCATTCAGGGTGACGATAATTGCCGGATGGCGGCGTTGCCTAATCCGGCCTACGTAACCTTACCTGGAGAAAGTCATCGTGATGCTTATTTACCCATCTTCACTTCGCTGACCCATTTATTGATCAATGCCTTACGTACATCTGTAGAGCCGTATTTATCCATGTCGTAGTTGATCAGTTTCAGGTCATCGAGCTTCAGCGAGTTCGGTGAGGTTTCAGCGGTGGTGTTGGTCAGGATCTGATAGGACTTGCCTTTCTTCCACGCCAGTTCCTGTGCGTCTTTCGACAGCACCCAGTCGACGAACAGTTTGGCGTTGTCGAGGTTACGTGCGCCCTTCAGGATGCTGACGCCGCCAATTTCATAGCCAGTACCTTCGCACGGTGAGATCAGTTCCAGCGGCGCGCCCTGTTCTTTTTCCAGCGAATAGTCGTGCAGGAAGCCGATGCCGATGGCGGTTTCGCCGCGAGCAGCGTTACGCGCCGGGGCAATCCCGGATTTGGTGTACTGAGAGACGTTGGCGTTCAGTTGTTTCAGGTAATCAAAGGCCTGGTCTTCGCCCCACAGTTGGGCGAAGGTCGCCAGCGCGGTGTAAGCGGTGCCGGAGCTTTGCGGGTCGGCAATCTGAATTTCACCTTTGTATTCAGGTTTGGTCAGATCTTTCCAGCACTTCGGCACCGGCAGATTTTTCTCTTTCAGACGCTGGGTGTTCACACCAAAGCCGAGAATACCGACGTAGACCGCAGAAGAGTAGTTGCCTTTCACTTTCGCCGGGTCGCGGAATTTCTCCATTACCTGCTCCAGATTTGGCGATTTGTAAGGCTGTAGAAGATCCATTTCACCGGCCTGAGACTGCGGATCAAGCGTGCCGCCGTACCAGACATCGGCCTGCGGGTTTTTCTTCTCGGCATCGACCTTCGCCAGCGTGCTGCCAGAACCGTTGCGGATGAACGACGTTTTCACGTCATATTTATCGCCGAAGGCTTTGGTTTCCGCTTCACACATTTCGTTGGTGGCGCTGCAGTAAACCACCAGGCGACCCTTGGCCTGTGCTGCACCGCTTAAGGTTGCCAGCGCAATGCCGGAAGCAATCAGGGTAGTGACCAGCGTTTTTTTCATTGTTTTATCCTTTGACCGGGAGAGGTTGTAATACCCGCCATCAATAGCGGCATCAGCAATAAACCCATAAATACGGCGGCGACCGAGAGCAAACTGAACATCCCGGACCAGCCATAGTGTTCAATCACCTGCGACAGAGGCCAGCCAGCCAACGCGGCACCCAGATAGGCGAACAGGCCGAGAAAACCGGTGATGGAGCCTGCTGCGGCTTTGTGTCCGCATTCGACAGCCGCGAGGCCAATCAACATTTGCGGGCCAAAGACAAAGAAGCCCACCGTAAAGAAGCAGACCGCCAGCAGTGCGTAGTGATGCACTGGAGCCAGCCAGAGCGCGGCGACGGAGACCATCAGCCCCAGCGTGAACAGCAAAATCATCGGTGCCCGCTGGCCGCTGAACAGCAAATCTGAGCCCCATCCGGCGAACAGTGCGCCAAGCAACCCGCCGACTTCAAACAGCATCACCGTCGCGTTGGCGCTGAGCAGATTGACGCCGTGGCTTTCCGTCAGCCAGATGTTGCCCCAGTCATTGAGCGCAATACGAATCAGATAGACCAGCACGTAAGAGACGCCGAGCAGCCAGATCATCGGGTTCTTCAGCATTGTGGTGCGTAACATTTGCCCTAACCCCATCGGTGGGCTTTGCTGCTGCTGGCGGAGTTCCAGCGGGTCATGTCGCCATTCACCTACCGTTGGTAATCCCTCTTCCAGGGGCGTACCTTTCAGTTGCAGCGTCAACCAAATGCCTAATGCCATGCTGATGATCCCCGGTGTCAGCATCGCCGCCTGCCAGCCCCATGAATGGGCGGCGAAGGCGCTAATGAGCGGGATAATGGCCCCGCCAATGTTGATCGACATATTCCAGCAGCCCCACCAGAAACCGCGTTCGTTGCGCGAATACCAGTGGGTGAGCAAGCGGGCGCAGGGCGGCCATCCCCAGCCCTGAAAAAATCCGTTTAGCGTCCAGACCGCCAGCAGCAACGTCAGTGACTCGCCAAAGGCGAATACCACGTTCAACAGTCCGGTGGCGAACAGTCCTACCCCCATAAACCAGCGCTGCCCGTGGCTGTCGTGCCATAGCCCGGCGGTGAATTTCGACAGGCCGTAGGTCAGGTAAAACAGCGACCCCAACAGGCCGATATCGCCTTTATCCAGTCCAAGATCCGTTTGCAGCGCCGGGAGTATGTAGTTCACGCTTTTACGCGTCAGATAAAACGCGGCATACCCGATGACCATGCACATCAGCAACCGGGGACGTAGAGTCCGGTATTGTTGGTCTGTTTCAGTTGCTGGGCGTGCGTGCATGGTGTCTCCGTTTGCGCTGACTATAGGAAAGTGAAAACCAAAGGGGATGAGAGAAAGTCCGCAGTGACTAAGACTTTTTCCTGGTTAATACGGGGTTTGTTGCAAAACTGTGGGCAAGTTAACAATTACTCGCGTGCCGTGCTGCGATTCCAGCGTCAATTCTCCACCAAGCGCATTCACGCGCTCGCGCATTCCCTGAATACCGAATCCGGGGATTTTTGTTGAGATGATACCCACGCCGTTATCTTTCACTTCCAGATGCAAGAGTGCGTTGTGCTCGCGCAACACGATGGATATCTCGCTGGCACCGGCATGTTTACAGACGTTATTCAGTAGCTCTTGTAACAGGCGGTAGAGGGTGAATTGCACCGTTTCACTCTCTGGCGGTTGCGCTATCTGGTAATCAAAGCGGCAGGTAATGCCGCGCTCAGCAAAGGCAAATTCGTTGACCAGATGATGCAACGCCTCTTTAAACGACAGCTCATCGAGGGCGGGCGGACGTAACTGGCGTAACAACTGGCGTGTCGAGTGATGAATACGTCGGGCAAGATCGTTTATTTGAGCGGCGGCAGCCAGCGTTTGCTCCGGATCGCGCGCCCGTTTTACCAGCTGTGACTGGATCTGAATGGCGGTGATGTTTTGGCCGATTTCGTCGTGCAGTTCGCGCGCCAGGTTTTTTCGCGTGTCTTCCTCGGTATGGATCAGTTTTTCAGTCAATGCCCGTCGGGCTGCTAATTCGGCCTCAAGCCGTTGACGATAGTGGTGCAGGTTTTGCGCCAGATGCTGTTGGCGGCTGATGGCAATTCCCAGACCAATGCCGAGCAGCGCCTGAGTCGCCAGGAAGATCTCCAGCTCAATGAGATTACTGAACCCCACGCCGACCTGACGGGCAATGGTGATCATCATGCTTCCTAACAGGCCGGAGAGCACGCCGCCCTGCCAGCCAAACTTCCACGCCATGACCACATTGGGCAAAAACACAACAATCAGCAGCAGGCGTTCAATTTCTGGCGATAGCACCATTTGAGTGCCGATACCGATAATAAAGAACAGGCTGCACCAGATGATGAGCGACGTGCGCAGCGGAGGGTTACTCGTATCCAGCCCCAGCAGATGATAGCGGTGCTGCTGGCGCAAAAATTCGAAGATCAGATAAACGAACGGCGTCAGCAGCACGCCCCCGGTAAACGAGGCGAGGCCGGGCAGCATCGCCGGGATTTTCATAAACGGTGAAAGCAGGGCGGTGTTAAGTAATGAGGTCGCGGTAACCGCCGCCAGCAGCAGCGTTAGCCGTTGCCAGTAAAGGGGAAACCGGTGCCAGAAAGTCTGAGTAATGCTGGCGGGGATCAGACTAATGAGCGGTGCGGCCAGCAGAATATACCCATTCAGTAACTGCTCGTTGTGTAGCCAGAGCAGTATCAGAATGGGCGGCAGTACCAAAGCGGGCCAGTAGCGGCGCGACAGCAGGATCAGCAGCGCAAGATAGACGCCGTGCGGCAAAAACAGCGCCGCCTGCTGACCGTTATGGGTCAGATAAAATCCAAGCGTCCAGAGCATCAACCAGCCCGTTCCCCAGGCCAACACAATGAACAGTGAGATCACCCAGTGACGAACGCTGCGTGACATTTAATGCCCCGTCAGCAACTGATGGTCGAGCGCGAAATGCACCAGCTCGATAGTGCTGTGGCACTGTAGTTTGCCCAGCACATTCGCGCGATGCACGTGAACCGTTTTATGGCTCAGATCGAGTCGGAAGGCGATCTCCTTTACGCTGTCACCTTTCACAAGGAGATCAAACACTTCGCGTTCTCGTGGGGTGAGGACATCCAGCACCTGCGGCTGTTGGTTACCACCGCGTAACGCCCGCAACGCGTCGGCGCACAGATAATGACCGCCCATGCCGACGGAACGTACTGCCTGCACCAGCTCTTCGGGTCCACAGCGTTTGGTCAGATAGCCGCTGGCTCCGGCATCCAGCGCGCTCTGCACAAAGGCTGGCGTATCATAGATGCTGAGGACAATGGCGCGGAAGTCGGGTTTTTGCGCACGCAGTCGCTTCAACAGACTCAGGCCGTTTTCATCCGGCATGGCGATATCCAGTACGGCGACGTTTACGTCATGCCTTATCAGAGAAGGCCATGCCTCGGCAGCGCTGCTGTATTGACCGGTGACCTCGAGATCGTCTTCGAGGCCTAATAATTGCGCAAAGCCGGAACGAACCACCACGTGGTCATCCACCAGCACAACACGAATCATAATAATCTTCTCTTGCCAAATTATGACCCTATGATGCCTGTCAGCACTGTGCTGGCAATCATCGGGACGTAGTTATGTAATGAATGTAACAAAATCGCAATGTTTTGTCTGGCGCGCCTGTAGCCTGTAGGCCGGGTAAGGCACTTGCGCCGCCATCCGGCATTGGTGCCAGACATGCCTCTTGTTACTGCGCAAAATTGCTAACCTTTGCCGTTTTATTTCTAAAAACGCTTTGTTCTTAGCCAGAATTTTTAATTCCTTTATCAAACTCAGCCGCCACGAAATACTGCCTCCATAACAAAATAGGGGAGCAGACAATATGGCTTTAACATCGCGTAGCACCGTCATTGCCGTACTGGTATTCATCGCTTTTCAGGCGCAGGCGGTTAACGTCACCGTCGCGTATCAGACGTCTGCGGAACCGGCGAAAGTGGCGCAGGCAGACAACACGTTCGCCAAAGAGAGCGGGGCCACCGTTGACTGGCGCAAGTTCGACAGCGGCGCGAGCATTGTGCGGGCGCTGGCCTCCGGCGATGTGCAGATCGGCAATCTGGGTTCCAGCCCATTGGCGGTCGCCGCCAGTCAGCAGGTGCCAATTGAAGTCTTTTTGCTCGCGTCAAAACTCGGTAATTCTGAAGCACTGGTGGTGAAGAAAAACATCAGCAAGCCCGAAGATCTGATTGGCAAACGGATCGCCGTTCCCTTTATTTCGACCACCCATTACAGTTTGCTGGCGGCCTTAAAGCACTGGGGGATTAAGCCCGGCCAGGTGGAGATTGTGAACCTGCAACCGCCTGCAATTATTGCCGCCTGGCAGCGCGGGGATATCGACGGCGCCTACGTCTGGGCGCCTGCGGTGAACGCGCTGGAAAAAGACGGCAAGGTGCTGACCGACTCCGAAAAAGTGGGTGAATGGGGCGCGCCGACGCTGGATGTTTGGGTAGTGCGTAAAGACTTTGCCGAGAAGCATCCGGAGGTGGTGAAAGCGTTCGCCAAAAGCGCCATCGATGCCCAGCAACCCTATCTCGAGAATCCTGATGAATGGCTGAAACAGCCGGAAAACATCAGCAAACTGTCGCGCCTAAGCGGTGTACCCGAAGCCGACGTGCCGGGACTGGTGAAAGGCAACACCTATCTGACGCCGCAACAGCAGACGGCTGAACTCACCGGACCGGTAAACAAAGCGATTATCGACACCGCACAGTTCCTCAAAGAGCAGGGCAAAGTACCCGCCGTGGCGACAGATTACAGCCAGTACGTCACCGACCGCTTCGTGCAATAAAGGAGGCGCTGATGCTGCAAATTTCTCATCTCTTTGCGGATTACGGCGGTAAACCGGCGCTGGATGATATCAGCCTGACGCTCGACAGCGGTGAACTGCTGGTGGTGCTGGGGCCGTCGGGCTGTGGAAAAACCACACTGCTGAACCTGATTGCCGGATTCGTGCCGTATCAGCGCGGCAGCATCCTGCTGGAGGGTAAGCCGGTGGACGGCCCAGGCGCAGAGCGCGGCGTGGTCTTTCAGCACGAAGGTCTGCTCCCCTGGCGTAACGTGCAGGATAACGTTGGATTTGGCCTGCAACTGGCGGGCGTAGAGAAAGCGCAACGTCAGCAGATAGCGCAGGAGATGCTGAAAAAGGTCGGGCTGGAAGGGGCGGGAAAACGTTTTACCTGGCAGCTTTCCGGCGGGCAGCGCCAGCGGGTGGGGATTGCTCGCGCGCTGGCGGCGAATCCGCAGCTTTTGCTGCTGGACGAGCCTTTTGGCGCGCTGGATGCTTTTACCCGCGAGCAGATGCAAACCCTGTTGCTGACGCTCTGGCATGAGACGGGCAAAAAGGTACTGCTGATTACGCATGATATTGAAGAGGCGGTATTTATGGCCACCGAACTGGTGCTGTTGTCTCCAGGGCCTGGCCGGGTGCTGGAACGTCTGCCGCTGAACTTTGCCCGCCGGTTTGTCGCGGGTGAACCGAGTCGCAGTATTAAGTCCGATCCGCAGTTTATCGAGACCCGTGAATATGTGTTAAGCCGCGTCTTTGAGCAACGGGAGGCCTTTTGATGAGTGTGGTGATCGGTGATAAGCCGCGTCAGCGGACGTTGAAATGGCGCTGGCCATTCTCGCGACAGATAACGTTAAGTCTCGCCACGCTGGCGGTTATCCTCGCCGTGTGGTGGATGGTGGCGGCGTTGCAGTTGGTAAGCCCATTGTTTCTGCCACCGCCGGAGCAGGTATTGCAGAAACTGATCGCGATTGCCGGGCCGCAGGGCTTTATGGATGCCACTCTGTGGCAACATTTGGCGGCCAGTCTGACCCGCATTGTGCTGGCGCTGCTGGCGGCGGTGATTATCGGTATTCCAATCGGGATCGCGATGGGGTTAAGCCCGACGGTGCGCGGCATTCTTGATCCCATTATCGAACTTTATCGCCCGGTGCCGCCGCTCGCCTATCTGCCGCTGATGGTTATCTGGTTTGGCATTGGCGAGACCTCCAAGATCCTGCTGATTTATCTGGCTATTTTCGCGCCTGTCGCGATGTCGGCGATGGCGGGAGTAAAAAGCGCGCAGCAGGTTCGCCTTCGCGCGGCAAGATCGCTGGGCGCCAGCCGTATGCAGGTGCTGTGGTTTGTGATTCTGCCCGGTGCGTTACCGGAAATCCTCACCGGATTACGTATCGGACTGGGCGTTGGCTGGTCGACGCTGGTGGCGGCGGAGCTGATTGCGGCAACGCGAGGTTTAGGTTTTATGGTGCAGTCGGCGGGGGAGTTTCTGGCGACCGACGTGGTGCTGGCGGGTATCGCAGTCATTGCGGTGATTGCCTTTCTTTTAGAACTGGGTCTGCGTGCGCTCCAGCGACGCCTGACACCCTGGCATGGAGAAGTACAATGAGTGAACGTCTGAGCATTACCCCGCTGGGACCGTATATTGGCGCGCAGGTTTCCGGTGCGGATTTAACCCGCCCGCTGAGCGATAACCAGTTTGAACAGCTCTACCACGCGGTGCTGCGCCATCAGGTGGTGTTCCTGCGCGAGCAGGCCATCACGCCGCTGCAACAGCGCGCGCTGGCGCAGCGTTTCGGCGAACTGCATATTCATCCGGTCTACCCGCATGCCGAAGGGGTCGATGAGATTATCGTGCTGGATACCCATAACGATAATCCGCCGGACAACGACAACTGGCACACCGATGTGACGTTTATTGAAACACCGCCCGCCGGGGCGATTCTGGCAGCCAAAGAACTGCCCTCAACCGGTGGCGATACGTTATGGACTAGCGGGATTGCGGCGTTTGAGGCGCTTTCAGCGCCTTTCCGTCAGCTGTTGAGTGGCCTTCACGCGGAGCATGATTTTCGTAAATCGTTTCAGGAATATAAATATCGCAAAAGCGAAGACGATCATCAGCGTTGGCTGGAGGCGGTGGCAAAGCACCCGCCATTGCTGCATCCGGTCGTACGCACCCATCCGGTGAGCGGTAAGCAGGTGCTGTTTGTGAATGAAGGTTTTACCACGCGGATTGTCGATGTGACGGAAAAAGAGAGTGAAGCGCTACTCGGATTCCTGTTTGCGCACATCACAAAACCTGAGTTCCAGGTGCGCTGGCGCTGGCAACCTGATGACGTGGCGATTTGGGATAATCGGGTGACGCAACATTACGCCAACGCCGATTACCTGCCGCAGCGGCGCATTATGCACCGGGCGACCATTCTGGGCGATAAACCTTACTTCCGTGCAGGTTGAATATTGGCTAATGGCGCTTCGCTTACCGGATCTCCATTTTTGTAGGCCGGAGATAGCGAAGCCGCCATCAGGTAAAACAACTTAACGCATAACACCGTTCACTTAAGCCAATGAATGAGGGGAAACACCGGGATTGGGTTCCCGGAGGGACGCCAAACCCGGTGGTCGCCCCGGATATCCCGGTATTAAACTCACGGTGTTAACTTAACGCAGGATTTTTTTCTCAGCCAGATCCAGCGCAAAGTAGCTGAAGATCAGATCCGCGCCCGCGCGTTTGATCGACCCTAAGCTTTCCAGCACCACTTTCTCTTCATCAATCGCGCCAGCCATGGCGGCGAATTTGATCATCGCGTATTCGCCACTCACTTGATAAGCGCCGATCGGCAGTTCGGTGCGTTCACGGATATCACGCAAAATATCCAGATATGCGCCAGCCGGTTTCACCATCAGGCAGTCAGCACCCTGCGCTTCGTCGAGCAGTGATTCGCGGATCGCCTCACGACGGTTCATCGGGTTCATCTGGTAGGTTTTACGATCGCCTTTCAGCGCCGTGCCTGCCGCTTCGCGGAATGGGCCATAGAAAGAGGAGGCGAATTTGGTGGAATAGGACATGATGGCGGTGTCGGTAAAGCCTGCGGCATCGAGCGCCTGGCGGATTGCCTGCACCTGACCGTCCATTGCTGCGGAAGGGGCGATAAAGTCAGCGCCTGCTGCTGCTGCCACGACCGCTTGCTTACCCAGATTGGTCAGCGTTGTGTCATTATCCACACCGTGTTCGCACAGTACGCCACAATGACCGTGTGATGTGTATTCGCAGAAACAGGTGTCAGACATGACAATCATTTCCGGCACCGTTTGTTTGCAGATACGTGACATACGTGCCACCAGACCATCTTCCTTCCAGGCATCGCTGCCGGTGTCATCGGTATGGTGCGAAATGCCAAAGGTCATGACGGAACGAATGCCCGCGTTGGCAATGCGCTCAATTTCGCGCGCGAGATGCTTCTCTGGAATGCGCATGACGCCGGGCATCGCTTCAATTGCTTCATAGTCGTCGAGTTCTTCTTCAACAAAGATCGGCAACACCAGGTCATTTAAGCTGAGTGTTGTCTCTTCAAACATAGCGCGAAGCGCAGCGGATTTGCGCAGGCGGCGAGGGCGTTGGATTAAGTCTGTCATGGTATGCCTGATGTTTGTGGAATCGAAGGCCGTAGTATACCTGAAGCTGCGTGCGAGTGTTTTACGAAAGTTGGCCTTATGCTTTTGCTTTCACGATTTATTAAATAAATAGTTGAACAATATTTTGTTATGGCTGGCTAAATATTTATATTGGCGGGTGAAATCGTTGTTTTTTGCATATTTAAAATATCAATTTATTTTATTTTGTTATTATTTGAATGATGGCTAATTATTTATTCGCTGTTTTGTTTTTACTTGTTTTTATTATTGATGATTTGTATGGATCTTTCTTTTAAATTCTATATAACGCACTAATTTTTAATGATGTTTTTGAGGTTCTTATTAGATGGTTGCAGTGTTCTGTTTATTGTCCGATTTCGGACTGCCGGGAAAGAATAATTGAACCTTTTAGTGCGGGTACCGCATAATCGTCCTTGCGAAATACACTGTTTTTTTACGCATTGATAATTGACGGACCAACGATATTACGTCCCTGAGGAGGGATGACAAATGCACTCCTGGAAAAAGAAACTTGTAGTCTCACAATTAGCATTGGCTTGCACTTTGGCAATCGCCTCTCAGGCAAATGCTTCCACTGATATTTCTGGTACTACTTACACAACGTTTACGCACTATAACGACGCAACTTATGCTGACGGCGTTTATTATGATGGTTACGTCGGCTGGAACAACTACGCGACCGATAGCCTTTACAACGGAGATATCTACCCGGTAGTCAATAACGCGACCGTTAACGGCGTAATCTCCACCTACTATCTGGATGATGGTCTTTCGACGAATACCAATAGTAATAGTCTGACAATCAAAAACAGCACCGTGCACGGAATGATTACTTCAGAGTGCATGACGAGCGATTGTGCAGGTGGTCGTGATACGGGTTATGTTTATGATCGTCTGGCGTTGACCGTTGATAATTCAACGATCGACGATAATTACGAACATTATACTTATAATGGCACAAACACTGATGGCACTGCCGATACTCACGTTGTAGACGTTTATAACATGGGGACCGCCATCACCCTGGATCAGGAAGTCGATCTGGCGATTACCAATAACTCACATGTCGCGGGCATCACGCTGGCTCAGGGCTATGAGTGGGAAGATATTGACGACAACACCGTTAGTACTGGCGTAAACAGCGGCGAAGTGTTCAACAATACTATCACTGTGACTGATTCTACCGTGACGTCAGGTTCCTGGTCAGATGAAGGAACTTCAGGCTGGTTCGGCAATACCAATAACGCAAGCGACTATAGCAATACTCTGACTGCTGATGACGTTGCGATTGCCGCAATTGCGAATCCGTATGCAGACAACGCGATGCAGACGACGGTCAATCTCAGCAATTCTACTCTGATGGGCGATGTTGTGTTCTCCAGCAACTTCGACGAAAACTTCTTCCCGAACGGTGCTGATTCCTATCGTGATACCGATGCCGATCTCGACACCAATGGCTGGGATGGTACTGACCGCATGGATGTTACCCTGAATAATGGTAGCAAATGGGTCGGTGCAGCAATGTCTGTACATCAGGTTGATACCGATGGTGATGGTGTATATGACAGCGTAGCTGCGGGTACTGATGCGACGGCAACACTGATCGACATTGCAGCCAATAGCCTGTGGCCATCTTCCACCTATGGCATTAACACTGACGGTACCGCTTATGATGAAGACGGTCACGTTGTTGGCAACGAAGTTTATCAAAGCGGTCTGTTCAACGTAACGCTGAACGGCGGTTCTGAGTGGGATACTACCAAAGCCTCTCTGATTGATACGCTGAGCATCAACAGCGGCTCTCAGGTCAATGTAGCGGATTCCCGACTGGTTTCTGACTCCATCTCCCTGACCGGTGGTTCTGCTCTGAATATCGGTGAAGATGGTCATGTCGCTACTGACTCTCTGACTATCGACAACAGTACCGTATCTTTGGCTGACGATGTCTCTGCTGGCTGGAATGAAGCTGATGCGGCGCTGTATGCCAACACCATCACCGTAACCAACGGCGGTCTGCTGGATGTCAATGTTGATCAGTATGATGCCAGTCCGTTCCGTACAGATGTATTGAATCTGACCAGCACGACTGATACTGGCGGTAATATCCATGCAGGGGTGTTCGACATTCACAGCAGCGATTATGTGCTGGATGCCGACCTGACCAACGACCGCACCAATGACACCACGAAGTCTAACTACGGTTACGGTGTTGTTGCGATGAACTCTGATGGTCATCTGACCATTAATGGCAACGGCGATGCCGACAGTTCTGCTGATCAGTCCGAAGTGGATAACGCAGGCGACCACGTTGCAGCTGCAACCGGTAACTACAAAGTCCGTATCGACAACGCAACAGGTGCTGGCTCCATTGCTGACTACAACGGCAAAGAGCTGATCTATGTGAATGACAAGAACAGCACTGCGACCTTCTCTGCGGCAAACAAAGCCGATCTGGGTGCTTACACTTACCAGGCTGAGCAGAAAGGCAATACTGTTGTGATGCAGCAGATGGAGTTGACCGACTACGCGAACATGGCGCTGAGCATTCCGTCTGCTAACAGCAATATCTGGAATCTGGAGCAGGATACCGTAGGTACGCGTCTGAGCAACTCTCGTCATGGACTGACAGATAATGGTGGTGCTTGGGTAAGTTACTTCGGTGGTAACTTCAACGGCGACAACGACACCATTAGCTACGATCAGGATGTCAACGGCATCATGGTGGGTGTTGATACCAAAGTTGACGGTAACAACGCTAAGTGGATTGTGGGTGCTGCAGCAGGCTTTGCGAAAGGTGACATGAGTGACCGTACAGGTCAGGTGGATCAAGACAGCCAGACTGCCTACATCTACTCTTCTGCCCACTTCGCGAACGACATTTTTGTTGATGGCAACCTGAGTTATTCTCACTTCAACAACGATCTTTCTGCATCCATGAGCGACGGTACTTACGTTGACGGCAGCACCAACTCTGATGCCTGGGGCTTCGGTCTGAAACTGGGTTACGACTGGAAAGTGGGTGATGCAGGTTATGTCACTCCGTACGGCAGCGTATCCGGCTTGTTCCAGTCTGGTGATGACTACCAGCTGAGCAACGACATGAAAGTTGACGGTCAGTCATACGACAGCATGCGCTATGAACTGGGTATTGATACCGGTTATACCTTCACTTACAGCCAGGATCAGGCTCTGACTCCGTACTTCAAACTGGCTTACGTTTACGACGACGCCAACAAC
Organism: Citrobacter sp. GW821-FHT02E08; assembly: GCF_059421685.1. Taxonomy (NCBI): domain Bacteria; kingdom Pseudomonadati; phylum Pseudomonadota; class Gammaproteobacteria; order Enterobacterales; family Enterobacteriaceae; genus Citrobacter; species Citrobacter sp. GW821-FHT02E08. Next base: position 392,213 of record NZ_JBWKVL010000002.1, on the reverse strand, counting down.
GATGCTGACGTAAACGGTGACTCTATCGACAACGGCACCGAAGGTTCAGCGGTACGTGTTGGCCTGGGTACACAATTTAGCTTTACCAAGAACTTCAGCGCCTATACCGATGCTAACTATCTCGGTGGCGGCGACGTAGATCAAGATTGGGCGGCAAACGTGGGTGTTAAATATACCTGGTAATTATTTCTCTCTGAGAAAGTTACTAAAAATTATTTAATCTAAGAAATGCCCGTCAAGGATTTGACGGGCATTATTGCATAGGACGAAAAATGCTATCGTTGAGTAAACCAGTTAATGAATTTGGTAAACTCGATCAATGTTTGTCTAAATATGGCACTCGCTTCGAGTTGTGTAACGAAAAACAGACTGTTTTTTCTAATGATAATCATAAGGACAATACGTTTGTTATCTTAAGTGGCGCCATTTCTTTATGGAGAGGAGAACATATACTTGTAGGTATTGCTCAGGCCCCCTTTATCATTGGGTTATCTGATGGTGTTATGAAAAATGATATGCAGTATAAATTAATAACGGAAGGTAGCTGCGCTGGGTATCATCTTCCTTCGTCTCAAACGATAAAAATAATTGAAAAAAATAATCTGTGGCGTGAGGCATTTTGCTGGCTGGCATGGAAAAACCGCATTATGGAATTGCGTGATTTACAGTTGATTGGTCATAACTCCTACGAACAAATCCGGGCCACATTGATCTCAATGAATGAGTGGGATGATGAGCTGCGTTTTCGTATTGGTGTTATGAATTATATTCACCAGAGAACGCGAATTTCACGCTCTGTTGTTGCCGAAGTGCTTGCTGCTTTGCGTAAGGGCGGTTACATCGTAATGAATAAAGGCAAACTGGTTGGTATCACCCGTTTGCCTTCAGAGTACTAACTCAGGATGCAGGAACCACCCGGGGTTTATTGCCGCTCAATTCCGTGACCAGATCGTTGAGACCGTCGCTCATACTGGTAAACCGGGTCAGCGGAGAACGTGTCACCACGACAAACGCACCAACGTTCTGTTGTGGGATCATGGCCATATAGGTAATAAAACCGCCACCGCCGCCTGTTTTCTGAATGATCCCCGGACGCCCATTCTTCGGTGCCATGTAAACCCAACCCAGCCCCAGAGCATCAGCTCTGCCAGGGACGTCCATGCCAATCACTTTCCTCAACTGCGCACGCTGATAGATGAGTGTCTGCATGCGGTCAGCCTGGTTGCTGCGGTGATAAAAATCAGAGGAGAGATACTGCTGCATCCAGCGCATCATATCCCCTGGCGTTGAGTACACGCCGCCGCTGCCAACGGCCGCTAACGTGTTATTACAGGGGCTGGCGCCTTTCTCTGCGACCATCAGGCGTTTGCACTGATCGGGCGAGGGGGTAAACGTCGTATCTTTCATCCCGAGCGGACGGGTGATCTGCTCTTCAAAAATCTGGGTATAAGGCTTGCCTGAGGCCGTTGCCAGCGCGTCGGCCAGCAGGTCGAACGCCAGATTAGAATATGAGGCCTGTGAACCCGGCGCTGCTTTTAATGTTGCGGTAGAGAGATAGCTCCAGCGCTGTTCACGGGTTGGCCAGACAAACACCGGACGATGCGCCGCACCGCCGGGTTGTTCACGCGGCAATGCACTGGTATGGGTCGCCAGATTCACCAGCGTAATCGGCGCTCCCTGATATGTCGGAACGCGTGCGCCAGGGGGCGCATACTTACTCAACGGATCGTGCAGATTCACCGTACCCTGATCGAGCAATTTCACCAGCATTTCACTGGTCATCAATTTGGTGAGTGACGCAATACGAATGACCGAATCTAACTGCGGATGGACGTTATTTCCTGGTCGTGTTTCACCAAAACTACGGAACACACGTTGATTTCCATCTATCACAACCAGCGCCATTCCCGTGGCGCCGCTGCCGTAATAAATATGTTCGGCGTAACGATCGACGATATCGGAAGCAAAAACCGGATCGAGGCCAGGTTGGGCCGCGTGGACAGGTGTCAATGACGCCGCACACAGCGCGGCAGAAAAAAGCAGACTACGTTTCAACGGTGGTGTCCATAAGTTAATTGAAGAGAACAATGCGAGTTTACACACTTCTTCTTTCAGACCGCCTCGACGCGACCTGAACGATTTGTTGTATATACTACTCAGCGGCGCCTGCAAAGCGCTAAATAGAGCAATGATAGTGGGAAAAACGTAACGGCGAGTAAATGGGGCTTTTTTTCTTGAGAGTGAAAGTTCGCTTTTGTGATCCCACGCTTGTGGTAACCTCGGGACGCCGAAGAATTTCGTTTTTGTGAAACCCGTCGAAACAATTCCTGAAGTCTGGAAAGCGAACTAAGCGCCATGATCCTGGTCACAATGGTCGGTTCCGTCTCGTTTTTCGTGGGCGAAGATCTGCATTACCGCCGTGTGTGGCGCAAAAATAAACAGCAGTCGTCATAACGATAAGAAGTTAGCAGGAGAGCATCATGTTTAAGTCTTTTTTCCCCAAGCCAGGGCCGTTTTTTATCTCGGCATTTATTTGGGCGTTGGTTGCTGTCATCTTCTGGCAAGCGGGTGGGGGAGCCTGGGTTGCGCATATCACAGGCGCGTCCGGTAATATTCCCATCAGCGCCGCACGATTCTGGTCGCTGGACTACCTGGTTTTTTACGCTTACTACATTATTTGCGTGGGGCTGTTTGCACTGTTCTGGTTTATCTATAGCCCGCACCGCTGGCAGTACTGGTCAATTCTTGGCACGTCGTTGATTATCTTCGTCACCTGGTTTCTGGTTGAAGTGGGGGTCGCCGTCAACGCCTGGTATGCCCCATTCTATGACTTGATCCAGACGGCATTAAGTTCGCCGCATAAAGTGACCATCGGGCAGTTCTATCATGAAGTGGGCGTATTTCTTGGTATTGCGCTGATCGCTGTGGTCATTGGCGTGATGAATAATTTCTTTGTGAGCCACTATGTGTTCCGCTGGCGTACTGCCATGAACGAACATTACATGGCGCACTGGCAGCACCTGCGTCACATTGAAGGCGCCGCACAGCGTGTGCAGGAAGACACCATGCGTTTTGCGTCAACCCTCGAAGATATGGGCGTGAGTTTCATTAATGCGATCATGACGTTGATCGCCTTTTTGCCGGTGCTGGTCACGCTTTCCGCGCATGTGCCGGAACTGCCGGTGGTCGGGCACATTCCTTACGGTCTGGTGATTGCCGCGATCGTCTGGTCGCTGATGGGTACAGGATTACTGGCCGTGGTGGGGATCAAACTGCCGGGGCTGGAATTTAAAAACCAGCGCGTTGAAGCAGCTTACCGTAAAGAACTGGTTTACGGCGAAGATGACGGCAGTCGCGCTACGCCGCCTACCATACGGGAATTGTTCAGTGCGGTGCGCCAGAACTATTTCCGTCTCTATTTCCACTATATGTACTTCAACATTGCCCGCATTCTCTATTTGCAAGTGGATAATGTTTTCGGTCTGTTCCTGCTGTTTCCGTCGATTGTTGCGGGTACCATTACGTTGGGTCTGATGACGCAAATCACCAACGTTTTTGGTCAGGTGCGCGGCTCCTTCCAGTATCTGATCAATTCCTGGACCACGCTGGTTGAGCTGATGTCTATCTATAAACGTTTACGCAGCTTTGAACGTGAACTGGATGGACAAGAAATTCAGGAAGTGACCAACACATTTAGCTAACAAAAGGAAACGTTATGCCGGCGGTATCCCGTCTTTACCCCTTATCATTACTGGCTGTGCTGGTGTTGGCAGGTTGTAGTACCCAACCCCCGCAGCCCTTAAAAAAGGGTGAAAAGCCCGTGGATGTGGCAAGCGTGGTGCGCCAGAAAATGCCGGCAAGTGTGAAAGACCGGGATGCCTGGGCGAAGGATCTGGCAAAGACTTTTGAGAGTCAGGGGCTGGCGCCGACGGTCGAAAATGTCTGTTCGGTGCTGGCGGTGGCGCAGCAAGAGTCAAATTATCAGGCTGACCCCGCCGTGCCAGGCCTGAGTAAGATTGCCTGGCAGGAGATCGACAAACGTGCCGAGCGTATGCACATCCCCGTTTTCCTGGTCCATACGGCGTTGAAAATCAACTCCCCGACAGGGAAGAGCTACAGCGAACGTCTGGACTCGGTGAAAACGGAGAAACAGCTCAGCGCCATTTTTGATGATTTTATTAATATGGTGCCTATGGGGCAGACGCTGTTTGGTTCGCTTAATCCGGTTCACACGGGCGGCCCAATGCAGGTCAGCATCGCGTTTGCCGAGCAGCATACCAAAGGCTATCCGTGGAAAATGGAAGGCACGGTGCGCCAGGAGGTCTTCTCCCGCCGGGGCGGATTGTGGTTCGGTACGTACCATCTGCTGAATTATCCCGCGAATTACACTGCGCCCATTTTCCGTTTCGCCGATTTTAATGCCGGTTGGTACGCCAGTCGTAATGCGGCTTTCCAGAATGCGGTGGCCAAAGCCAGTGGTGTGAAACTGGCCCTTGATGGCGATCTGATCCGTTATGACAGCAAAGAGCCGGGCAAAACAGAACTGGCGATACGTAAACTGGCAAACACACTGGGAATGAGTGAGAGCGAGATTCGTCGCCAACTGGAGAAAGGTGACAGTCTGGCATTCGAAAAGACGGTGCTGTACGAGAAGGTGTATAAACTGGCAGAAACCAAAACAGGCAAAGCGCTACCGAGAGAAATGTTGCCAGGGATTCAACTGGAAAGCCCGAAGATCACGCGTAATCTGACCACCGCATGGTTTGCAAAACGGGTAGATGAACGTCGGGCTCGCTGTATGAATTCTCCGGCAGGATAAGTCCCGGAGTCTGTTGGTTCCGGGGTTATTGATGACGCTGGCGCCAGCGTAGGAACGCGGCAATCACACCGAAAATCAAGCATCCCGCGAGGAACGGCACCAGACCAAAAAGGGTGCCGACGCCTAAGCCGATCTCGACACGAGGTCGTCCGGTTTCCTGTACCTGCATCAAATGTTCATAGACGCCCGGCGCGTGAACCAGCAGATTTAAAATTTGCGCCCCTGCCCAAAAGCAAAACAGCACAAATACGGCGTAAGCGATGTTACCGGAAGTGGAGGTAGTATCCCGCTTCTTCCCGCCAAACAAGGATTTTGAGAGAGTGAAATCAGCCATAAAGACCTCCGGGGGAATTCTGCTACTCTGGCGTCATACCAGTGGCTCGCAGTAATTCTGGCAGGTCATCAGATTTGTCAATATCAGAATGATGGTAATTTCGCCCAGGGATTACTCCTGGATTGCAGATTTCTGTTCGTTGTCACAAAATACGATCTTTGCGTTAAGTTGTGTAACATTTCAGAAATTCCGCGTCTGCCACAGACCGTCAGGCGTAAATGTGCGAGGATGTTCTTTTACGCCCTGTCCCCGGAGCTGTCATGAACTTGCCTGTAAAAATTCGCCGTGACTGGCACTACTATGCTTTTGCCATTGGGCTTATCTTCATTCTGAATGGGGTGGTGGGGTTATTGGGTTTTGAAGCCAAAGGGTGGCAAACCTATGCGGTAGGGCTGGTCACATGGGTGATTAGTTTTTGGCTCGCTGGGCTGATTATTCGCCGCCGCGTGGAAGATGAAGCGGAAGATACCCGATAACGTGCAGTTATCGGGCTTTATTTGCGTCAAAACGTCGGGTGGCAGAGATGCTGTTCGACGCATGACGACTCTTCGTTTACATACTGGTTTTCAGCGCATTGTTAGCCGCGTGGCGTTCCAGCGCCAGCTCGATCAAACGGCTGATCAAATCGGTATAACCCAAACCGCTTGCCTGCCACAGTTTCGGATACATGCTGATATTGGTAAACCCAGGCAGCGTGTTGATCTCGTTGATCACCACTTCATTGTCTGGTGTTAAGAAAACATCGACGCGCGCCATACCTGCACAGCCCAGTGTTTGATACGCCTGAACGGCGATCTCACGGATCTTTTCGTTCACTTCTGAGGTGATCGCCGCAGGGATCACCACTTTAGCGCCGTTATCGTCAATGTACTTGGTGTCGTAGGCGTAAAAATCGCTGTTCAGGACAATCTCGCCGCAGGTACTGGCTTGCGGATGATCGTTACCGAGAACGGCACATTCGATCTCGCGACCATTGATGCCTTGCTCAACCACCACTTTATGATCAAATTCAAACGCCAGTGCCACGGCCTGGTGATACTGCGCTTCGTTGGTGACTTTGCTGACGCCAACCGAGGAGCCCTGGTTCGCCGGTTTAACAAATAGCGGCAGGCCGAGACGCGCTTCTACCTCTGCAAAACTAACCGTATTGCGGTTGGTGCGAGTGAGCGTCATAAAGGGGGCAATATTCAACCCGGCATCGCGCAGCAGGCGCTTAGTGACATCTTTGTCCATACAGGCCGCAGAGCCGAGCACATCAGAACCGACGAACGGTAAATTTGCCACACGAAGCATGCCCTGTAGCGAGCCGTCTTCTCCCAGCGTTCCATGAACGATAGGGAAAATCACATCAACCGTTTGCAGCGGTTGGCCGTTCTGCGCGTCGATGAGCTGGTGCTCCTGTTTGCCGGGCACCTGCGCCACGCTTGTGGCTGAAGGACGCAGCGCAATATGAGCGGGGTCGTCTACGTTCAGCAGATAGTCACTGGCATCGCTAACGTGCCATTGTCCTTGTTTATCAATACCTAACAGCACAACATCAAAGCGGGTCTTGTCGATGGCATCGACAATATTTTTTGCCGATTGCAAAGACACTTCATGTTCCGCTGATTTACCACCAAATACGATCCCTACCCGCAATTTCGCCATCTTAAAAACCCATTCCATGAAACGCAAAGCGTATACATTACCACGACAAAACGAGGGTTTCGCGTGCTTCTGCCATATTGTTTCGAACAGGCCAGAGACACAAACGCTGCCAAACACGGGTCAAAGCACAATTCCCTGCTAATTACATGGCTTTGCGTGATGTGCTTCACAAATCTGATGAACGGGGAGATAAAATGTCAGTGGTAGGCATCAGCGCGCTGGATTCCACTTTTGCTCTCTTCAGGTCGACCCAAAGAGGACGTCACAGTTCATCTTTAGACGCACAGATTGTTCCGCGCTGTTCGTGCCTTAACAGCCTCGACAATAATGCCTGTCAACATCAACACTTATTATTGTTCTTCAACTTAAGTGAAATCAGGCGGGTTTATCATAACTTTATATTATGGTGCTGCGTGACTATTGAGTTTCAGGCTTTCTTATTATGAAATTATTCTGGCCTGAGAAACGTTTCGATGATTAATTCAATGTGATTATTAACACAAAGTCTTTCCTTAATCATAAAAATACTACTTTCATCCTCTAGGCAGTGATGAATCATAATGATACCGTCTGCCTACTTCGGATAAGGAAATACGTTTATGAAAAACCTCATTTCAGAGTTGTTGCTTAAACTCGCCCAAAAAGAAGAAGAGTCGAAAGAACTGGTGGCTCAGGTAGAGGCGTTAGAGATTATTGTCACCGCAATGCTACGTAATATGGCGCAGGTTGAGCAGCAAAGGCTGATTCACCAGATAGAGGGCGCACTTGACGGCGTAAAGCCGGATGCCAGCGTTCCGGATAACGATACGGAATTGCTGCGCCAGTACGTAAAGAAGTTATTGAGGCATCCTCGTAGCTGATTGTATTCAGGGTCAATAACTGTCATATTGCTGTCATATCAGATACCTATAGTCGCTTTGTTTTTATGCTTGTCATACATCAAATTTCATCTACTGCAATTTGAATTATTAAGAGCATATTTTATGTATTTATACATGGAGAAAATAAAGTGAAACAAAGCGCTATTGCTATTGCCCTGGTCTCTCTGTTTTTTATCCCCGTCACGTATGCCGGGTCTTCATCCGTGGCCGTGCTGGAGAATCGTGCGGCCCAGGGGGATATTACGACCCCAGGCGGTGCGCGCCGTTTAGCGGCCGATCAAACCGCTGCTCTGCGGGATTCACTCAGTAATAAACCCGCTAAAAATATCATATTGCTGATTGGCGATGGTATGGGGGACTCGGAAATAACCGCCGCGCGAAATTATGCCGAAGGGGCGGGTGGTTTTTTTAAAGGCATTGATGCGTTACCTCTGACAGGGCAGTACACCCACTATGCGCTGGATAAAAAAACCGGCAAACCCGATTATGTGACGGACTCTGCGGCCTCCGCTACGGCCTGGACGACGGGCGTAAAAACCTATAACGGCGCGCTGGGCGTCGATATCCACGAAAAAGATCACACGACCCTTCTGGAAATGGCAAAAGCGGCGGGACTGGCAACCGGGAATGTCTCAACGGCGGAATTACAGGATGCGACACCGGCGGCGCTGGTGGCACATGTGACCTCCCGAAAATGCTACGGCCCTGACATCACCAGCGAAAAATGCCCGACAAATGCCCTGGAAAAGGGCGGCAAAGGCTCCATCACTGAACAATTACTGAATGCACGCGCGGATGTCACGCTTGGCGGCGGCGCAAAAACCTTTACTGAAACGGCGAAGGCAGGCGAATGGCAGGGAAAAACGCTGCGTGAACAGGCGCAGGCACGCGGTTACCAGCTCGTCAGTGATGCCGCGACGCTGGCCGATGTTCGCGAAGCCAATCAGGATAAACCGCTACTGGGCTTATTCTCCGATGGCAACATGCCCGTGCGCTGGGAAGGTCCGAAAGCGTCATACCATGGCAATATTGATAAACCGGCAGTGACCTGTACGCCAAATGTGAAGCGTAACGGCAGCGTGCCAACGCTGGCGCAGATGACCGACAAAGCGATCGAACTGCTGAGCAAAAATGAGAAGGGGTTCTTCCTGCAAGTTGAAGGGGCCTCTATCGACAAACAGGATCATGCGGCTAACCCGTGTGGACAGATTGGCGAGACGGTCGATCTCGATGAAGCCGTGCAGCGTGCGCTGGAATTTGCGAAGAAGGATGGCAACACGCTGGTGGTGGTGACCGCCGACCATGCTCACGCCAGCCAGATTGTTGCACCGGATACGAAAGCGCCAGGCCTGACGCAGGCGCTGAACACCAAAGACGGCGCGGTGATGGTGATAAGTTACGGAAACTCAGAAGAAGAATCTCAGGAACATACCGGCAGCCAGTTGCGTATTGCCGCCTACGGACCACATGCCGCCAATGTGGTGGGGCTGACGGACCAAACCGATCTGTTTTACACCATGAAAGCAGCCCTGGGCCTGAAGTAAACGGCACCCGACGGTAATTCTTTTACCGTCGGGTGGTAATTTCGTCGTAAGCAGCCAGACTTAATGGCACGAAATCCTTCAGATTATAGAGGTTAAATAATTCGAGTTTCCTGAAGGATTAGGTGTGTGAATACCCACAAAAGGATGGTGCTATGAAAATAACATTACTGGTTGCCCTGCTTTTTGGTTTGGTGTTTTTAACGACCGTCGGCGCTGCCGAGAAAACCTTAACGCCGCAACAACAGCGTATGACGACCTGCAACCAGCAGGCGACAGCAGAAGCACTGAAAGGGGATGCCCGTAAAACCTATATGAGTGATTGCCTGAAGAACAGCACGTCTGCGCCAGGTGAGAAAAGTCTGACTCCCCAGCAGCAGAAAATGCGTGAGTGTAATGTCCAGGCGACAGAACAATCTCTGAAAGGGGACGATCGCAACAAGTTTATGAGTGCCTGCCTGAAAAAAGCGGCCTAGTGCCCTACGCTAAGCTGTAGTGCTAACGGGTGAGAGGAGAAAATCGCTCACCCGAAATATCATACTTTCTCCGCTAGCTTCGTCTCTATAATTTGGGAAAATTGTTTCAGAATGTTCCCAAAAATTATGAATGATGAAAGCTTTTACAAAAAAACGGTAGCACCGGGTGGAGAGCCCGCCATACCGCCTCCCAATGACCACCAGCGTTCCGGGTTACGCTTCGCCCGGCGAGTCCGGCTGCCGCGAGCAGTAGGACTGGGATGGATGTTCTTCCCCATATCTGCCGCACTGGTTGATCAGTCTGTCGCGGGCGGGTGGTGGCTATTTTTGGTGGGTTGGGCTTTTGTCTGGCCGCATCTGGCATGGCAACTGGCAAGCAAAGCCATCGATCCTTTAAGCCGTGAAATATACAACTTAAAAGCTGACGCGATTCTTGCGGGGGTTTGGGTCGGCGTGATGGGCGTCAATATCCTCCCCTCGACGGCATTACTGATGATGATGTGTATGAATCTGATGGGGGCTGGCGGTGTGCGGCTGTTTGTCGCCGGGATCGTACTAATGATTGTTTCTAGCCTGGTGACATTGCAGCTAACCGGTATCACTGTGGCTTTTGCCAGCGCGCAGCTGGAATGGTGGCTCTGCCTGCCTGTGATTGTGATGTACCCGTTATTGTTTGCCTGGGTCAGTTACCAGACGGCGACGAAACTGGCGGAGCATAAGCGCCGGTTGCAGGTGATGAGTACACGGGATGGCATGACGGGCGTCTATAATCGGCGTCATTGGGAAATTTTATTACGCAACGAATTCGATAATTGTCGCCGCTATAACCGTGATGCCACGCTGCTGATCATCGATATCGACCACTTTAAGAGCATCAATGACACCTGGGGTCACGATGTCGGCGATGAAGCGATTGTTGCTCTGACGCGACAACTGCAGATGACCCTGCGCGGCAGCGATGTTATTGGTCGCTTTGGTGGCGATGAGTTTGCGGTCATCATGTGCGGAACCCCTGCGGAAAACGCCATTGCCGCGATGACGCGGGTACACGAAAGGCTAAGCGCATTGCGTTTACCTTGCGCACCGCAGGTAACGTTACGTATTAGCGTGGGGATTGCGCCATTGACCTCACAACTCGGACACTATCGTGAATGGTTGAAATCCGCAGATATCGCGCTTTACAAAGCAAAGAACGCCGGACGTAACCGCACCGAAGTGGCGGCCTGACGTCCAGCGATATCCTCAGGATTTACTGAGACTCTCCGACTTTTCCATACACTTCGCCATAGCTTCGATTACGGCCGCGCGAAAGCCTCGTTCTTCAAGGATCCGAACCGCTTCGATGGTGGTGCCTCCCGGTGAACACACCATGTCTTTTAACTCTCCAGGATGTTTACCGGTTTCCAGAACCATTTTCGCCGATCCCATAACGGCCTGCGCCGCGAATTTATATGCCTGAGTGCGCGGCATCCCTCCCAGTACAGCGGCATCCGCCATCGCTTCAATAAACATAAAAACATAGGCTGGCGAAGAGCCGCTGACGCCAACAACCGGATGGATCATCGGTTCTGCGATGATCTCTGCTTCGCCGAAGCAACGGAAAATATTCAGCACATCGGCGGTGTCTTCCGGGGTGACCAGGGCATTCGGCGTCACGGAGGTCATACCGGCATTGACCAGCGATGGCGTGTTTGGCATCGCGCGAATAATTTTACGATCGTGTCCCAGCGCCCGTGCGAGCTGGTCAAGGGTGACCCCCGCGGCAATCGAGACGACCAGCGAGTCTTTGCTCAGGCTGGAGGTGATTTCACTCAGCACTTTAATCATAATGGCGGGCTTTACGGCGCCAAAGACGATATCAGCAACCTGCGCCACTTCTTGTGCGGTCTGCGCCGCGTTAATGCCGTACTGCTCATGCAGGGCGGCAACCTTGTCGGGGGAGGGGGTATAGACCCAGATTTGCCCCGGGAGAACCTGACCGCTCGCAATCAGGCCGCCAAGAATCGCTTTTCCCATGTTGCCACAACCGATAAAACCGATTTTCTTCTCCATCGTGTCACTCCCCCTGGGTGATATTCATTGTTTTGATGAGTAAAGCGTAGCTTAACGCGGAATGAGAATGTGCAGAAGGAGAAACAGCACTTTGACGGAAGGCAAAAGCACGAGACAATGTGGAAATGCACATCAGTAAGGAGCGGTTATGACAATATGGGTGGATGCCGATGCGTGTCCGAATGTAATCAAAGAAATTTTATACCGAGCCTCTGAGCGGATGCAGATGCCGTTGATCCTGGTCGCCAACCAGAATTTGCGTGTTCCGCCATCACGATTTGTCCGCACGATGCGCGTACCTGCCGGTTTTGATGTGGCGGATAATGAGATCGTACGCCAGTGTGAACCCGGCGATCTGGTTATCACAGCAGACATTCCGTTGGCTTCCGAAGTCCTGGAAAAAGGGGCTGCGGCGTTAAACCCGCGCGGAGAGCGGTATAGTGAATCAACCATCCGTGAACGTCTGACGATGCGTGATTTTATGGACACGTTACGTGCCAGTGGGATCCAGACCGGCGGTCCGGATAGTCTTTCTCCACGCGATCGCCAACATTTCGCTGCTGAACTGGATAAGTGGTGGCTGGAAGTTCAGCGCAGGGCGCGTTAACTGCAATTTTATCTTTACACTTAACTACCTGCGATTTCTTGTTATAGTAAGGACGTACGGTATACCACATTCTTTTTGGAATGATTTATTTACACTTAACGATGTACTAGTTTGGTGGTATGATTATTACTTTAACGATATCCGATCCCGCATGTTTGCGGCTCTCCTGGGAACGCCCGCTATGACGCAACCTCTTTTTCTTGTTGGCCCACGAGGCTGTGGTAAGACAACTACCGGTATGACGCTTGCTCAGGCGACCGATTACCAGTTTGTTGATACCGACCAGTGGTTGCAGTCGCATGTGCAAATGACCGTAGCGGAGATGGTCGAGAGAGAAGGGTGGGACGGTTTTCGTGCCAGGGAAACGACGGCGCTTGAGGCGGTTACCGCACCGTCAACGGTTGTGGCGACCGGTGGCGGGATTATTCTTACCGAATACAACCGTCATTACATGCGTAATAACGGCATTGTTTTCTATTTATGCGCTCCGGTGTCGGTATTGGTTGATCGCCTGGAAGCGGCGCCGGAAGAGGGGCTGCGCCCCACCTTAACGGGTAAACCGTTGGGCGAAGAGGTGCGGGAAGTGCTTGAACAACGCGACGCGCTATACCGTGAAGCGGCGCATTACATTGTTGATGCGACGAAAAATCCGGACCAGGTGGTGGGCGAAATTCTCGCGGCACTGTCGCAAGCGCAACTCCGTCGACAGGGTGGCGTCTATACTTAAAGTTCATCCCGTTGTTAAAAAGGAGGAACCATGCCGAACAGTCCCCTCTATCCGCGAAAAGCTTGGATTGTCACCCTTGAAAAAGGGATGCCAGGCCAGACGGCGCTCCGCTACCAGCTTCGGGCCGATTATCCCAAACCAGACTCTTTGATAAGCGAACACGCCAGCGAAGAAGACGCACTGGATGCCAAAAAACGCTATGAAGACCCTGATAAAACCTGATGCCATCACGACTCAGAAAGGACTCTGAGTGTGCCTGGATCACATTTATCACACTCTGTAGCGTTCAGCTAAAACTGAAAATTAAACGATAACAATACAGTACTGGAATTAATTGGAATCTTTACACAATACGTCGCGTAACTGCTGCTACGCTTTTGGGCATTTGTAGCGCAGGTAAGTGTTCGTATATTTACCGGGAATTAACGACGAAGTATAAGAAGGCGGAGCATAAAAATGAGTGCGTCGTTGGCTATTCTCACTATTGGCGTCGTGCCAATGAGTGAAGTCTTACCTCTCCTAACCGAGTATATCGATGAGCAGCATATCGCTCATCATAGTCTGCTGGGAAAAATGTCGCGTGAGGAGGTGATGGCGGATTATGCCGTAGCACCCGGTGATGACCCCCTGCTGACGCTACTCAGTGATAATCAACTTGCTCATGTATCCCGCCAGAAAGTGGAACGGGATCTACAAAGTGTGGTTGAAGTGCTGGATAACCAGGGCTACGACGTGATCCTGTTAATGAGCACCTCGTCGATCAACAACATGTCGACCCGTAATACAATTTTGCTGGAACCCTCGCGTATTATCCCGCCGCTGGTGGCCTCGATCGTCGAAGGGCATCAGGTAGGGGTGATTGTTCCGGTTGAGGCGTTACTGGACGCCCAGACCCAAAAATGGCAGGTATTACAGACGCCACCGGTCTTTTCGCTGGCGAACCCTATCCACGGTTCTGAACAGCAATTGATTGATGCGGGGAAGGCGTTGCTGGAACAGGGCGCTGATGTTGTCATGCTCGATTGCCTGGGGTTTAACCAGCGTCATCGTGATTTACTGCAAAAGGCGCTGGATGTTCCGGTTTTACTTTCTAATGTCTTGATTGCGCGATTGGCGTCGGAATTACTTGTTTAATTTTGCCCTATATTGAGAATTAACTTAATCATGAAACAGGGCCCGTTTATGCTACAAAGCAATGAGTACTTTTCCGGTAAAGTGAAATCAATCGGTTTTACCAGCAGCAGTACTGGCCGCGCCAGTGTTGGCGTCATGGCGGAAGGTGAATATACCTTCAGTACCGCAGCACCGGAAGAAATGACCGTGGTCAGCGGGGCGTTGAATGTTTTGCTACCGGGTGAGACCCAGTGGAATGTGTTTGCTGCAGGCGAGGTGTTTAACGTTCCCGGCAATAGCGAATTCCATCTGCAAGTGGCAGAGCCGACCTCTTATCTTTGCCGCTATCTGTAATGCGATTCCCTCTCCATCGGGAGAGGGAATACCGCGCAACTAGCGTTGCGCTTCACCACCCAGCCCTTCTACCAGACTCTTAATCAGAGCGGCCAGTTCGCCGGTCATCAGGATAAAGTCAGCATCAAAACGTTGGGCAAAATCTTCCCTGTCGATATCTTCGTTTTGATCGCGCAGCTCATCGCAGAATTTCAGGCGTTTGATCGAGCCGTCGTCGCACATCAAAAACTGGATCCGTTGCTGCCAGTCAAGCGCCAGTTTGGTGACCACTTTACCCGCTTCAATATGATTGGCGATTTCGGTGCTGACCAGATCCTGCTTCTTCGCGCGGATCACGCCGCCATCTTCGAGCATGGCTTTCAGTTCGGCTTCATCCAGCAACTGGAATCCCTGAGCAACCGTACCGGAACGCACCCACTCGGTGAGTGTTAATTCGATAGGGTTTTCCAGCGTCAGCGGGACCACCGGCAAGGAGCCCAGGCACTTACGCAGCAACGCCAGCGTATCTTCCGCTTTTTTGGCGCTTGCGCAGTCGACCATGATCAGGTCATTCACCGTGTCTATCCACATCATTGTCTGGTTAAAACGGCTAAAGGCGCGCGGCAGAAGGGAGTGCAGCACTTCATCTTTCAGCGAATCTTTTTCGGTCTTCTTCAGCTTGCGACCCTGTTCGGCTTCCAGTTTGGCGATTTTCGCTTCCAGCGCCTGTTTGATCACCGGCGCAGGCAGGATCTTCTCTTCTTTGCGCGCGCAAATAATAATTTGGCCATTGGCGGTATGCGTTAATGCATCGCTGTGCGATCCCATCGGCGGTACCCAGCCCATTTTTGCCATATCCTGGCTACCGCAAGGGGTAAACGTCATCGAGGATAGCTGTTTTTCCATCTCCTCAGCACGCAAAGAAACGTCGCGGCTAAGACGGTAAACCATTAAATTTTTGAACCACAGCATGATAATTTCCACGGCCTTGTCGTTAAATGCAGCGGGTATTTATACCCAAATAGTTCGAGTTGCAGGAAGGCGGCAACGCAGAGAGCCCCGGGAGCTTACTGAAGTAAGTGACTGGGGGGAGCGAGGAAAGCCGACGCATCTGCAACTTGAAGGATGCCGGGTATAATAACGAATTGTCGACGGGCTTGCATTGCCAATCAGGAAGCTCGCTTCTACTCTGTTGATATTTCATAAAATGAGGAACGTCGTGTGCGTATAGGTATTGATTTGGGTGGGACCAAAACAGAGGTGATTGCGCTCGGCGACGCGGGGGAACAGTTGTTTCGCCATCGTCTGCCCACGCCGCGCGACGATTATCGACAAACCATTGAGACCATTGCCAGCTTAGTGGAAATGGCTGAACAGGCGACCGGCCAAACGGGAACGGTGGGAATGGGGATTCCGGGGTCCATATCTCCCTACACTGGGGTGGTGAAAAACGCCAACTCTACCTGGCTTAACGGTCAACCGTTCGATAAAGATCTGAGTACGCGCCTTAACCGTGAAGTCCGGCTGGCGAATGACGCCAACTGCCTGGCGGTGTCTGAAGCCGTGGACGGCGCGGCAGCTGGCGCACACGCGGTTTTTGCCGTGATTATCGGCACCGGATGTGGTTCTGGCGTGGCGCTGAACGGCCGTGCGCACATTGGCGGAAATGGCACGGCGGGCGAGTGGGGGCATAATCCGCTACCGTGGATGGATGAAGACGAGCTTCGCTATCGCGCTGAAGTCCCCTGTTATTGCGGTAAACAAGGCTGCATTGAAACGTTTATCTCCGGAACCGGTTTTGCCACGGATTACCATCGTTTGAGCGGCAACCCGCTGAAAGGCAGCGAAATTATTCGCCTGGCGGAAGAACAGAACGCAACCGCGGAACTGGCGCTGAGTCGCTATGAGCTGCGGCTGGCGAAATCGTTGGCGCATGTGGTGAACATTCTTGACCCGGACGTCATTGTTCTGGGCGGCGGGATGAGTAATGTCGACCGGCTGTACCAAACGGTGCCGTCGTTAATCAAACCGTTTGTTTTTGGCGGCGAGTGCGAGACGCCAATCCGTAAAGCGCTACATGGTGATTCCAGCGGCGTGCGCGGGGCGGCCTGGCTGTGGCCGCAAACGTGATAGTTTAACGCGTTGCCGGATGGCGCTGATACGCCTCCGGCAACATACGGGTTATTCCACCGCAAACATCCTGTCCAGCTTGCTATAGCCCAGTCCATTGATCTTCTTCACTTTGATCTGCACGGGGATCCGTTCTTTCATTGCTTCGACATGGCTTATCACCCCGATGGTTTTACCTGTTGCGTTCAGCGCATCCAGCGCATCCAGCGCAGTGTCCAGCGTTTCGCTGTCCAGGGTGCCAAATCCTTCATCCAGGAACAGGGAGTCGATTCGCGTTTTGTGGCTGACCAGATCCGACAACGCCAACGCCAGCGCCAGGCTCACGAGGAAACTCTCGCCGCCGGAAAGCGTGCGGGTGTCGCGCACGGCATCGGCTTGCCAGGTATCGACCACTTCCAGCTCCAGCGCTTCACTGGCTTTACGTTGCAGTAAATAGCGCCCGTGCAGGCGCGTCAGCTGATTGTTCGCCAGCCAGACCAGATTATCCAGCGTGAGTCCCTGGGCAAATTTACGGAATTTATCGCCCTCTTTAGAGCCGATGAGCGAATTGAGATAGCCCCAGTCTTCCACCTGCTGCGCGGCTTTTTCTATCTCCAGCATCAGTGACTGCTGCTGCTGACGATTGTCGGCATCCTGCTTAAGCTGCTGGCGGATTTCGCCCTGGCGGGTGGCGTTTTCCCGCAACTGGGCGTTGACCTGCGCCAGTGCCTGTTGGATCTGTTCCACTGTGAGGGTGAGATCCAGCGCGTCGGGAGGTTGCTGCTGGTGATCCGCGAACGTCTGGGCGGCCTGTGCAGCTAATGTCTGCGCCTGCTGTAACTGGTTTTCCAGTGACTGCCGGAGTTGCTCAAGACGGTTAACGGTTTCATCATCCAACAAGGCGGCGAGGAACGCGGCCTGGTCATCGAAGACACTGGCCTGCAACGCGGTGTTGAAATGGGCCTGAGCGTCTGCGGCTCGCTGTGTTTCCTGCGCTTCCTGCTGCTGCAGCGTTTGCCATTGACTCTGTAACGAAACGCACTCGTCATGGACCTGTCGCCAGTTTTCCAGAGGCAGAGGGGCGTTATCGTCAACGGCGATATCGGTCGCCGGCAGCGTATCCAGCAGCGGAGTTAATTGGGCAATTCGCGTTTGCAGCTCGGTCAGTTCCGTCTGATGGCGTTGCCACGTTTGCGCTTCCTGCGTTCTTGCGCTGAGCCAGGACTCTTCCTCACCTTCGCCAGGCAGTGACAGCGCGTAGCGTGTCACTTCGGCTAACAGCGACGCGTGGCGTTGCGAGATCTGCTGTTCAAACTGCATCACCTGCTGCGTGTCTGCCGCGATTTGCGCCATCAGAACGTGACGTTGACTCAGTTGATGCAACTGGTGCTCGTAGTCATCCTGCGCGGTCAGCCAGGGCGAAATATCGTCCTGCGGCTGCAACGAAATTTGCAGCCCGGCGCACAGCGTTTGCCATTCCTGAGTAAGTGCTTGCTCTTCCTTTAACAGTGCCTGCGCTTCGCTTTCGTCACGCTGTAATTGCTGCGTGAGGGTGTCGAGTTGCCCGCGCAGCGTGGCGCCTTCTTCTGCCAGCGTTTTGACCTCTTTTTCCAGCGAGTCGCGCCGTGCCTGATTCACCCCGGGTTCGAGAGCCTGATAGACCTCTACGGCAGGGTGTTCGGTGGAGCCACACAGCGGGCACGGCTGACCGGATTGCAATAACGCGCGCTGGCTCTCGAGGTCTTTAATTCGCGCTTCCTGCTCGCAAATCGTTTTTACATCAAGGAATTGCTGATTTTTCTCTTTATAACGCTGCCGCTTTTCCTCAAGCGTGGTAGTACGCTGAGCCTGTTCCTGCTGGCTGTGTTGAATCGCGGCCTGTAGCTGTGCCAGCCGTTTCTGTTTTGGCGCGATCTGTCCGTGGAGCGAGGCGAGGCGCTGGCGCAACGGGCGAAGCTCAGCATGCTGTGCGAGTGCTTGCGTCACGTCATCGGCGGACAAATCCAGCGTTTGCGCCGGGAGCGCGTCAAGCTTACGGGTGTCGCTTTCCTGCTGCTGTTGCCATTTGAGCAACTGCGTTCTGTCGCCGGACTGCTGTGCAAACAGCGCGCGCCACCCGGCCAGTTCACTGCCCCATAAACGAAAACGATCGTGTTCGGTGAGCCATGCCGTTAGCGTCTGCTGTGTGGCGTGCAGTTCAGAAGACTGGCGCTGGGCATGGGAGCGAAGGCGATTGCGCAAGGATAATGAACTCTGTAAGCGAGTGTTCACTTCTTGAATCTGCTTACGTGTGCGGGTAACGGTAGCGGCTTGTTCTTCAATACGCTCCCACAAGGGGCGTAGTTGTCGCGCCGGTTGCGCCAGGTTCAGCGCGGCTAACTGCGGCTGCGCGTTTGCCTGCGCCTCTTGCGCCGAGCGTAGCGCCTGCTGGCGACGAGTGACTTCCGTCTGCAACTCACTCTGGCGTGTCAGCCATTGCAGGTGGTGTTGCTGCGTTTGTTGGCGCGTGAGGGACTGTTTTTCTTCGTCAGTAAGTACCTGCAAACATTCCGTGAGCGCCTGCAGTTGCTCCGGGGCGAGCAGGGCGACGCCGCTGGCCTGCGCCTGCAGTTTTTCCAGCTCGGTGCGGGCCGTTTTGTGTTTCTCAAAGACCATTGCCGAAATCTGGCCATAAATTTCGGTGCCGGTCAGCTCTTCCAGCAGTTCAGCGCGCTCTTTGGGTTTGGCGTTGAGAAACGCGGCAAACTGCCCCTGCGACAACAGCATAGAGCGGGTAAAGCGACCGTAATCCAGCCCGGTCAGCGCGGCGGTCATCTCCAGCTTGTCTTTGACCTTATCGGCGAGAATTTTTCCGTCTGCGCAGCGCGCCAGCTCCACGCGAGGCGTCTGCAAATTACCGTCTGGCTGATTGCGGGCGCGGTTTTGGCTCCAGAACGCGCGGTAGGCTTCGCCTTTGACCTCAAATTCGACTTCCGCCAGACATTCTGCGGTGTCGCGGGTCATCAGATCGTTTTGTGACTGCGAGAGGGTGCTCAGGCGCGGCGTTTCGTGATACAGCGCGAGGCAAATGGCATCCAGCAGCGTGGTTTTCCCGGCACCGGTCGGGCCGGTAATGGCGAACAGTCCGTTGCTGGCGAACGGCTCCGCCGTAAAATCGATTTTCCATTCCCCTTTCAGGGAGTTCAGGTTTTTCAGGCGCAGGCTGATGATTTTCATGCGTCATGTTCCCCGGCGAGAGAGTGTAAGGTGGTGCTGAACAGTTGGTTAAGGCGTTCACGCTGGGGAACCTCCAGCTCTTCCAGCGCCAGACGACGCTCAAAAACCTCTTCCACGCTCAGTTCGCTCAGGGTTTCGCGCCGCTCATTCGCCATGCTTCGCTCACGTTGTTCCCGACTGCGCCGCACCAGCAAAACCTCTACTGGGAGGTCGTCAGTTAACGCCTGAATTTTTCGCTGCATATCGTGCAGGTATTCGTCGGTGGTGATTTCGATATCCAGCCACGTGGGCGGGTGCTGCGCCGCGTTCTTAAACGACGCCAGTTGTTCGGTAATGGCCGCTAAATCGCCTTTCAGCACCGCCAGCGGCTGGGTGACCGGAACGGTGAGGCTCTCTATAGAATGCAGTTTTCCGTCTTCGAAGCTCACCAGATGAACGCATTTGCTTTTTCCGCACTCATCAAAGCTCAGCGCAATGGGAGAACCGCAGTAGCGAATATGCTCCGTCCCGCCAATCACCTGCGCCCGGTGAATGTGCCCCAGCGCGATGTAATCGGCGGGGGGGAAATTTTGCGCCGGAAACGCATCCAGGGTGCCAATGTAGATGTCACGAACCGCGTCACTTTTACTGGCGCCGACGGTCGTCAAATGTCCGGTGGCGATAATCGGCAGCGGTTGTTCGCCGCGCAGTTCGCAGGCCTGCTGATAGTGCTGCTGATAATAGTCGGTGATGGCGGTGAGCAGATGCTGCTGTTTTTCGCGACCGCTGAGACCGGCCTGACTGGTGATGATGTCACGCGGACGTAAAAACGGAATCGGACACAGCACCGCGCCTGGCGTACCGTCGCGACGGGGAAGATAGTGCGGCGCGTGCCCGGCGCTGGCGACCACTGTGGTGTTCAGAAACGCCAGAATCTCGCGTGACTCGTTGAGCGTGGCGACAGAATCATGGTTTCCGGCCAATACCACCAGATGACAGCCTGTTTGCTGCAAATTGACGACAAAACGGTTGTACAGCTCGCGGGCATAGCTTGGCGGCGAGCCCGTATCAAAAATATCACCTGCAACAATGATCGCATCCACCTGCCGGGATTGCGCCGTTTCCAGCAGCCAGTCAAGAAAGGCCTGGTGCTCGTCGGCGCGGCTTTTACTGTAGAAGTTTTGGCCGAGATGCCAGTCAGAGGTGTGTAGGATGCGCATAACAGTTCCATGGCGAAAAAGCGTGAACGGGATTATAACCTTTCAGAGAGGTTAATATCTTGTTTATGGGGTGTCATAAATCAACAATCTGGCGTGGGGATTGACGCTTTTTTTCATAAAACTGTCATAAATCTGACGCATAATGGCGCCGCATTGATAATGATGACTAGCAACTCTATAACAGGGCAAATCATGGCGAGACGTATTCTGGTCGTAGAAGATGAAGCTCCAATTCGCGAAATGGTCTGCTTCGTGCTCGAGCAAAATGGCTTTCAGCCAGTCGAGGCCGAAGATTATGACAGTGCAGTGAACCAACTGAATGAACCCTGGCCGGATCTGATCCTGCTGGACTGGATGTTGCCGGGCGGCTCCGGCCTTCAGTTCATTAAACATCTCAAACGTGAGGCGATGACCCGCGAAATCCCCGTCGTTATGCTAACGGCCAGAGGGGAAGAGGAAGACCGCGTGCGTGGACTGGAAACGGGGGCGGACGACTATGTCACAAAACCGTTCTCGCCCAAGGAGCTGGTCGCGCGGATCAAAGCGGTCATGCGCCGCATTTCACCGATGGCGGTCGAAGAGGTGATTGAGATGCAAGGACTGAGCCTCGACCCGACATCGCACCGGGTGATGACCGGGGAAAGCCCGCTTGATATGGGACCTACCGAATTCAAATTGCTGCACTTCTTTATGACGCATCCTGAGCGCGTCTACAGTCGAGAGCAACTGCTAAACCACGTCTGGGGCACCAACGTGTATGTGGAGGACCGTACGGTCGACGTCCATATTCGCCGCCTGCGTAAAGCGCTGGAACAGAGCGGTCATGACCGCATGGTACAAACCGTACGTGGGACAGGGTATCGCTTTTCGACCCGCTTCTGACGCCTTGCCGCCTATCAGGCTGGCAAGGCTTTCAAATCGTGAATGGAGTGTGACGCGTGCTGGAACGGCTGTCATGGAAAAGGCTGGTGCTGGAGCTGATACTTTGCTGCCTCCCGGCCTTCATCCTTAGTGTATTTTTTGGTTATCTGCCCTGGTTTTTACTGGCGTCGGTAACGGGACTGCTCATCTGGCATTTCTGGAATTTATTACGTCTCTCCTGGTGGTTGTGGGTCGACAGAAGTATGACCCCGCCGCCAGGAAGCGGAAGCTGGGAACCGCTGCTTTACGGCCTGCATCAAATGCAGTTACGTAACAAGAAACGCCGCCGTGAACTGGGGAATCTCATTAAACGTTTTCGCAGCGGGGCGGAATCGCTCCCTGATGCGGTGGTGTTGACCACAGAAGACGGGGGCATCTTTTGGTGTAACGGTCTGGCGCAACAGGTACTGGGATTACGCTGGCCTGATGACAATGGGCAAAACATTCTCAACCTGCTGCGTTATCCGGAATTTACGCAGTATCTGAAAACACGCGACTTCACCCGACCGATCAATTTGGTGTTAAACACCGGACGGCATCTGGAGATTCGCGTGATGCCCTACACCGACAAGCAGTTGTTGATGGTGGCGCGTGATGTGACGCAAATGCACCAGCTCGAAGGGGCGCGGCGAAACTTTTTCGCCAACGTCAGTCATGAGCTGCGTACACCGCTCACCGTGTTGCAGGGCTATCTGGAGATGATGCAGGAGCAATCTCTGGAGGGGGCCACGCGGGAAAAAGCGCTGCATACGATGCGCGAGCAAACGCACCGCATGGAAGGGCTGGTGAAACAGTTACTGACGCTGTCGAAAATTGAGGCTGCGCCTGTGCTCTTGCTTAATGAACGCGTTGACGTACCGATGATGCTGCGTGTTGTTGAACGCGAGGCGCAAACGTTAAGTCAGCAGCAGCACAGCTTCACGTTTGAAGTTGACAGTCAGCTTTGCGTGCTGGGCAATGATGATCAGTTGCGTAGCGCGATCTCGAATCTGGTCTATAACGCGGTGAATCACACCCCTGCGGGGACACATATCACCGTGCGCTGGCAGCTCGCCGCGCAGGGCGTGGAGTTCAGCGTGGAGGATGATGGTCCAGGCATTGCGCCTGAGCATATTCCGCGCCTGACCGAACGTTTTTACCGGGTGGATAAGGCGCGATCCAGGCAAACTGGCGGCAGCGGTTTGGGGCTGGCGATTGTTAAGCACGCATTAAATCATCACGACAGTCGATTGATTATCGACAGCACTGTGGGGAAAGGCACGCGGTTTAGTTTTGTTCTGCCGGAACGTTTAATTGCCAAAAATAATGCTTAATGTTGCAATGTAAGATTATCTTTCCATAAGCCAGCGAATGCTGGCTTTTTTTCTTTGCGGTAAAGATTCACCTGCTGAATTTTTCAACGTCTGATGCTTTTTTGTTCGCATGATTAGCCATGACTTTTTCTTATGGATGGTGTTTTGTTCTAAGCCGTATATTCATCTTGATATATTGTTCTGGTTTTGGGATCCCATCTTGCTTTAAAACGTTATAAGCGTTTAAATTGCGCCTCAGATGCTGTCATACAGACTGCATTAATGCGGTAAATCGAAAAACTATTCTTCGCCGCGCCAGGTCGGGAGCATATCCCGCTGGAATTGATTAAAAATTCCGCTGTATTGTCCCCCAGGGAAAGGCAGAAAATTTAACGTTTTCAACACCACATCCACAGGCAGTAAAATTTTATGACCCATCAGTTAAAATCGCGCGATATTATCGCCTTGGGCTTTATGACATTTGCGCTGTTCGTTGGCGCAGGCAACATTATTTTTCCTCCTATGGTAGGTCTGCAGGCAGGCGAACACGTCTGGACTGCAGCACTCGGCTTTCTTATCACCGCCGTTGGCCTGCCGGTTCTTACGGTTGTGGCGCTGGCAAAAGTCGGTGGTGGCGTAGACAGCCTGAGTGCGCCAATTGGTAAAGTGGCAGGACTCCTGCTGGCCACAGTCTGTTATCTGGCCGTAGGTCCGCTGTTCGCTACACCACGTACGGCAACCGTCTCCTTTGAAGTAGGGATTGCGCCGCTGACCGGTAACTCCCCTCTGCCGCTGTTTATCTACAGCGTGGTCTACTTTGCCATTGTGATTCTGGTGTCGCTCTATCCGGGTAAATTGCTGGATACCGTAGGTAACTTCCTGGCGCCGTTGAAGATCATTGCACTGACGGTGCTTTCTGTTGCCGCGATTGTCTGGCCAGCGGGTCCGATCAGCGATGCGATGGAGGCCTACCAAAAATCCGCGTTCTCGAATGGTTTTGTGAACGGCTACCTGACCATGGATACGATGGGCGCGATAGTCTTTGGTATCGTCATTGTCAACGCAGCGCGTTCTCGTGGCGTGACGGAAGCGCGTTTACTGACGCGTTACACCGTGTGGGCGGGTCTGATGGCGGGCGTAGGGTTAACCCTGCTGTATCTCGCGTTGTTCCGCCTGGGGTCAGACAGTGCGATTCTGGTTGACCAGTCTGCAAATGGCGCGGCAATCCTGCATGCTTACGTGCAGCACACCTTCGGTGGTGCGGGTAGCCTGATGCTGGCGGGGCTGATTTTCCTCGCCTGTCTGGTGACGGCGGTTGGCCTGACCTGTGCGTGCGCTGAGTTCTTCGCACAATACGTTCCACTGTCTTATCGTACGCTGGTGTTCATCCTCGGCGGCTTCTCGATGGTGGTATCGAATCTGGGCCTCAGCCACTTGATTCAGGTCTCTATTCCGGTGCTGACGGCGATTTATCCGCCATGTATCGCACTGGTTGTATTAAGTTTTACCCGCTCATGGTGGCATAATTCTTCCCGCGTCATTGCACCTGCGATGTTTATCAGCCTGATTTTTGGTATCCTTGACGGCATTAAAGCATCGGCAATTGGCGACGTATTACCGGCCTGGACCCAGCGTTTACCAATGGCGGAACAAGGGCTGGCGTGGTTGATGCCAACAGTCGTGATGGTGGTCCTGGCGATTATCTGGGATCGCGTTTCGGGTCGACAAGTGACTTCAAGCGCTCACTAAATTCACTGACAGTATGTTTTAACCACGGGGCTATTTTTGATGGCCCCGTGGTTTTTTTATTGTGTTGATGGGTTAGGAATCAATGGAAAGTAATAACAAGCTAAAGCGTGGGCTAAGCACCCGGCATATTCGCTTTATGGCATTGGGTTCAGCAATTGGCACCGGATTATTTTATGGCTCGGCAGATGCCATCAAGATGGCCGGTCCCAGTGTGCTGCTGGCCTACATTATTGGCGGGGTCGCCGCATATATTATTATGCGCGCGCTGGGCGAGATGTCCGTGCATAACCCTTCCGCCAGCTCGTTTTCACGCTATGCGCAAGAGAACCTTGGTCCTCTCGCCGGCTACATTACCGGCTGGACCTACTGTTTTGAAATTCTGATTGTGGCCATCGCGGATGTGACGGCATTTGGCATCTATATGGGCGTCTGGTTCCCTGCCGTCCCGCACTGGATTTGGGTTCTCAGCGTGGTGCTGATTATCTGCGCCGTCAACCTGATGAGCGTGAAGGTGTTCGGCGAACTGGAGTTCTGGTTCTCGTTCTTTAAAGTTGCCACCATCATTGTCATGATTGCTGCCGGTTTCGGCATCATTATCTGGGGTATTGGCAACGGGGGGCAACCGACCGGGATCCATAACCTGTGGAGTAATGGCGGCTTCTTTAGCAACGGTTGGCTGGGCATGGTGATGTCACTGCAAATGGTGATGTTTGCCTACGGCGGGATTGAGATTATTGGTATCACCGCCGGGGAAGCGAAAGACCCGGAGAAGTCGATTCCGCGTGCTATCAACTCTGTGCCGATGCGTATTCTGGTGTTCTATGTCGGTACGCTGTTCGTCATTATGTCTATTTATCCGTGGAATCAGGTGGGTACCAACGGTAGTCCGTTTGTGCTGACGTTCCAGCATCTGGGCATCGCTTTTGCGGCCAGTATCCTCAATTTCGTGGTGTTGACGGCGTCGCTTTCCGCCATCAACTCTGACGTGTTTGGCGTGGGGCGTATGCTGCACGGTATGGCGGAGCAGGGGAGTGCGCCGAAAGTGTTCGCGAAAACCTCGCGTCGCGGTATTCCCTGGGTCACCGTCCTGGTGATGACGATTGCGTTGCTGTTTGCGGCCTGGCTGAACTACATCATGCCGGAGAACGTCTTCCTGGTGATTGCGTCGCTGGCGACCTTTGCCACGGTGTGGGTGTGGATTATGATCCTGCTGTCGCAGATTGCTTTCCGTCGTCGTCTGTCGCCGGAAGAGATCAAAGCGCTGAAGTTTAAAGTGCCTGGCGGCGTGGCAACGACCGTTGTGGGACTGATCTTCCTGGTCTTTATCATCGCGCTTATCGGCTATCATCCGGAGACGCGTATCTCGCTGTACGTCGGTTTCGCGTGGATTGCGCTGCTGCTGGTTGGCTGGATGTTTAAACGTCGTTACGACCGTCAGTTGGCACAAGCGCAGTAATTTTTGCCCGGTGGCGGCTTTGCCGTATCCGGTCTACTTGTGAGCAGGTAGGCCGGATACGCGTAGCGCCGTCCGGCGAAATCTCCTCCCCCTGGCTCCTCCCCCAATAAACAGTAAGATGATGAGTTATCCTGCATTGCGCTATGGCAAGGTGACCTCATTTTCATCAAAGGGGATACGTGATGTTGAACGCCTGGCACCTTCCGGTTGCCCCATTTGTTAAGCAAAACAAAGATAAGCTGGCCATTACGTTATGGTTGCGCGGGGAAAATCCTCCTCAACGTGTGACGCTACGCGCAGAGAATGATAACGAAGAAATTTCGCTGGTCATGCACCCGCTTCGCACACAGCCACAGCCCGGCGTCACGGCCTGGCGCGCGGCGATTGATCTCTCTGGCGGACAACCCCGTCGACGCTACAGTTTCAAACTGCTCTGGCACGATCGCCAGTGCTGGTTTACCCCGCAAGGCTTTAGCCGCTTCCCGCCCGCACGGCTGGAACAGTTCGCGATAGACGCTCCCGATAACGGCCCTCAGTGGGTCGCCGATCAGATTTTTTATCAGATATTCCCCGATCGCTTCGCCCGCAGTCAGCCGCGCAGCGCGGATCAGGACAATGTCTATTATCATCATGCTGCCGGGCAGGATATCGTGCTGCGTGACTGGGACGCGCCGATCACCGCGCAGGCGGGGGGATCCACGTTCTATGGCGGCGATCTGGACGGCATTAGTGAAAAGCTGCCGTACCTGAAAAAGCTGGGCGTGACGGCGCTGTACCTGAATCCTGTCTTTACCGCACCGAGCGTACATAAATACGATACCGAAGATTATCGTCATGTTGATCCGCAGTTTGGCGGCGATCAGGCGTTGCTGCGCCTGCGGCATAATACGCAGCGCCACGGCATGCGGCTGGTACTGGATGGCGTGTTTAACCACAGCGGTGACTCGCATGCCTGGTTTGACAGGCATAATCGGGGTACCGGCGGTGCCTGCCATAATCCGGAGTCGCCGTGGCGCGACTGGTATCACTTCTCTGAAGATGGCGTGGCGCAGGGCTGGCTGGGGTATCCGAGTTTGCCAAAACTGGATTTCCAGTCCGAAACGCTGGTGAATGAAATTTACCGGGGCGAGGACAGCATTGTTCGACACTGGCTTAAAGCGCCGTGGAATATGGACGGCTGGCGTCTGGATGTGGTGCATATGCTGGGTGAAGGCGGCGGCGCGCGTAATAATCTTCAGCACGTCACTGGTATTACGCAGGCGGCAAAAGAGACGCAGCCAGAGGCCTATATTGTTGGTGAGCACTTTGGCGATGCGCGCCAGTGGTTACAGGTTGATGCCGAAGATGCGGCGATGAACTATCGCGGTTTTACCTTTCCGCTCTGGGGATTCCTCGCCAATACCGACATCTCTTACGATCCGCAGCATATTGATGCCCAGACCTGTATGGCATGGATGGACAACTATCGCGCCAGCCTGTCGCACCAACAGCAGCTGCGCATGTTTAATCAGCTGGACAGTCACGATACTGCCCGCTTTAAGTCCCTGTTAGGTAAAGACGTGGCGCGCTTGCCGTTGGCGGTGGTCTGGTTATTTACCTGGCCTGGCGTCCCCTGTATCTATTACGGGGATGAAGTGGGGCTGGATGGCAATAACGATCCGTTCTGTCGCAAGCCCTTCCCGTGGCAGGCAGAAAAACAGGATGGCGAATTACTGGCATTGTACCAACGGCTGGCGAAACTGCGTCACCGCAGCCAGGCGCTACGTCATGGCGGCTGCCAGGTCATTTATGCCGAAGAGAATGTGGTGGTCTTTGTCCGGGTCTTACATCAGCAGCGGGTGTTGGTGGCGATCAACCGGGGCGAGGCCTGCGAAGTGGTGTTAGCCAATTCGCCGCTGCTCAATGTGACGCAGTGGCAATGCCATGAAGGGAAAGGTCAGCTTGCGGAGGATATTCTCAGCCTGCCGGCCATTTCTGCTTCTGTGTGGGTCAGTCACTGATACAGATTTGCGATTTCAGTGCTGGTGAGTAACGCTTCACGCCACCAGCGCTGCGCAAGACCATCGCTGTGATTACGCCATGCCATATAGGCCACGTCCTTCTCGCGAAATGAGATCACGGATTTTTCGACCAGCTCGCCGGAGGCAAGCCACGGTCTGGCGATATGCCGGGGGAGGAATCCGCAGCCGATGCCCGCACGTAACAGCGTGACTTTACTGCTAAAACTGTCGACACGAATTTGCGCCTGTTCATCCATCAAATTGGATTGTAGCGGCTGACAATAGCGGGCGCTGTCGCTGATCACCGCCGCCCGATGCAGGCAAAGTTGCTCGTTGGTCAACGCATCCGACGCGCTTGCCAGTGGGTGCGAAGGGGCGACGACAAACACATTATCCAGCGTGCCAAGCATTTTGTACGACCATGCGGCGGAGGTGGGCGGCTCATTGATGGCACCGAGAATAATATCCGCGCCATTATGCGTTAGCTCCTCCCAGGAACCTGCCAGCGTGTGATGGGTAAAATTGAGGCGCGTTTGCTTGTTGAGCGCGTCGAACGCCTCGATGAGCGGGAGTAACGCCTCAAAAGGAAACGAATCGTCGAGCGCGATAGCCAGCTCTTTTTCCCAGCCAGAACTTAACTGAACAGCCTGCTTTTCCAGATCTTTTGCCGCACTGAGCAGTAACCGTCCCTTTTCCAGCATCATCCGTCCGGTGTCGGTAAATTTTGCCCGGTGACCGGAACGGTCGAGTAGCTCAATATTCAGATCATTTTCCAGCTTCTGAATCATGTAGCTGAGTGCTGCCGGGGTTTTAAAAAGTGACTCGGCTGCGGCGGCAAATGAGCCGTGCTTGTCGAGAGCGTCGAGGATAAGCAAAACATCCAGATTGATTCGCATGGGCTGAAAATATCCTGAAAATTAAACAACTCAGTTGTACCGAATAGAGAAAAACAAAGCCAGTGAATATTTTAGAGTGGAATCTGTAAATTTTTTGATGATGACTGCGACTTTACTTAATACAAAATTATTATCGTCACCGAATGGTAAGTTTTCTTTAATAACTCATTAGAAATTTCCCGCTATACTCAACAAGCTTTCTGATTCAGGATCTTACTACTGACGGAAGATACAGACCGTCACCTTTTAACTCATTGATTAAGAAGGTGTGATATGTCTATTCGGGAACTCATTAATCCTGACAATTCTACGCTTATTTTTATTGACCATCAGCCGCAAATGTCATTTGGCGTGGCAAATATTGATCGTCAAACCCTGAAAAATAATACCGTTGCGTTAGCGAAAGCCGGGAAAATATTTAAAGTTCCGGTCATTTATACTTCTGTTGAAACGAAAAGTTTTAGTGGTTATATCTGGCCGGAATTACTGGCGGTGCATCCTGATGTGAAACCCATTGAACGTACCTCAATGAATTCATGGGAAGATGCGGCGTTTGTAAAAGCGGTAGAAGCGACCGGTCGTAAAAAATTGATTATCTCTGCGTTGTGGACCGAAGTGTGTCTGACATTCCCGGCGTTGATGGCGCTGGAAGCGGGTTACGAAGTGTATGTGGTCACTGACACCTCCGGCGGTACTTCTGTTGACGCGCATGAACGTTCGATTGACCGCATGGTGCAGGCAGGCGCGGTTCCCGTAACCTGGCAGCAGGTGTTACTGGAATACCAGCGCGACTGGTCCCGTAAAGAAACCTATGACGCCGTCATGGATCTGGTGCGCGAACACAGCGGCGCCTACGGTATGGGGGTGGATTACGCCTACACCCTGGTGCATGGCGCGCCTGAACGCAAAGCGTGATGCCAATGGCGGGGCAATCCCGCCATTCTCCTTGTGCAAGGAACCTTCCATGGCGCAACAAAATAAACACGTGACGCTGGTCATTACGCATACATTGCAGCCCAACCAGGCGGAGCGCTATGAGCAATGGCTGGGGAAAATTATGCCGGTGGCGGCGGAGTTTCCCGGGCATCTGGGGGCGAACGTTATTCGTCCCGCTGACGGACAAACTCTGTGGAACATCATTATTCGTTTCGACACCCTGGAGCATCTCTACAACTGGACCCAGTCGGATACGCGTCGGGTACTGGTGGAAGAAATAGTCCCGCTGCTGGCGGAAGGTGATAAAACGGAAGTCCGCACCGAAGCGGCGTTCTGGTTTACGCCGCCAGCGCCCCACGTCCGTCAGCCGCTGCGCTGGAAACAGTTTCTGATAACCCTGCTGGTTATTTTTCCCAGCACCAATCTGGTGCCGTGGATAACCGGCATGATCCTTCCCGCACTGAAGGGGTCAATGCTATTGCATCTGATTAATGATGCCTGTGTGGTTGCGCTGGTG
The DNA here is from genome assembly GCF_059421685.1 of Citrobacter sp. GW821-FHT02E08. Classification (NCBI taxonomy): domain Bacteria; kingdom Pseudomonadati; phylum Pseudomonadota; class Gammaproteobacteria; order Enterobacterales; family Enterobacteriaceae; genus Citrobacter; species Citrobacter sp. GW821-FHT02E08. Next base: position 361,392 of record NZ_JBWKVL010000002.1, on the reverse strand, counting down.
GTCTGGCTCTGGATGCCCATCGTAACCCGTCTGTTTGCCGGATGGCTGAAAAAAGCCTGATCGGTTTTTCAGGAGATTGTTATGTCTCAAACTGCCACACTTATTCTGACGCACGGAAAAATCCATACCCTTGACCGACAATGCCCGAAGGCGGAAGCCGTGGCGATCAAAGATGGAAAAATTCTGGCGACCGGTACTCATGACAGGATCATGAGCTTTGCCGCTGACGGGACACAAATTGTTGATCTAAAAGGTCACACGGTGATCCCCGGTTTAAACGACTCCCACCTGCATTTAATTCGCGGCGGCCTCAATTACAATCTGGAATTACGCTGGGAAGGCGTGCCGTCATTGGCGGACGCGCTGCGTATGTTAAAAGATCAGGCGGATCGAACGCCATCACCGCAATGGGTCCGCGTGGTGGGGGGCTGGAGTGAGTTTCAGTTCGCGGAACGCCGCATGCCGACGCTGGAAGAGCTGAACGACGCGGCACCGGATACACCGGTGTTTGTGCTGCATCTTTACGATCGCGCGCTGCTCAACCGGGCGGCCTTGAAAGCGGTTGGCTATACCAAAGCGACGCCAGACCCGGTCGGTGGTGAGATTGTCCGCGACAGCAACGGTAACCCAACCGGGATGCTGATTGCTAAACCGAACGCCATGATCCTCTACTCGACGCTGGCGAAAGGGCCAAAGTTACCGCTGGAGATGCAGGTAAACTCGACCCGACAGTTTATGCGCGAGCTGAACCGTCTGGGATTGACCAGCGCCATCGACGCGGGCGGCGGCTTCCAGAACTATCCGGAAGATTACGAGATTATTGAGCAGTTGCACGCCAACAATCAGATGACGATACGCATTGCCTACAACCTGTTTACCCAACGGCCGAAGCAAGAGCTGGGGGACTTTGAGCGCTGGACTGACATGCTCAAACCGGGGCAAGGCACCGATTTTTATCGCGCTAACGGCGCAGGGGAAATGCTGGTCTTTTCGGCGGCGGATTTCGAAGACTTTTTGCAACCGCGCCCGGACCTGCCTGAAGGGATGGAAGATGAGCTGGAGCGCGTGGTGCGCCATCTTGTCGAACATCGCTGGCCATTCCGCCTGCATGCTACCTACGACGAATCCATCAGCCGCATGCTGGATGCCTTTGAGAAGGTCAATCGTGATATCCCGTTCAACGGATTACACTGGTTCTTCGACCATGCGGAGACCATCACCGAACGCAACATCGACCGTGTAAAAGCGCTCGGTGGTGGGATTGCCGTACAGCACCGGATGGCTTTCCAGGGCGAGTATTTTATCGATCGCTACGGCAAAGAGGCGGTGAAACACACGCCACCGGTGGCAAAAATGCTGGCGGCGGACGTTCCTGTCGGACTCGGTACTGACGCAACGCGTGTTGCCAGCTACAACCCGTGGACGGCGCTGTACTGGCTGGTCTCCGGGCGTACCGTGGGGGGGACGGCAATGTATGACGATAACAACCGTCTGCCGCGTGAGGTGGCGCTGGAGTTGTGGACGGCGGGCAGCGCCTGGTTTTCCAGCGAGCAGGGGAAAAAAGGGCGGATTGAACAAGGACAGCTTGCCGACCTGGTGGTGCTGTCAAAAGACTACTTCAGCGTGGCGGAAGAAGAGATCAAAGGGATTGAGTCGGTGATGACGGTTGTCGATGGCAAAGTGGTCTACGCCGCGGGACAGTTCACGCCGCTGGCGCCACCGGCGATCCCGGTGGTTCCCGACTGGTCGCCGGTGGTAAACGTCCCAGGCCACTACCGTTCCGCGCCGCCCGCCGCAGCTAAAGTGGGGGCCATTGTCCAGATGCACCAGTGTTGTGGCAGCTGTGGCGTTCATGGGCATCAGCACGATATGGCGCGCAAATCGGGGATCCCGGTGTCGGATGACCAGGCCTTCTGGGGTGCGCTCGGCTGTTCCTGCTTCGCATTTTAATGTTCGACATGCCGGATGACGCTCACGTTCATCCGGCAAAACCCGCCGATCTTTTCTAGAATTGTTTTCATTTAGCTTACAGGGATGGCACAAATGCAACATTGTGTGCCAATCTACGCGCTCCTTGCACAGTGAAGGTGGAAACATGGATGATTTTGTAATCCTTGGCTGCATTGCTCTTTTTTTTGGACTGGTGGTGCCGATACTGGCGATTGTCGCGCTGAATCGGACGTCCGTGCTCCGATATGAACTTTCCATTCTGCGCCGACGGGTTGAAGAACTTGAACAGCGTGGCGCGGGCACTGCGCCCGTTCAACAGGCGACACCTGAGCCTGTTATCCCCGAAGAACCGATATCGGAGGACGTGGTGACCGCCGCCGCGTCAGGGGTTGAACGTCCTCAACTCTCCATCGTCATGCCTGAAAACGTCGACGCGCCGCCTGTGAAACCGGCGAAACCCTCTGCGTTTGGCGGCGTTTTCTCTTCACTGGCGCGCTGGTTTATGCAGGGAAATCCGCTGGCCAAACTGGGGATCTTGCTGCTCTTCTTCGGTTTATCATTCCTGCTGCGCTATACGGTTGAACATTCCCTATTTCCCCTTGAGCTGCGCCTTGTGGCGGCGGCGCTGTTTGCCGTGGTGTTGCTCGCAGTGGGCTGGCGCTTGCGGCACAAACAGCCCGTCTATGCCTTAATTCTGCAAGGGGGGGCAACCGGCGCGCTTTATTTGACCGTCTTTGGCGCATTCCGGCTGTGGCAAATGTTGCCGCTCACGCTGGCGTTTGCACTGCTGGTGCTCATCTGCGCGGCAAGCGTGGGGCTCGCGATTTTGCAAAAAGCGCTGAGCCTGGCGATGCTGGCAAGTATCGGCGGCTATCTTGCCCCGCTGCTGCTTTCCACCGGGAGCGGCAACTATGTCGCGTTGTTCTCGTTTTACCTCCTGCTTTCGCTCGGCATTCTCGCCATCAGCATCTGGCAGCACTGGCGTGAGCTCAATCTGTTGGGGCTGCTGTTTACCTTCGGAGTCGGTGGGCTGTGGGGGCTGAGTGATTACCGGCCTGAGTACTGGCTCAATTGCCAGCTTTTCCTGATCGCCAACATCCTCATTTTTGGCGTGTTGAGCGTGGCGCTTTCGCTGCGGGCGCAGGAGAAGAGCAAGCGTATTATTGACGGCGTGCTGGTGTTTGCGCCTCCGGTGATTGGATTTGGTATGCAGTACGCCATGACTGAGCATCTGGAATATGGCCCGGCTCTCAGTGCGCTGGGATTTGGCGGTTTCTACATGGTGCTGGCGTGGCTGGCATTACGCCGTTTTCCGTCGATGGGACGGCCACTGGCCCTGGCGGCGCTGGCGCTTGGCGGGGCATTTGCCACGCTGGCCATCCCGCTGGCGCTTTCCGCACGCTGGACGGCGATGGCATGGGCGCTTGAAGGACTGGGCGTGCTGTGGCTGGGCATTCAGCAACAGCAGCGACGGATGAGCTACAGCGGTACCGCACTGATGCTGCTGGCGGTGGTCAGCGGGGGCTGGGCACTGGCAGAAAATGCCGCGCCGCTGTCGGTGATGATGATCTTTTCTGTGCTGAGTCTGTGTTGGCTGGCAGGGGCGTGGCTGTGGCGCAGTGAAAAGGTGCAGATCAGTTGGGCGCTGCTGGCGGGGGGCGTGGCATTCTGGATCGTCGCCATTGTGGGCGCATCACAACTGGCGCTTGAAGACTCAGGTTCTGAATGGTTTGGCGCGCTGGCGCTGATGACTGTTTCTGGCATGCTGTGGCGTTATCTGAGCGGGCGATTCGCATGGCGAGAGCTGGGGTACAGCCAGTGGCTGCAGTGGCCCGCCATGCTGTTGCTGCTGATGTATCAAATAGATTTAAAGCAGATTTTTGCCGCTGGCTGGCAAAATCTGGTGTGGTGCGTGGCATTGCCTTGCGCGGTGTTCATGCTGTATCGCGATGGCCCACGTTTGTTGTCACGCCTCTCGCAGGCGCTGCATCTTTCTCTGTTCTGGATGATCTTACTGGCGTTCGCTATGGAGTTATTCTGGTTTACGCAGGCATTGCCGTGGGGAATGGACGCCTGGCGCAGCGGTCTGATGATGGCGGCAGGCGGGATCGTCATTCTGCTGGTACATACGGCGCTTCGCCGCAAACTGTGGCCGTTCGCGACCTGGCCTGTTCTGTATGGCGCTATCGCACTAGCACCGCTGGCCGTTATTTTGCTGTTGTATCTGCTGTTGGCGAATCTGGAAGATGGCGTGGTTCTCCATCAGCGTTACATTCCTGGGATTAACCCGCTTGAAGAGGGGGCGGCCTTCGCGTTGTTGGGGCTGTATATTCTTGTTCGTTTCTCTCTTCGCGTATTACCTGCGCCGTTAGCGGCGCACCGTTCATGGGGGCGGGTTGCGCTGGCAGCGCTGGCATTTTGGTGGCTGAATGGGGCGCTGATGCGCGCGCTGTCGTGGTATGGCGATGTTGCGTGGAGCAGTGATGCGTTATGGCATTCGCGCTTGATCCAGACCTGTTTTGCCCTGTTTTGGATGCTCACGGCGTTAATTGTCATGATCCGCGCTACGCGACGTGGTTCGCGACGGGAATGGTTTTGTGGCGCGGCCTTTCTGGGCATCGTTATCATTAAACTGATGCTGGTGGACAGTGCGAACGGCGGCGGGTTAGCGCGCGCCGTCGCCTTTATTGGCGTGGCGATTCTGGTTTTAATCGTGGGGTACTTCTCACCGTTACCGCCCAGGGCAGGAGACGAAAAATGAACGGGATGAAAGGTGTGTTATGGAGTGTCCTGTTGGGGATGACGTTTCCGGTGTTCAGCCGTGACGAGGCACCGGAGACGCCGCAGGATTACGCGGTGGGGATGACGCTGGAGACACACGGGGAATCGCCCTGGTATCGCGTCTCGCTCCCAATGGAGGTCTATGCCACCAGCGTCTGGCCGGATTTACGTGATGTGCGCGTGTTTAACCGCCAGGGCGACGTGGTGCCTTTCGTGCTTGAGGTGCAGAAATCGCAGGCCACGGAGCCAAAAGCCGTTCCGCTTCGACTCTTTGCGTTTGATGCCTCACCTGTCCCGATGAAACCGAATGACGATAGCGGTACGCAGACGGTGCTGCTGCGTTCGAAAAGCGGGCTGGAAATCCATTTTGAGAGCGAAGATGCCAAAGAGATTGGGCAAAGTTTTCTGCTGACGCTGCCGGAAAATGGGGTGGAATCCCTGCAGGTTTCCCGGTTGCGCCTGGACTGGCGCGATCCCGCAGAAAACTGGCAGGGAAAAGCCTCGGTGTATTACAGCCGTGACTTACATCGTTGGGATGAGATTCAGGATGCCTCGCAGCTTATGGATCTGAAACGTGGCGATGATCGACTGAAAATCGACACCCTCCGTGCAGACATCACGCTGTCAACGGATAGCATCGCTTATCTGCTGGTTATCCTGGATCCGCAAAGCCCGACGTTGATTCTGAATGGCGTGAGCGCACTCACCGACACAAACCCGCCTGCCGCCGAGCGCGTCTTGCTGAATGCCCGTGGCAGTAAAGTTTCGCCTACCGAGGCTATCTGGCGATGGGATCATCCCCAATCGCTGACGGCGCTGGACATCATTCTGGACAATAAAGGGATCTTACCTGTCGAGCTGGAGTGGCGCAGCAGCGAAAAAGAGGCATGGCGACCGTTGAGCAAGACGGTGCTCTTTTGGCTGGATGGGCAGTTTTCTGACAGTATTCCCCTCTCTGGTGCGTTGGTAGAGGCGGTTCGCATGACCACCCTGAATGCCAAATTGCCGGAGACACTCCCGGTGGTGAGAGGCGTTCGCGACAGTTATCAGGTGATTTTCAATGCCCAGGGGACGAGTCCTTACATGCTGGCGTGGGGAAACGGGGCGGCAGTCAAGGCGGATGTCAGCATGGATATGCTGATCCCGAAAGCATTGCGTGAAAGGCAGAAGATTGACGCTCTGCCGAGGGTTTTCCCGCATACCCGCGTGGTTCTGGGGGGAGAAGCACGGTTAACGGCCACCTCAGTGGCTGAACAACAGCGTTTGTGGAAAACATTGCTGGTCTGGGGAGCGTTAATTCTTGGCGTGGCGGTACTGCTGACAATGGCGTGGCGAATCTGGCGTGAGGTGAAGAAGGGCGGCGCGGCGTAACACAATAAAAAAGGCTCGCCGTGGCGAGCCTTTTCTTAATTCATGCCAATTACAGGCTGGAGACGTTTTCGGTCAGGTATTTTGCAACGCCATCCGGAGAGGCGTTCATACCTTCTTTCCCTTTTTCCCACTGAGCCGGGCAAACATCACCGTGCTCTTCGTGGAACTGCAGCGCGTCAACCATACGCAGCATTTCGTCGATGTTACGACCCAGCGGCAGGTCGTTAACAACCTGGTGGCGAACAACGCCGTTCGCGTCGATCAGGAAAGAACCACGCAGCGCCACGCCCGCTTCCGGGTGCTCGATGCCGTAGGCTTTCTGGATTTCGCGTTTGATGTCAGCAACCATTGCGTATTTCACTGCACCGATGCCGCCTTTGTCGACAGGGGTGTTACGCCATGCGTTGTGGACAAATTCAGAGTCAAAAGAAACGCCAACCACTTCAACGCCGCGCTTCTGGAATTCTTCATAACGTTTGTCGAACGCGATCAGTTCTGACGGGCAAACGAAGGTGAAATCCATCGGCCAGAAGAACAGAACGGTCGTTTTACCGTTGGTGTGCTGTTTGAAGTTGAAGTTTTCAACAATCTCACCGCTACCCAGTACCGCAGCTGCTGTGAAATCCGGAGCCTGACGAGTAACCAGTACCATATAATTCTCCTGCAAAGTTAAGGGTTTTTTTGGAACGCAACGCGGGCCAGTATAGAGAGTGTTCGGCAATAAGACAAAGAGGCGCTGACAATCGTTCAGTGAGCTTTTACCTATCAATCTGGCTTCTATACACAAAATCATTCAAGTTGAATCAAGGTGGCAAGTCTGAGAACCCCCAGGAGCTTACACCAGTAAGTGACTGGGGTGAGCAGACGCAGCCAACGCAGAGGCAGTTTGAAGGATGACGTGTAAATTAAAGTTGTTTATTTTTCGCCAGCACCATCATGCGCGGATAAAACTGCCAGAAACGCGCTTCCAGGGCATCGTAGTGGGTATCCAGGTCGTACCAGGAGTCGCGAAGGGCATCAAGACGAGGGCGACGACTGGCCATGCCGTTCAGGACATCCTGTATGAAATCCATATCACTGTAGCGCTCCAGCCACTTTTCTGACCACAGGTAGTTATTCAGATTCACAAAGCGTGGCGGCGATTCCGGCAGAATAATCTCAACCTGAGCATGGGCGTAACGCACAAAGGCCTGTAATGGGAAGTCCGGGGAGAGTTGCGCCCAGTGACGCGACAGGAAGTGATCCCACATCACATCGAGCGTAATGGGCGCGACGCGACGGGTTTCGGGGCGAAACCACTCTTTTGCCTCTTTCACTTCCGTCAGATTATCGGTGAGCACGTCGATGCGACGATGCATAAAAATACCGTCCACCACATCGGGCGCATAGTTCGCTTGCGGATTCCCCCGCACAAAATCGGCCAGCAGATTGCCGGAAAGTGAGCTTTCGGCGAGGTACGCCAGGTGTAAGTGAGCAAGAAAATTCATGGTTTAATGTTTATCCAGAGGGGTAAAGGTTGCAGGGAGAACGCCCCGGCACTAGACTACCCGCCTCTTATTTTAGTCAGAGTCAGTGTCATGCGCGTTGCCGATTTTTCCTTTGAATTACCCGAGTCCCTGATTGCCCACTATCCGATGCCTGAGCGCAGTAGTTGCCGCTTACTGTCATTAGACGGGCCGACGGGCGCGCTGACGCACGGTACTTTCACCGATTTACTCGATAAGCTCAACCCTGGCGATCTGCTGGTCTTTAACAACACTCGCGTGATCCCGGCGCGTCTGTTCGGCCGTAAGGCCAGCGGCGGCAAGATTGAAGTGCTGGTTGAGCGTATGCTGGATGACAAACGTATTCTGGCGCATATTCGCGCGTCTAAAGCGCCGAAGCCAGGCGCTGAATTGCTGCTGGGCGATGATGAGAGCATCAAGGCCACCATGACCGCGCGTCATGACGCGCTGTTTGAAGTCGAATTTAACGACGAACGTCCGGTTCTGGATATCCTCAATGCCATCGGCCATATGCCGTTGCCGCCGTACATCGACCGTCCGGATGAAGACGCCGACCGTGAGCTGTATCAGACGGTTTACGGTGAAAAACCTGGCGCCGTTGCGGCGCCAACCGCAGGTCTGCATTTTGACGATCCTTTGCTCGCCAAACTGCGTGACAAAGGCATCGAGATGGCGTTCGTCACGCTGCATGTCGGCGCCGGGACGTTCCAGCCTGTGCGTGTGGACACCATTGAAGACCACATCATGCACTCCGAATACGCCGAAGTGCCGCAAGACGTTGTGGATGCGGTGCTGGCCGCGAAAGCGCGCGGCAACCGGGTGATTGCGGTAGGTACGACTTCCGTGCGTTCGCTGGAAAGCGCGGCGCAGGCCGCAAAAAACGGCCTGATCGAACCGTTCTTCGGCGATACGCAGATTTTTATTTACCCAGGTTATCAATATAAAGTGATTGATGCGCTGGTGACTAACTTCCATCTGCCTGAATCGACACTGATTATGCTGGTGTCGGCGTTTGCCGGTTATCAGCACACCATGAATGCATACAAGTCCGCAGTAGAACAAAAATATCGTTTTTTTAGTTACGGTGATGCCATGTTTATCACGTACAATCCGCAGGCTTTGAATGAGCGTGTCGGGGACTGACTCCACGACACCGTATGAAAACGTCGGACTGTTTTTCTGACGCTGGAGAAAAAATGAAATTTGAACTTGATACCACCGACGGACGCGCTCGCCGTGGCCGCCTGGTGTTTGATCGTGGCGTAGTGGAAACGCCTGCTTTTATGCCTGTTGGCACTTACGGCACCGTCAAAGGGATGACGCCGGAAGAAGTTGAAGCCACTGGCGCGCAGATTATTCTCGGCAACACCTTCCACCTGTGGCTGCGCCCGGGTCAGGAGATCATGAAACTGCATGGCGACCTGCACGATTTCATGCAGTGGAAAGGCCCGATTCTCACCGATTCCGGCGGTTTCCAGGTGTTCAGTCTGGGGGATATTCGCAAGATAACCGAACAAGGCGTTCACTTCCGCAATCCGATCAACGGCGATCCGATTTTCCTTGATCCTGAAAAGTCCATGGAGATTCAATACGATCTCGGTTCCGATATCGTGATGATTTTCGACGAATGTACTCCCTATCCGGCGGACTGGGACTATGCTAAACGCTCCATGGAGATGTCTTTGCGTTGGGCGAAGCGCAGCCGTGACCGTTTTGACGGCCTTGGAAATAAAAATGCGCTTTTTGGCATCATTCAGGGTAGCGTTTACGAAGATTTACGTGATATCTCCGTCAAAGGTCTGGTAGATATCGGCTTTGATGGCTACGCTGTCGGCGGTCTGGCTGTGGGTGAGCCAAAGGAAGATATGCACCGTATTCTGGAGCATGTTTGCCCGCAAATCCCTACGGATAAACCGCGTTACCTGATGGGCGTCGGCAAACCAGAAGATCTGGTTGAAGGCGTGCGTCGTGGTATCGATATGTTTGACTGCGTGATGCCAACGCGAAACGCCCGTAACGGTCACTTGTTCGTGACTGACGGCGTGGTGAAAATTCGTAATGCGAAGCATAAAAGCGACACCAGCCCACTCGATGCCGAGTGTGATTGCTATACCTGTCGCCATTATTCGCGCGCTTACTTGCATCATCTTGACCGTTGCAACGAAATATTGGGCGCGCGACTCAATACCATTCATAACCTTCGTTACTACCAGCGTTTGATGGCGGGTTTACGTAAGGCTATTGAAGAGGGTAAATTAGAGAGCTTCGTGACCGATTTTTACCAACGCCAGGGTCGACCTGTTCCACCTTTGAACGTTGATTAATTTTAATAATGAGGGAATTTGAATGAGCTTTTTTATTTCTGATGCGGTAGCGGCAACAGGTGCTCCGGCGCAGAGCAGCCCGATGTCTCTGATTCTGATGCTGGTGGTGTTTGGTCTGATTTTCTACTTCATGATCCTTCGCCCACAGCAGAAGCGTACCAAAGAACACAAAAATCTGATGAGCTCCATTGCGAAAGGCGATGAAGTACTGACTAATGGTGGCCTGGTGGGTCGTGTGACCAAAGTAGCTGAGTCTGGCTACATTGTTATCGCGCTGAACGACACCACTGAAGTGGTTATCAAACGTGACTTCGTAGCTGCCGTTCTGCCGAAAGGCACCATGAAGGCGCTGTAATTTATTGTTTTCCCAAAGGGAACTGCCGTGTTAAACCGTTATCCTTTGTGGAAGTACATTATGCTGGTCGTCGTGATTGTCGTCGGCCTGCTTTACGCACTTCCCAACCTGTATGGTGAGGATCCGGCTGTTCAAATCACTGGCGCGCGCGGTGTCGCCGCCAGTGAGCAAACGCTGATCCAGGTCCAGAAAACGTTACAAGAAGAAAAAATTACTGCTAAGTCTGTGGCACTGGAAGAGGGCGCTATTCTTGCGCGCTTCGACTCCACCGACATCCAACTGCGCGCACGTGAAGCGCTGGTGGGCGTGCTGGGTGATAAATATGTCGTGGCGCTAAACCTTGCTCCAGCGACCCCGCGTTGGCTGGCCGCTATTCACGCAGAACCGATGAAACTCGGTCTTGACCTGCGTGGCGGCGTTCACTTCCTGATGGAAGTGGATATGGACACCGCACTGGGTAAGCTGCAGGAGCAAAATATCGATAGCCTGCGCAGCGAACTGCGCGATAAAGGCATTCCTTATACGACTGTACGCAAAGAAGACAAATACGGTCTGAGCATCACGTTCCGTGATGACAAGGCCCGCGATGAGGCGATCGCTTATCTGACGCCCCGCCATCGCGATCTGGTGATCACAAGCCAGGGTAGCAATGTACTGCGTGCGGTAATGACCGATGCTCGCCTGAGCGAAGCCCGCGAATATGCGGTGCAGCAGAACATCAATATCCTGCGTAACCGTGTTAACCAACTGGGTGTTGCTGAGCCTGTCGTACAACGTCAGGGTGCAGACCGCATCGTCGTTGAGCTGCCGGGTATTCAGGATACTGCGCGTGCGAAAGAAATTCTGGGCGCCACCGCGACCCTGGAGTTCCGTCTGGTCAACTCTAATGTGGATCAATCTGCTGCCGCTTCTGGGCGTGTACCGGGCGATTCCGAAGTGAAACAGACCCGCGAAGGTCAGCCCATTGTGCTGTACAAACGTGTGATCCTGACCGGTGACCATATCACTGACTCCACTTCCAGCCAGGACGAATACAACCAGCCGCAGGTTAACATCTCGCTGGACAGCGCGGGTGGCAACATCATGTCTAACTTCACCAAGGACAATATCGGTAAACCGATGGCGACCCTGTTTGTGGAGTACAAAGACAGCGGTAAGAAAGATGCTAACGGTCGTTCAGTACTGGTGAAGCAGGAAGAGGTGATCAACATCGCCAACATCCAGTCTCGCCTGGGCAACAGCTTCCGTATTACCGGCATCGACAACCCGAACGAAGCGCGTCAGCTCTCTCTGTTGCTGCGTGCCGGTGCGCTGATTGCGCCGATTCAGATTGTTGAAGAACGTACCATCGGCCCAACGCTGGGTATGCAGAACATCGAACAGGGTCTGGAAGCGTGTCTGGCAGGTCTGGCGGTTTCTATTCTGTTCATGATCTTCTTCTACAAGAAATTTGGTCTGATCGCGACCAGCGCGCTGATTGCTAACCTGGTACTGATCGTCGGCGTCATGTCGCTGCTGCCAGGGGCCACGCTGAGTATGCCGGGTATTGCAGGTATCGTGCTAACCCTTGCGGTGGCGGTCGACGCCAACGTACTGATCAACGAACGTATCAAAGAAGAGTTGAGCAACGGGCGTTCAGTGCAACAGGCGATCAACGAAGGTTATGCGGGTGCATTCAGTTCCATCTTTGATGCGAACATCACTACGTTGATTAAAGTCCTGATCCTGTATGCAGTCGGCACTGGCGCAATCAAAGGCTTCGCTATCACCACCGGTATTGGTGTAGCAACGTCGATGTTTACCGCAATTGTCGGTACGCGTGCCATCGTAAACCTGTTGTATGGCGGCAAACGCATCAACAAGCTGTCAATCTGAGGAGTGCGTTGTGGCACAGGAATATACTGTTGAACAATTGAACCATGGCCGTAAAGTCTGGGACTTTATGCGCTGGGACTACTGGGCTTTCGGCATCTCTGGTATTTTGCTGATCGCGGCCATTGTGATTATGGGCGTGCGCGGCTTTAACTGGGGGCTGGATTTCACCGGTGGTACGGTTATTGAGATCACGCTGGAAAAACCAGTGGATATGGATCAGATGCGAGCGTCGCTTGAAAAAGCGGGCTTCGTCGAACCACAGGTGCAGAACTTTGGTAGCAGCCACGACATCATGGTGCGCATGCCTCCGGTGAAAACCGAGAGCGGCAGCCAGGTGTTGGGCAGCAAAGTGCTGGAGGTCATTAACCAGTCCACCGATCAGAGCGCGGCAATCAAGCGCATTGAGTTTGTTGGGCCGAGCGTCGGGGCAGACCTGGCGCAGAGCGGGGCGATGGCGCTGCTGGCGGCTCTGATCTCCATCCTGGTCTACGTTGGTTTCCGCTTCGAGTGGCGTCTGGCGGCGGGGGTGGTTATCGCTCTTGCGCACGACGTGGTGATCACTATGGGCATTCTCTCTCTCTTCCATATTGAGATTGATTTGACCATCGTGGCGTCGCTGATGTCGGTTATCGGCTACTCGCTGAACGACAGCATCGTGGTCTCGGACCGTATTCGTGAAAACTTCCGTAAGATCCGTCGCGGTACGCCGTACGAAATCTTTAACGTGTCGTTGACCCAAACGCTGCACCGTACGTTGATCACCTCCGGGACAACCTTGATGGTTATCCTGATGCTGTTCCTGTTCGGTGGTCCGGTACTGGAAGGCTTCTCACTGACCATGCTGATTGGTGTGTCCATCGGTACGGCTTCATCCATCTATGTTGCATCAGCGCTGGCGCTGAAGCTGGGGATGAAACGCGAGCACATGCTGCAGCAGAAAGTCGAGAAAGAAGGGGCGGATCAGCCGTCAATTCTGCCTTAAGCAGACATTCATGTCTGTCATAGAAATCCCGGTCAAATGACCGGGATTTTTTTGCTTATCTGTTTGAGTTTGCGGAAGTAAAACCCATTGCTCTCGGGGGCGATGTTACTGCATGCGCGTGATGGCGTTTTTATGCCATCAGGAGGAAAGGGCTATTTTCTGTCAGTTGAACTGTGCGTCTCTGTTCTTTTGATATTGACCCATCTGGACATAGCCAATATGGTCAGCCATTAACTGCGCTTCGTGCTCACTGTGCGTCACCAGGAGTGCAGTTTGCCCCGCGTCCCGCAAAATATCCCGAACCTCTGTGCCGAGGCGCTCGCGTGTTTTTTTATCCAGGCTGGAAAAGGGTTCATCCAGCAGCAGGATGTCCGGATGCGGCGCCAGCGCACGGGCTAATGCGATACGTTGCTGTTGTCCGCCGGAAAGCTCATGAGGATAGCGACCGGCATGGCTGTGCAATTCCACCATTCTTAGCAGTTCCGTCACTCTGTCCTGTTGCGCCTCACGCGGCATCCGGCGTAAACCAAACGCCACGTTTTGTTGTGCCGTCAGATGGGGGAATAACGCATATTCCTGAAATACCATGCCGACATGACGTTTCTCTGGTGGCAGATGTATGCCCGGTCCGGCGACACGTCGTTGTGAAACATAAATCTCTCCGCTTCGCAGCCGTTCAAACCCGGCAACAGCGCGTAGCACGGTGGTTTTTCCGCAGCCGGAGGCTCCCAGCAAACAGGCAAGTTCACCTTTACGCAAGGACATTGAAAACCCGTTCAGCACCGATTGCTGGCTGTTGCCGTAGGCAACATGCACATCCTCCAGGCGTAATGCAATTTCTGACATTGTCGTTCCTTTAGTGGCGGCGAGTCAGTTGATGACGCACCAGCAAAATAACCGGCAGTGTGCCTGCAAGAACAATCATTAAGGCGGCAATAGCCCCTTCCTCATAGGTTCCGCGAGCGGCTTCTGCATAAAGCAACGTTGCCAGCGTCTCGAAGTTGACCGGACGTAAAAGCAGCGTCGTTGGCAGCTCTTTCATCGCATCGGCAAAGACTAACAATGCGCTACTCACCAACGCCGGGCGCAATAACGGGAAGTGAACCCGGGCAAACGTTCCTGCGCCATTCTCCCCTAACAAACGCGAGGCTTGCTCAAGGGAAGGGGGGATCCGACCGAGCCCGGAATCCAGTGCGCCAATGGCAATCGCCTGAAAGCGCATGGCACAGCAGATAACCAGTAATATGCCCGCAGACATCAACGGCAATCCGCGAATTTCCAGTAAATCCGCCAGCCATTTGTCGACCGCCATCGCTGGCGTCAGAAAACCAATCGCCAGAATCGTGCCCGGAACCGCGTAGCCCAGGGAGGCCAGGCGCATGACGCCGCGACGAAATCCCGGCATCGCGTTGTCAGCAGCACTATGGCGCGCACTCCACGCCACCAGCAAACTGACGCACACGACCACCAGGGTGGTTCCCGCCGCCAGCGTCAGCGTGTTTTGCAATGCCGAAAGTAACGAGGCGGAAAGCGGATTCTCTTCACCTAATCGTTTTAGGCTTTCCCAGACCAAAAACAGGACCGGAGCCAGAAACCCGAGAATCACCGGCAGCGCAATGATCGCGCCGAGAAGCCATCCGCGCCAGCCGTGTACGCGTGTGGGTTGAATTTCCCGCAGGCTGCGGCTGCTAAACCCCTGTTTCCTGCGGCCATAAAATTCCAGCGTCAGAATGCAGAAAATAAACATCAGCATCATGCAGGCGATTTGCGCAGCGGATGCCAAATCAGAGCGAGAAATCCAGGTGGTGTACACGGTGACGGTCAAGGTTTGCACGCCGAGAAATTCCGACGCGCCAATGTCGTTCAGCGTTTCCAGCAGCGCCAGACTGATACCGACCGCCAACGCCGGGCGTGCCAGCGGCAGCGCAACGCGGAAGAAGGTACCGGCAGCGCCGCAGCCCAACGTGCGGGCAGCCTCCAGCAGGTGCGCAGGCTGGCTAATAAACATTGCCCGCGTCGTCAGGTAGACGTAAGGGTACAGCACTAAACCGAGCAGAATAATGGCGCCTGGTAGTGAGCGCAAATCAGGCAGACGGAACTGTCTCGGGCTGTCAAACCCCAATAGAAAACGGATGAATGTTTGCAGCGGGCCGATGGGATGCATTAAATCGAGCCAGGCAAATGCCACAATATAGGTCGGCATTGCCAGCGGCAGCAGCAGCGCCCAACTGAGGATTTTTCGCCCGGGGAAGTCCCATGCCGTGACCGCCCATGCGCTGCCGACGCCAATGACGCCCACCATCACCGCTACCCCCGCCAGTAACAGCACGGTATTTTTCAGAACGGAGGGCAGCACAAAGGTAATGAGATTATCCCAATGGGAGAAGTCAGCCTGTGTTGCCTGCCAGATGAGCGCCACGATAGGGGTGAGTACGCCCAGCGCAATACACAGCGCGCCAAGATGCAGCGGCGTTAATAACGACTGCGGCCCGGAAACCAGGCCGCGTAACGTCGTCAGATGAAGTGACTTATTGATCGAATCCAACTTTATCAACCAGGAGGCTTGCTTGTTTACGGTATTTCACAATTTCAGTTAACGGAACTTTGTCGACGTCAATCTCACCAATGGTCGCGCTGATAACAGGATCAAGCGTGACGCCTTTCAACACCGGATATTCAAAGTTTGCTTTGGCGTAAAGCTGCTGGGCTGGCGCAGACACCAGGTATTCCATCAGTTTTATGGCTTCTGCTTTATTCGGCGCGTAGCGGGCCACTGCGGCGCCACTGATATTCACATGCGTGCCGCCTTGCTCAAAGGTCGGCTTAACGACTTTAATAGCGTCACCCCAACGGCGGGCATCACTGCCTTCTTTCGCATTTTTCATGTGGCCAACGTAATAGGAGTTCGCCAGGCCGATATCACAAATGCCGCCGAGAATATCCCGGGCGACGTCACGGTCGCCGCCGGTGGCTTTACGCGCCAGGTTCGCCTTCACGCCACGCAGCCACTCTTCGGTTTTCGCTTCACCGTGGTGGGCAATCATGGCGGCAATCAGCGCCGTGTTATAAGGATGCTGCCCGGAACGGATACACACTTTGCCTTTGTATTCCGGGCTGGAAAGCTGTTCGTAATGCCAGTTATCAATGGGCAGGGATTTATCCGCATAGAGCACACGGGCGCGCATAGACAGCGCGAACCACTGATTATCTTCACCGCGTAAATTGGCTGGAATAGCCGCCTTCAGCGCGTCTGACTGTACCGGCTGCGTCACGCCCGCTTCGACTAAATCGATGAGATTACCGGCATCGACGGTCATCAGCAGGTCAGCAGTGGAATTTTTACCTTCCGCTTTCACGCGCTCGAGCATGCCGTCTTTAATATAAACCGTGCTCACTTTGACGCCGCTGGATTGTGTCCAGCTATCGAGTAATGGCTGAATCAGGCCAGGCTCACGCGTGGTGTAGAGGGTTAACGTCTCCTCGGCCAGCGCGGGTGCGCTGAAACAGAGAGCCAGAGCGGATGCAAGAGTGATTCGGTGCAGTCTGATGCTGGGCAGAGCATTCATCGTTTTTATCCCGGAGTAATTGGAACTAATCGTGATCCGAACAGGAGCCTGTTCTTCAGGCGCGCATACAATAAATGATAATCAGTAGCAGTGACAATTATGTGGAAATGCAACTGATTCACATTTACAAAACTTTAATCAACGATGTGATGTGACAGGGGCGGCGGTGTCGCTGAGGGGAACGACGGAATGTAAAAACGGTGATCACTACTGACAGTATGCTGTCAGTAGCCCTGCTTTATGATCTCTCCTGAACTCACCCAAACAGGCAGGAGGAACCATGAAAAGCATTATTAATTGGTTTGAAATTCCGGTTGCGGATATGGAGCGCGCCATTGCGTTCTATGAGCCGGTGATGCAGATGTCGCTACGCCGTGAAAAAATGGACAGTGCCGATCTGGCCGTTTTCCCCTATGACGAACCGGCAACCGGGGGCGCACTGGCAAAATTTGATGGGATTACGCCATCGACGCAGGGCGCTATTATTTATCTGCATACGGCAGATCTGGCGGCATCACTTGAACGCGTCACTACCGCTGGCGGCGAGTGCGTCTTTGGGCCGCTCGACCTGGGGCAGAATATCGGCACTATTGCGCTGTTTACCGACAGTGAAGGCAATCGTGTTGGCCTGCACCAACCCGTGTAATCATCGCTAACACAGAGAGTGAAAATGACCCGACGCGCCGACCGCTTGTTTCAGATTGTGCAAATCCTGCGTGGCAGGCGGCTGACAACGGCGGCGCTGTTGGCCGAACGGCTCGAGGTTTCCGAGCGGACAATCTATCGCGATATCCGCGACCTTTCATTATCCGGTGTACCAGTGGAAGGCGAAGCGGGGATCGGGTATCGCTTAATTGCGGGCTTTGATCTGCCTCCGCTTATGTTAACGCACCGCGAATCAGAAGCCTTGATGGTGGCCATTCGTTTGCTGAAAACATGGGGAGGGGATTCCCTTTCGCGGGAACTGGAGTCCGCGCAGGAGAAAGTGCTGGCGATATTGCCGGAAGAGAGCCGCCGTCGGGCAGAACAGACGAGGATATTTGCGCCAGACTTTGGTACGCAGCCGCATTCCCGCAGTGCCTTTGATCTCATTCACCAGGCGGTTTCGGCGCAGCAGGTACTGGCGTTGCATTATCGCGATGAAGCCGGACATCTCAGCTGGCGGGACGTGCAGCCGCTCGGGATGTTCTTCTGGGCAGAACACTGGCTGTTGATTGCCTGGTGTGAGCGGCGTGAAGATTACCGCTGTTTTCGCGTTGACCGTTGCCTGCAGATTACCCCGCTTGACCGACGTTTCCGTGAAGACGCTAACCGCTCGTTGAGTGATTTCTTGCGTAAAGTGCAATGTGAAGAAAGGCCGTAAATAGTCCTCTCTCCGGGATTGATAAAAAGTCAGCTTCGCGGGAAACTGCACATGACCTTATAGTTAACCCTGGTACTTCATCATCATGGCGATAATCCCTAAAAATTATGCGCGGCTGGAAAGCGGCTATCGTGAAAAAGCGCTGAAACTCTTCCCCTGGGTCTGTGGGCGTTGCTCACGCGAGTTTGTCTACTCGAACCTGCGTGAATTGACGGTGCATCATATGGATCACGATCACACCAATAATCCGGAAGATGGCAGCAACTGGGAACTGCTTTGCCTCTACTGCCACGATCACGAGCATTCAAAATACACTGAGGCCGATCTGTATGGTTCCACGGTCATTGCCGGGGAAGATGCGCAGAAGGATGTCGGGGAAGCAAAGTACAATCCGTTCGCTGATCTAAAAGCGATGATGGATAAGAAGAAATAAAAAAAGCACCGACGCTATATTCGTTCGGTGCTTTTATGCCCGGTGGCGCTTTGCTTACCGGGCCTACATGATTAGAAGTTATAACCTACGACCAGGTATCCACCCCAACCGGTAGAGCGTACGTTAAAGTCGCCTTTACCGAAGTTCAGCTCAGCGTCATCGCTCCACTGACCCCCATTGTGCCAGTAACGGGCTACGACTGAGTAGTGCCAGTGATCGTAGTTCAGCGCCAGAATGTGGCTGGAGGCGATAGAGTTGTTGGTACGCGCTTTGTTGCCGTTAAGATCGGAGAAATCGTCGTCGCCCAGATCTGAACCCCAGTCGAAGTTAGTGAAGCCGATATAGCTCAGGTTACCGCCCCACAGATCGGTAATCGGCACAAAGTATTTCACTTTGAAACGGTAGCCGTCCCACTCGTTTTCGTTCGCTGCGCCGTAGTTCTGCCACTGGTATTTCGCATAGACGTTCATGGACAGGCTCATTGGCAGACCAGTGTCGATGTCGGTACCCAGACCCATGTACCAGGTGCTCTGGCGGCCATCTTTGTTACGACCCATGTCGTAGATGTAGTTGTTCGCGAAGTACCACTCTTTAAACGGACCAAAGCTCAGGTCGGTATTGGTCAGTTTGTCGATAGAAAAACGCGGTTCGATTTCCATAAACAGCGGGGAACCGTGGTTCCAGATACCTTTCGCATCGGTGTTACCACCGAAGAATACCGGGGCATCCGCGTAGCCGTAGAAGTCAAACCAGTCTTTTTTCGCGAAAGCTTCATATTCCAGATAGGTATCGTTACGGATCTGCGGTCCGAAACGCGTATGGTAGCTACCGACCACGTTTACGCTCTGGTGCCACCAGTCAGAAAGATATTCCGGTTTGTCGTTTTCAGCTGCATTAACGGTGAAAGACGACGAGAGCGCCAGCACTGCACCGGCTGCGAGTAATGTTTTTTTCATATGTATGCCACTGTTTAAAAATCCCTTGCGGGAGTGAAAAAGGCGCAAATTGCGTTTCTAAATATTTCGTGTTTCTGCGGAACCTATTATAAAAACCCTTGCTCACAAAAATCTGTCTTGTTTCACAGTTCTATCATTCACGTAATCGATTGCGTTCACGTTTGCGTACTTTAAGCGATGAGAATGTACTGACTCTAATGAATGTAGTCAATTTTCACTAAAAGTGAGGGGGATGTAAGGGGAATAACAAAACTGAGCGGAGATATGTTGCGGAACGAACAAAACGTTCCGCGTGGGCGTTTATTGCGTCACAGGCTGGATGTCGTGGATGCGAATGAACCCTGGCTGGTCCGGAGTCAATCCCTTTAACTGTAACGGAATATCAATGTCGCTGGGTGCCAGAAGACTGGCAGGGGCGTTAATCAATTGATTATGCACATTCACCTCCTGATAATTTTCCGTCGTTCCCTGGAGTTGTCCGTATTCCACCGTACCGCTGAATGCCGGTAATGGATCGTTGGACTCACCCTGAATACGCAGCGTCAGACGCGTACCGTCGGCATTAGGGGCAATATTGATAAGCGACATGCGCAGTGTCCCAATCTGGCTGTTCAGACGGGCTGGCGTTTTGGAGCCCGGTAACAGGTAAACGCCGCTGGACGATTTCGCATTCAACGTGTTTTGCTGCGTTATTTTTATGGTTTCCTGGTTCAACTGGGTCATTTCTGCACTCAACGTACTGACGCTGTGATGCATCTGGCGTACTTCGCTCTGTTGCACACAGGCGCTGAGACTAAAGAGGCTTCCCACCAGGAGAATTCTTAGGTAACGTCTTGTCATGTAGATTATTTCCTTCATTGTCGGGATAACCTAATGGTAGGTCTCTACGTGAGCAAAGGCATAGATCCTTTGTCTCAAAAGCGCTCTGCCTTTGTTGTCACGTCAGTTCAGGGTAAAATAGATTTCGTTAACCACTGAGGTACAGGACGCCGTATGCATTGCCCATTCTGTTTCGCCGTAGACACTAAGGTTATTGACTCTCGTCTGGTCGGCGAGGGCTCTTCAGTACGCCGCCGTCGGCAGTGTCTGGTCTGTAATGAACGTTTCACGACGTTTGAAGTCGCGGAGCTTGTGATGCCGCGCGTGATAAAAAGTAACGATGTGCGTGAACCTTTCAACGAAGAGAAGCTGCGTAGCGGTATGCTCAGAGCGTTGGAAAAACGCCCGGTCAGCGCCGACGATGTAGAAATGGCGTTAAATCACATTAAATCGCAACTGCGCGCCACCGGGGAGCGTGAAGTTCCCAGTAAGATGATCGGCAATCTGGTGATGGAGCAACTGAAAAAACTCGATAAAGTTGCCTATATCCGTTTTGCCTCCGTGTACCGCAGTTTTGAAGATATCAAAGAATTCGGCGAAGAGATCGCTCGCCTACAGGACTAAGCCATGCTGGATGAGTTTTACATGGCGCGAGCGCTGAAACTTGCTGCGCGCGGGCGGTTCACCACGCATCCCAACCCGAACGTCGGTTGCGTGATTGTCAAAGAGGGCGAGATTGTCGGCGAAGGCTATCATCATCGCGCCGGTGAACCTCATGCTGAAGTCCATGCGCTGCGCATGGCGGGTGATAAAGCCAAAGGTGCCACCGCGTATGTCACGCTGGAACCGTGCAGCCATCATGGCCGTACGCCGCCGTGCTGTGATGCGTTAGTGGCGGCAGGTGTCACCCGCGTCGTCGCGGCCATGCAGGATCCCAACCCACAGGTGGCCGGGCGCGGACTGTATCGTCTGCAACAGGCAGGCATTGACGTAAGCCACGGGCTGATGATGAGCGACGTGGAAGCGTTGAATAAAGGCTTTCTCAAGCGGATGCGTACGGGATTTCCGTATATTCAGCTGAAGCTTGGCGCCTCGCTCGATGGCCGCACGGCGATGGCCAGCGGCGAAAGCCAGTGGGTCACCTCGCCACAGGCGCGGCGTGACGTGCAGCGTCTGCGTGCGCAAAGCCATGCCATTCTGACCAGCAGTGCGACGGTACTGGCTGACGATCCGGCATTAACGGTGCGCTGGGATGAACTGGACGCGGATACGCAGGCGCTTTATCCGCAGGAAAATCTGCGCCAGCCGGTGCGCATTGTTATCGACAGTCAAAACCGTGTCACACCCGAACATCGCATTGTGCAGCAGCCGGGTGAAACCTGGTTTGCCCGTACGCACAGCGACGATCGCCACTGGCCGGAAGGCGTGAAGTCAATCATTACCCCAGAGCACAACGGCCATCTTGACCTTGTCCTGCTGATGATGCAGCTTGGCAAACAGCAGATTAACAGCCTCTGGGTTGAAGCGGGACCGACGCTGGCGGGGGCATTGTTACAAGCCGGATTAGTGGATGAGCTTATCGTCTATGTTGCGCCTAAACTGTTAGGAAGCGACGCCCGGGGATTATGTGTACTGCCGGGGCTTGAGAAATTAAGTCAGGCCCCCCATTTTAAATTCAATGAGATACGCCATGTAGGTCCGGATATTTGCCTGCATTTAGTGGGCGCATGATCTCCCGGTTCGAAAGGGAAGCAGCGCACAAAATATTATGATAAAATCCGCCCCCCTGCGGGGCCACAAATGAACCCGAAGGAAGAGTATGAACATTATTGAAGCTAACGTTGCTACCCCGGACGCTCGCGTCGCCATCACCATTGCGCGTTTCAACAACTTTATCAATGACAGCCTGCTCGAAGGTGCGATTGACGCCCTGAAACGTATTGGCCAGGTAAAAGATGAAAACATTACTGTCGTTTGGGTTCCGGGCGCGTATGAGCTGCCGCTGGCGGCTGGCGCACTGGCAAAAACCGGTAAATATGACGCGGTGATTGCGCTGGGTACGGTTATCCGTGGCGGTACTGCACACTTCGAATATGTCGCTGGCGGGGCAAGCAATGGCCTGGCGCATGTCGCTCAGGAAAGCGGAATCCCGGTAGCCTTTGGTGTTCTCACCACTGAAAGTATTGAACAAGCTATTGAACGTGCTGGCACTAAAGCCGGTAATAAGGGCGCTGAAGCTGCACTGACCGCGCTTGAAATGATTAATGTATTGAAAGCCATTAAGGCCTGATTTTTGTAAGGGGAAATCCGTGAAACCTGCTGCTCGTCGCCGCGCCCGTGAGTGTGCCGTCCAGGCGCTCTACTCCTGGCAGTTGTCCCAGAACGACATCGCTGATGTTGAATACCAGTTCCTGGCGGAACAAGACGTCAAAGACGTTGACGTCCTGTACTTCCGTGAACTGCTGTCGGGAGTGGCGACTAATAGCGCGTATCTCGACGGTCTGATGAAGCCGTACCTGTCCCGTCTGCTGGAAGAGCTGGGTCAGGTAGAAAAAGCGGTGCTGCGCATTGCGCTGTTTGAACTGTCCAAACGTCAGGATGTGCCATACAAAGTGGCCATTAACGAAGCTATTGAACTGGCGAAAACCTTCGGTGCCGAAGATAGCCACAAGTTCGTCAACGGCGTACTGGATAAAGCAGCACCTGTGATTCGCCCCAACAAAAAGTAATCTGCAGGCCGTCAGAAGAGCGGGATGTTTCCGCTTGCCTGGCGGCCTTTTCTTTTTTCCTGCTGAGGCATAACGTATGGCATGCGGCGAGTTCTCCCTGATTGCCCGTTATTTTGATCGTGTAAGAAGCTCTCGCCTCGATGTCGAGACCGGCATTGGTGACGATTGCGCTCTCCTGAATATCCCTGAAAAACAGACCCTGGCGATCAGCACCGATACGCTGGTGGCGGGTAACCACTTCCTTCCTGATATTGATCCTGCCGATCTGGCCTATAAGGCGCTGGCGGTAAACCTAAGCGATCTGGCTGCGATGGGGGCCGACCCCGCCTGGTTGACGCTGGCATTGACGCTCCCCGAGGTGAATGAAGCCTGGCTTGCCGCGTTCAGTGACAGTCTGTTTGAACAACTCAATTATTACGGTATGCAGTTGATCGGCGGCGATACCACACGTGGACCGTTGTCGATGACGCTGGGTATCCATGGCTATGTCCCCGTCGGGCGCGCCTTAAAACGCTCGGGTGCGAAGCCGGGCGACTGGATCTACGTTACCGGAACGCCAGGCGACAGCGCCGCAGGGCTGGCGATTTTACAGAATCGATTACAGGTCGCAGAGACGAAAGATGCAGAGTATCTGTTGAAGCGTCATTTACGCCCCACGCCGCGTATTTTGATTGGCCAGGCGCTGCGCGATCTGGCGAGCGCGGCTATCGATCTCTCCGATGGACTGATCTCGGATTTAGGGCATATCGTCACGGCCAGTGGTTGTGGCGCTCGCATTGAAGTGGACGCGTTACCGTACTCCGATGCGCTCTCCCGCCATGTGGCGCCAGATCAGGCTCTGCGTTGGGCGCTCTCCGGCGGTGAAGACTATGAGTTATGCTTTACCGTCCCGGAAATTAACCGCGGCGCACTGGATGTGGCTATTGGTCAGCTTGGCGTTCCGTTTACCTGCATTGGGCAAATGAGCGCAGATGTGGAAGGCATGAATTTTGTGCGTGACGGGAATCCTGTCACCTTTGACTGGAAAGGATATGACCATTTTGCCACGCCATAAAGATGTCGCGAAAAGTCGGTTAACACTATGTAATCCGTGGCATTTATTGGCGACAGGATTTGGCAGCGGGCTTAGCCCTGTCGTGCCAGGTACAATGGGGTCGCTGGCGGCGATCCCTTTTTGGTATCTGATGACATTTTTACCCTGGCAGCTCTATTCTCTGGTGGTAATGCTGGGGATCTGCATCGGTGTTTATCTTTGCCATCAGACGGCGAAAGATATGGGCGTGCACGATCATGGCAGCATTGTGTGGGACGAGTTTATCGGGATGTGGATAACCCTGATGGCATTGCCCACCACGGCCTGGCAGTGGGTGGCCGCCGGGTTTGTGATTTTCCGTATTCTTGATATGTGGAAGCCCTGGCCGATCCGCTGGTTTGACCGCAACGTTCATGGCGGAATGGGGATTATGGTCGATGATATCGTCGCGGGCGTGATTTCCGCCGGGATACTGTATTTCATCGGACATCACTGGCCGATTGGGTTGATTTAAACGCGCATATTGCCGGATGGCCCGGCCCACGGATTTGCACGACGCCAGTGTAGGCCCGGTAAGCGTAGCGCCACCGGGCGAGATTTTGCCGGATGGCGGCATGAATGTCCGATCCGACCTACGGGTTTGCACGGTGCCAGCGTAGGCCCGGTAAGCGTAGCGCCACCGGGCGAAATTTTGCCGGATGGCGGCATAAATGCCTTATCCGGCCTACGGATTTGCGCGACGCCAGTGTAGGCCCGGTAAGCGTAGCGCCACCGGGCATTATCACATTACTTAAATCCCACCACCGGATGCGGTTTGTACGGTGTTTCCAGTTCGGCAATCTGTTCTGGTTGCAGCGTTAAGTCCACGGCATTTAGCAGTTCATCGAGCTGTTCTTCGCGCGATGTGCCAATAATCGGCGCAGCGACGCCGCGTTTACTCAGCAGCCAGGCCAGTGCGACCTGGGCACGCGTCGCGCCAAGCTCTTCACTGACGCCTGCCAGTCGTGCGGCAATCTGCGCATCGTTTTCGTCACTTTCGCTATACAGATTTTTCCCCACTTCATCGGAGACCAGACGGGCGGTGGTTTCACCCCAGGGCCGCGTCAGGCGTCCGCGCGCCAACGGACTCCAGGGGATCACCGCCACGCCTTCCTGGTAACACAGCGGCAGCATTTCGCGCTCTTCTTCACGATAGATAAGGTTGTAGTGATCCTGCATGCTGACGAACTGCGCCCAGCCGTGCTGTTTTTGCAGCGCCAGTGCCTGAGCAAATTGCGCCGCGTACATGGAAGAGGCGCCGATGTAGCGTGCCTTGCCGGACTTTACCACGTCGTTCAGGGCTTCCAGCGTCTCTTCAATGGGCGTGTTGTAGTCCCAGCGGTGAATTTGCAGAATATCGACATAGTCCATGCCAAGGCGGGTGAGGCTGTCATCAATTGAACGCAGGATTTGCGCCCGGGATAATCCTTCCGGCAGGTCGCCGACGGGATAAAAGACTTTGGTCGCGACCACAACGTCTTCGCGACGGGCAAAATCCCGCAGGGCGCGCCCGACAATTTCTTCGCTGCTCCCGTCGGAATAACTGTTGGCGGTATCGAAGAAATTAATGCCGCCAGCCAGTGCGCGTTGAATGATGGGGCGACTGCTTTCTTCCGGCAGCGTCCAGGCGTGATTGCCGCGATCCGGTTCACCGAACGTCATGCAGCCCAGGCAGAGGCGAGAGACCCGGAGGTCCGTTTTTCCTAACGTATTGTATTGCATGATACCACTCCTGCTTTGCTGTTCATCGTTCAAGCATAGCAGGAGTGAGGAGGGGAGTTACGCCAGCCAGGCCTTGATTCTGGCTTCAATACCTTCAGCGTTGAGTCCCAGTTCTGCGCGGGCTTCGTCCTGGGTCCCTTGTGGGATGAAATGGTCTGGTAAACCGAGGTTAAGCACCGGCACGGGTTTACGATGCGCCATCAGCACTTCGTTGACACCGCTGCCTGCGCCGCCCATGATGGCGTTCTCTTCAAGGGTGACCATCGCCTCGTGACGAGCCGCCATTTCCAGAATCAACGTTTCATCCAGTGGTTTCACAAAACGCATATCGACTAAGGTCGCATTGAGCGACTGCGCCACTTTGGCCGCTTCTGGCATCAGCGTACCGAAATTCAGAATTGCCAGTTTTTCACCGTGGCGTCTGACGATGCCTTTGCCGATCGGCAATTTTTCCAGCGGCGTCAGTTCAACGCCTACCGCATTGCCGCGTGGGTAGCGTACGGCGGCAGGACCCTCGCTGTAGTGATAGCCGGTGAAGAGCATCTGGCGACATTCGTTTTCGTCGCTCGGCGTCATGATGACCATTTCCGGAATGCAGCGCAGGAAGGAGAGATCGAACGCCCCCTGATGTGTTTGTCCGTCAGCACCCACAATCCCCGCCCGGTCGATAGCAAACAGGACCGGCAGTTTTTGAATCGCGACATCGTGCAGCACCTGATCGTAGGCGCGTTGCAGGAAGGTAGAGTAAATCGCCACCACCGGCTTATAACCGCCAATCGCCAGACCGGCTGCAAAGGTCACCGCGTGTTGTTCAGCAATCGCCACGTCGAAATAGCGATCAGGGAATTTACGCGAGAACTCCACCATCCCGGAACCTTCACGCATCGCCGGCGTGATGGCCATCAGTTTGTTGTCTTTGGCCGCCGTTTCACATAACCAGTCACCGAAGATTTTCGAGTAACTCGGCAGGCCGCCGCTGCTTTTGGGCAGACAACCGCTGGAGGGATCAAATTTAGGAACGGCGTGGAAGGTAATCGGGTCTTTTTCTGCGGGTTCGTAACCACGACCTTTCTTGGTCATGATGTGCAGGAACTGCGGTCCTTTCAGGTCGCGCATGTTCTTCAGCGTGGTGATGAGTCCGACGACGTCGTGACCATCGACCGGCCCGATGTAGTTAAAGCCCAGCTCTTCAAACAGCGTGCCGGGGACGACCATGCCTTTGATATGTTCTTCGGTGCGCTTGAGTAACTCTTTAATCGGCGGTACGCCGGAGAAGACTTTCTTCCCGCCTTCACGCAGCGAAGAGTACAACTTGCCGGAAAGCAGCTGCGCCAGATGATTGTTCAGCGCGCCGACATTCTCGGAGATCGACATTTCGTTGTCGTTCAAAATGACCAGCATGTCCGGCTTGATATCGCCCGCATGGTTCATTGCTTCAAACGCCATCCCTGCGGTGATGGCACCGTCGCCAATCACACAGACGGTACGGCGGTCTTTACCTTCTTTTTCAGCGGCAACGGCAATACCAATTCCGGCGCTGATGGAGGTAGAAGAGTGGCCGACGCTCAATACGTCGTACTCGCTCTCTTCACGCCACGGGAAGGGGTGTAAACCGCCTTTCTGGCGAATGGTGCCGATTTTATCGCGGCGGCCGGTGAGAATTTTGTGCGGATAAGCCTGATGCCCCACGTCCCAGATCAACTGGTCAAACGGGGTATGGTAGACATAGTGCAATGCCACGGTCAGTTCCACCGTGCCCAGCCCGGAGGCGAAGTGTCCACTCGAACGGCTTACGCTGTCGAGTAAATAGCGGCGCAGCTCGTCGCAGAGTTTCGGCAGGCTCTCTTTCGGGAGTAGACGTAACTCCTGGGTGGAATCGACCAGTGCCAGGGTAGGGTATTTGGCTATATCAAAACTCATCAGAGACTCATCGTTTGTTTACCCAAATTGCCGTGTGTCCACGGCAATTCATTGCTCAGGGTAGTCAATTATTTATCACGCTGGATTATGTAGTCCGCTAGCGCTTCCAGTGCCGAAGTATCGAGTGATAATGCGGCCAGTTGACGTAAAGACTGGCGCGCGTCATCAATCAGATCCTGGGCTTTATTCCGGGCTTGCTCAAGGCCCAAAAGTGCAGGATAGGTACTTTTGCCAAGTTGCTGATCAGCCCCCTGACGTTTACCCAACGTTGCAGTATCGCCCACCACATCCAGAATGTCATCCTGAACCTGGAAGGCTAAGCCGATACTTTCTGCGTATTTATCGAGTATCGGCAGGGCATTTCGTCCGTTTTCTCCGGCACTTAGAGCGCCGAGACGAACCGCGGCGCGAATGAGAGCGCCAGTTTTATGGCGATGGATTCGTTCCAGCGCTTCCAGCGGAACCTGTTTTCCTTCGGCATCAAGATCCAATGCCTGGCCGCCGCACATGCCCGCGATACCGCTCGCGTTCGCCAGTTCTGAGATCATGGCGATACGGTCGCGATCGGCGACTTCCGGCATCGGCGCGTCGCTGATGATGGAGAACGCCAGGGTTTGCAGGGCATCGCCTGCAAGGATCGCGTTGGCTTCACCAAATTTTACATGACAGGTCGGCAGACCGCGACGCAGATCATCGTCGTCCATCGCCGGTAAATCATCATGGATCAATGAATATGCATGTATGCACTCAACGGCGGCTGCCGGGGCATCAAGCGTAGTGATGCTGACGCCAAACATCTGACCGGTGGCGTAAACCAGGAACGGGCGCAGGCGCTTACCACCTAATAGTGCGCCATACTGCATGGTTTCAACCACGGGAGTGTTCTGAAAGGGCAGTGGTGCGATAAAACGACTCAACGCCTGGTTTGCTTGCTCAACGCAAGCCTGTAACTGCTGCGTAAAATCCATTTACTTACTCATTGTCCGGTGTAAAAGGCGTGGGTGAGGCGTCTTCATTATCAGTCAGCAGGATCTGCACACGCTGTTCAGCTTGTTGCAGCTTGGCCTGCCCCTGACGTGCCAGTTGCACGCCACGTTCGAATTCGTTCAGCGCCTCTTCCAGCGGCAGGTCGCCACTTTCCAGACGGGTAACAATCTGTTCCAGCTCGCTCAGCGCTGTTTCAAAGCTGGCGGGCGCCTCGTTTTTCTTCGGCATAATGAATGTCTGACTCTCAATATTTTCAGCCCCACCATGGTAACGGACTCAGGGCAATTATCAAATAACGTGCAATGTGCACAGGAGGCGCGCGATGGTGGTATACTTGCGCCCCTGGATGCAGCCGCAGGTGTGGGCTGCTGTATTTTTCCCATAACAAGTCCTTTAGACTTGCCAACGAACCATTGCCGCCATGAAGTTTATCATTAAATTGTTCCCGGAAATCACCATCAAAAGCCAATCTGTGCGTTTGCGCTTTATAAAAATTTTGACCGGAAACATCCGTAACGTTTTAAAGCACTATGACGAGACGCTCGCCGTTGTCCGCCACTGGGACAATATTGAGGTTCGCGCCAAAGATGAAAACCAGCGTCTGGCGATTCGCGACGCGCTGACCCGCATTCCGGGTATCCACCATATTCTTGAAGTAGAAGACGTGCCGTTCACCGACATGCACGATATCTTCGAGAAGGCGCTGGTCCAGTATCGCGACCAACTGGAAGGTAAAACCTTCTGCGTCCGCGTCAAGCGTCGTGGTAAGCACCCCTTCAGCTCTATTGAAGTCGAACGTTATGTCGGCGGCGGTTTGAATCAGCACATTGAGTCCGCGCGTGTGAAGCTGACCCACCCGGATGTGACCGTACATCTGGAGGTGGAAGACGATCGCCTGCTGTTGATCAAAGGGCGTTACGAGGGTATCGGCGGCTACCCGATCGGTACCCAGGAAGATGTTCTGTCGCTGATTTCTGGCGGGTTTGACTCCGGCGTTTCCAGCTACATGCTGATGCGTCGCGGCTGCCGCGTGCATTACTGCTTCTTTAACCTCGGCGGCGCGGCACATGAAATCGGCGTGCGTCAGGTTGCGCACTATCTGTGGAACCGCTTCGGCAGTTCGCACCGCGTGCGTTTTGTCGCAATCAACTTTGAACCGGTGGTCGGCGAAATCCTCGAAAAAGTGGATGATGGCCAGATGGGCGTGGTACTGAAACGCATGATGGTGCGTGCAGCGTCGAAAGTGGCGGAACGTTATGGCGTACAGGCGCTGGTAACTGGCGAAGCGCTGGGCCAGGTGTCCAGCCAGACCCTGACCAACCTGCGTTTGATTGATAACGTCTCCGACACGCTGATCCTGCGCCCGCTGATCTCTTACGATAAAGAGCACATCATCAACCTGGCGCGCCAGATTGGTACGGAAGACTTTGCGCGGACCATGCCGGAATATTGCGGCGTGATCTCGAAAAGCCCGACGGTGAAAGCGATCAAGGCGAAGATTGAAGCGGAAGAAGAGAATTTCGACTTTAGCATCCTCGATAAAGTGGTCGAAGAAGCGAACAATGTCGATATTCGCGACATTGCGCAGCAGACCCAGCAAGACGTGGTGGAAGTTGAGACCGTCAGCGGTTTTAGCCCTAACGATGTGATTCTGGATATTCGCTCCATTGATGAGCAGGATGACAAGCCGCTGAAAGTTGAAGGTGTGGATGTGGTGTCTCTGCCATTCTACAAACTGAGCACCAAATTCGGCGATCTCGACCAGAGTAAAACCTGGCTGCTGTGGTGCGAACGCGGTGTGATGAGCCGTTTGCAGGCGTTGTATCTGCGCGAGCAAGGCTTCGAGAACGTGAAGGTCTATCGCCCGTAGTTGTTGTTTACCCCGGCCATCTGCGCCGGGGTAAGTTTAATCCTGCGAATAAAGCGTCGCGACGCTTCTCACCAACTGGTCGGCAATTTGCGGGATGGTTTCTGTACTGAAAAATCCCATCGTCACCGCAATCGCAACCAGCTCTCCATTTTTATTCCGTAGCGGACAGGCAATCGACTGTGCGCCAGGGATCCCTTGCGTCGGATTGTGGCGCACCGCATAGCCCTGAGACCGTATCTGTTCAATGAGTTGCGCTTGCGCCTGATTCTGCGCCTGATAGTGGGAATAACTCATGAACACTTGGCCTGCTGAACTGGCATCAAGCGGAACGGGCGTATTGGGCAGAAAATCGATATCCACGTTACGGAAACTACGATTGTAGTGCTTAAGCACTAATCCTGTGTCGGTCGGGATGACGACACCGGTTGAATGGTTGAAGGTATCGCGAAAAGCGATCAGCAGCGTATTAAGCTCACTCACCGGATCGCGTGCTGCCGCCGGATCTCCCGCCATCTGAAGAAGGGTTGACCCCAGGCAATAGAGCCCTTTTTCGTTTTGCCCCAGCATGCCCGTTCGACAGAGCGAAACCAGATACTTATGTAAACGACTCTTGGACAGATTGCATCCGGTGGCGATATCGATTGCCCGCGCCTGGCCGTTTTGACTGGCAACAAACGTCAGAATGTTGACGGCGATATCAACCGAATTTACCCCTTGCGATGTTTCAGCCATATGCGTTCTCTTTTTTTATCCATCGCGAGTATACCATCGCGGCTGAAATCCTTACTGCCTTCGCAATTTAAAAAGCGCGCTACGCCTAAATGGTGAGACGTTGACCTGTATCAAGTTAATCAATGGTGTACCTGGATTAACTAATGGTGAACTTTTGTGGAGGCAAGGACATGGATGCATTGAGCAATACCCGATTAAAAAGAAGAACCCTGCTAAAAGGGTTTGGCGTAGTGGGGTTATCGTCACTGGTGCCAACGTTTCTGACGCTGCGCCAGGCCAACGGTTCACCGTTGGCCCGGGTTCGCCTTAAGCAAACGGATTACCAGACGTACCGGTCGACCTGTGCGATGGAATGTTTGCACTGCAACCTGACGGCGTATGTCTGGAAAGACCGCTTAATGAAAATTGAAGCGACGAAAGGCTTCAATGTGAAGTGCTGTTTGCGGGGAATTAGCCGGACGAAATGGGTCTACCACCCGTTACGCTTAACGCAACCGCTGCTGCGTACGGGGGAAAAAGGCGAGGGTAAATTTAAGCCGATCAGCTGGGACGCCGCGCTGGATCTGATTGAAAAGAAAATCAGGGAGACAATTGCCACCGATGGTAATAAAGGTTTACTGCTCACAGCCGCCTCCGGGAACATGGACTCTATCAAGAATGATATGGGCAAAGCCTTCTTCGATTATCTCGGCGGCAGTACAAAAACGGCCGGCTCGTTATGTTGCGCAGCGGTCACCGCCGCGATGATGCCGATGGTGGGTCTGCGTTATGCCGATACCCGCGACACGATAGCGGACAGCCGTTACATCTTGTGCTGGGGAAACAATCCGGCAGTCACCATGCACGCCTATTTTAAACATTACTCACAGGCGCAACGCAACGGTGCGCGACTGGTGGTGATCGATCCGCGATTTAACGAAACGGCGGCGAAAGCTGACGAGTGGGTGCCGATTGTGCCTGGTACAGATATCGCGCTGGCATTAGGGATGATCAACATCATCATGCAGGAGAAACGCTATGACGCTGGCTTCCTGCGTGCGCATACCGGGGCGGTTTACCTGGTCGATAAACAGCAGCAATTGATGCGTGCCGACCCTAAGGACGCAGACAGCTATCTGGTGTTTGATACGCTGACCCAGACCCTGAAACGCCACGATGCGCCCGGCGTCATGCCTGCATTGCTGACTGATGAATTGCCCGCCAGCAGTGATTTTACTACTGTGCTTGATAACGTATGGGCACAGGCGAAGCCCTGGACGGCGCAGAAGGTAGAGGAAGAAACTGATGTACCCGCGCAGACGGTATTACGCCTGGCGCGGGATTACGCGTCAACGCAACCGGCGATGATTGTCCAGAACATGTCCGGCGCGCAAAGAACCGAGTTTGGCACTTACGTTGCGGCCAGCCAGTTTTACCTCGCGCTGATCACCGGCAATATCGGCAAAGCCGGGGCGGGGGTTTGCGATGCCGGTGGCGTCAGACAGATGGCAAAATTTTCGCCCATCGTCCCTCCGGCACCCAATGCCGCCAAAATCCCCTCCATTCCTATTCCCAAAATCGGTGACTGGGTCGTTAACGAAAAACCGCACGCGATTAAGTTCTGGTGGAACATGACGCTGGGGGCCATGACACAACTGCCGAATACCAATCAGGTCAGAGAAGCCTTTAAAAAAGTGCCGTTTGTGGTGGTAGCCGACAATCTCATGAGTTCGTCTGCGCTGTACGCCGATCTGGTGCTCCCCGTTACGACCATTTTTGAAGATGTCAGCTTAATGGCGGGGGTACGCAGCCACTATGTGCAACTGATGGAAAAAGCGGTGGAACCACCGGGAGAAGCAAAACCTGATTACTGGATTTTTGCTCGCCTGGCCGAGCGCTTTGGCTTTGGTGAGGTCTTTAACCAGCCCATTGAACACTACATCGATACCTGCCTTAAAGGCTCGGGCATTACCCGTGACATGCTGAAAAAAGGGCCGGTATGTCCTGTTGAGGAAGAGTGGATCCCGTTTAAAGACGGGCAGTTCCGCACGTCGACCGGCAAAGCGCACCTCTACATAGAGGAGTGGGCCAAAAAGGATTTTCTTCCGGTGGTGACCTGGAAGCAGGTGAAAGAGTCGGTAAAAGGTTCGCCTGAACTGGCAAGTCAGTATCCGTTAATGGCGGTGCAGCGCAAACTGGCACGTAGTGTGCACTCCAGTCACGGCATGAACGAATGGATCCTCGAAGTTCAGCGTAACCGACCGAACGTGATGATTCACCCTGAAGACGCCCGCCAGCGTCAGATCCAGGCAGGAGAGTGGGTCGTGGTGTTCAATCATCGCGGACAACATCGGGCGATTGCCGACGTGACCACACATATCAAACGCGGGGTGGTGAGTCTGGATAACGGTTGGTGGGAGCAACAGGGCGGAAGCAGCAGTCATGTCACTAACGATCAGGTGGAAGTGTTGGGGAATGGACACTGTTGCAACAGTACGCTGGTGGATGTGAGAAGGGAGGCATAATCGCGATGAAACAATATGGATTTCTTATTGATATGCAGAATTGCTATGGCTGCAAAACCTGTAGCATGGCCTGCAAATCGGAAAATATGACCCCTCTTGGGGTGTTATGGCGTCGGGTTCGCGAACGTCATACGGATGAACCCAACACCCAGGCGTTTATTAGCATGTCGTGTAACCACTGCGATGACCCGCAGTGTATGAAGGTGTGCCCTGCGGGAACGTATACGAAGCGGGCTGATGGCATCGTGATACAGGATCACGAGCGCTGCATTGGCTGTCGGATGTGCATTATGGCCTGACCGTGGAGCGCGCCGGTTTACGATCCTGAAGAAGGCAAAACCAGTAAATGCAACCTGTGCGCCGAACGCCTTGATGAGGGTTTACAGCCACGTTGCGTGGAGTCCTGTCCGGCAGGTGTATTACGTTTTGGTGAGATAACGGAATTGCGTAAGGAACATACGACGCAGTGGGCGATACTGGAAAAACGCTACAACCTCCCCGATCACACGATCAGTCAACCCAACATTGTCATTATTCCCCCCAGGGATTGAGGAGAACGAAATGGAACATTATGAATTGCCATTGGTTTTCTTCACCGTCTTCGCGCAGTGGGGAATTGGCGGCGTACTGGCGTTAACGCTGTGTCAGCATTTCGGCGCAAAAAAATTCAGCGCGATGCAATACTGCACGCTGGCATCATGGTTCTGGGTTATCACGGTGCTGGGATCGTTTGCCTCGCTGGCGCACCTGGGATCGCCTGAAGGCGCTTATCGCTCGCTTTTCGGGTTAGGGAATTCCTGGCTCAGTCGGGAAGTGGTGATGTTTATTGCGTTGAATGGCGTGATGTTCTGCTGGCTAGTGCTGTGCTGGCTTAAACCTGAACATCATGCCGTTGTCCTTCTGGGGGGAATCACTGCGCTTGTGGGGCTGATATCTATTCTGGTGACGTCGCAGGTTTACCATCAGATGGTGCTGCATCCGCTTTGGTCTTCGGTTGCTACACCTGTCAGTTTTTTGGCAACGGCTATTCTGCTCGGGTTTATGAGTGTGGCGGTGGCGTTTGGCTGTTGGCATAACCCAACGCCGATCTTATGCAGAGCGGGAATCTTCATCGGAATTCTGTTAAGCGCAGGCGCGCTGTGGATCCGTTTCCAGGTTCCGGGCGCTGATGCTGCAAGTCCTCTGTTCTGGTGGCAGCTATTCGCCAGTATCGGTGTTGCCGTATGGGGCATTTCTCGCCTGAATGTTGGGGTAAGCGCTTACGCGTGGGGGGCCATTATTGTGACGGGCGAACTGGCGGGAAGAATGCTGTTTTACAGTAATGTCATGAGCGGAGCGCCATGGTTCTAAGCGGGTATGTTTCTCCCTCTTCGAACCCAGTATTTTTGCAGGCCGGATGACGAAGTACTACGCCGTCATCCGGCAATCTGACACTGTTATTCAAAGCGAATGGGGAGCGTTTTCCCGTTCGATTCCCAGACGCCCAGATAGACGCCATTGTTTAAATCCAGAGTGATCTTCTCTTCGGTTTCAGCAGAAATACTCGTTCTCAGCTCATAGTGCTGAGCATTCTCCGTACCGCATTTACCGGTAAGTTCGATAGGTGAGCCGTATTTTTCATAAAAATAGGCTCCGCTGGCCGATGCTTCATTACAGGTGATATTCATCACGATGCGCATACTTTTTCCCAACGTGCCGTAGACTAACTTGCCGTTAAGCGAGGGGGCAGGGGAGAGGGGTTTTTCACTGTTACCGGAAGTCAGTGACTTCCCGTAGGGGGTCAGTTGGTCGTGTAACGTTGCGGCGGCGATTTTCGTCGTGAAATCACCGAGCTCATCCATCGCGCGGCTTGCATGGTTGCTGCAACGTCCATTAATGAAGACGAGATCGCCTTTCTGAAGCGAGAAATTATCAACATAGTACAGCCCGCCCTCATACGTCGCGCATGAGGCATAGAACTCTTCGTAATTAAAATCCTCTCCTTTTTCCGCTTTGATTTGCTCTGCCGACTCGGACTTATGCTTATCAACAAAGGTGGTTATCTGGGAGCGAATATCTTTTCTGACGCGGGTGTTTAACTGGGCAATGGTGGCCGGGGAAAACAGATCGTCGAGGGTGATATTCGCGCCACTCGCTAAATCGAAGCTCAGTGGAACATTATAAGATTCGCAATAGGCGCCGCAGCCTTCCACAAAAAGGTTTAATGTCAGTATTTTGTTGTCACGATATTCGACGGTGTAGTCCAGATTGGCGGTGGCATCAATGCCGCTTTTTGCCAGTTTATTCAACGTGGCCTGCGGATCGTTACCCGGCAACTGGTTCAGAAAACGGGAGAAGATAAAATCGTTGATGCGCTTTGCAGCTTGTGGGTTATCCGCTGAGGTGAACCAGGGGAGACGATACTGAATCTCCGTGCTCTCAGGATAGTTGAAGCTGAGGTTCTTAATGTCTAACTGCGTCGCTATCACGCAGCCAGAAAACAACCATAAAGCCACTCCGGTCAGACATCCCTTCATCTGTTATTCCTTTATTAAGATTAAGCAGGCCGCTGGAGTGGCCTTGAAATTACTCGTAGTAGTTATAAATGCCTGCCGCCATAACTAACTGTGACGCGACCTGATGGGCCTTTTCGCGCCCGACCAGCAGGTCAATGATTTTCAGGCCAAAGTCGATGGATGTCCCTGGCCCCTGACTGGTCAACAGGTTAACGCGCGGGTCCCAAACTACACGTTTGTCCTGCCACTGTTCAGCCGGGATTTTATCTTTCAGCGCGGGGAATCCGGTCATATTACCGAGCGGGAAGATATTGTGCGGAACCAGTACCGTTGCCGCCGCCGCGCAGATTGCCGCGACGATACGTCCGGAGCGATGGAACTGTTTGACCGTTTCAACCAGCAACGGGCTGTCGCGAAAACATTCGGCGCCTTTTATACCGCCCGGTAACACAATAATGTCGAAATCGCCGTCAGCCACTTCCACCAGAGGCGCGTCCGCGAGCAGCTTCACACCACGCGAACAGACGATGGTCAGGGAGCCGTCGCTGGCCACGCTCGCCGTAGTGACCTGAATACCGCCACGAACCAGGAGATCGATAGTGGTAACCGCTTCGGTCTCTTCACTACCAGGGGCGAGACATACCAGTGCTTGAGCGCTCATACTCACTTTCCTTTCGCTTTATCATTTCAAACAGACGGGCGTTTTCCGTAACGGCAATACCATGCGCGCGGGCGCGTTTTAATAAGTAGCCGGTAATGTAATCGATCTCGGTATGGCGCAGAGCACGAATATCCTGCAGCATGGATGAGATGTTTTGTGACGTACTGTCAATCACTTGCTCAACATAATAGCGTAAATCATCCACCGAGGTATGGTGCCCTTCACGCTCGATAACCGCCGCCACCTCCTGACAGATCAGCATGATTTGTTCAGGATGTTGCCGTAGCTCGCCATTTGGGCAGTTCCACAGGGCGGTGAGCGGATTTATCACGCAGTTCACGGCCAGTTTGCGCCACATTTCGGTACGAATATTGTTGTGCCAGGCAACATCGGGCAGCACGTTCTGCAGCAGATCGGCGAGGTAACTGTAATCACCATCCTGTTCACGCGCTGGACCAATGCGCGTTGTCCCATTGGCTACGTGGATAATAATGTTGCCATCGCGCCTTGCTGCGTGGGTGGTGGTGCCCATCAGCAGCGGTTGAGAAATGCTTTGCAGTTCTTCAATCGTACCCATTCCATTGTGAATCAACAGAATCGGTGTGGTCACCGGCAGAATTGCCGCAAGCCCTTTCACGGCGTCCGAGACTTGCCAGGCTTTGAGTGTCACCAGCAACAGATCGCTATTCGCGAGAAAATCGGGGTCGTTCGCCGTCAGGGATTCATTAAAAATCGAACCATCGGTCTCGATAAGGTTCACGCTGCAATAAGGTTGCGGTACCCGCAGCCAGCCTTGTACTTCATGTCCATGTTTGCACAGCGCTGTAAGCCAAAGTTGCCCTAAGGCTCCGCATCCCAATACGGTTATTTTCATTCATCCTCCTCACCCGCAACAGCACCGGGCGTTCTTCCACATAGTATAGCGCTGTCTGTCGAGGAACTTTGCAGGTATTATGCTTCGCATCAAAAACAGAGGGAGAGGAAAAGATGCCATCTTTCGATATTGTGTCTGAAGTTGATCTTCAGGAAGCGCGTAACGCAGTCGATAATGCGAGCCGCGAAGTTGAGTCACGCTTTGATTTTCGGGGCGTTGAGGCCACTTTTGAGCTGAATGAGGCGAATAAGACAATCAAAGTTCTGAGCGAATCTGATTTTCAGGTCAATCAGTTGCTGGATATTCTGCGTGCCAAGCTGCTGAAACGCGGCATTGAAGGGACGTCTCTGGACGTGCCGGAAACGTTCATCCACAGCGGTAAAACCTGGTTTGTTGAAGCGAAGCTGAAACAGGGCATTGAAAGCGCCGTGCAGAAGAAAATCGTCAAGCTGATTAAAGACAGCAAGCTGAAAGTGCAGGCGCAGATTCAGGGCGAGGAAATTCGTGTGACCGGTAAGGCGCGTGACGATCTGCAGTCCGTGATGGCGCTGGTGCGCGGCGGCGATCTGGGGCAGCCGTTCCAGTTTAAAAACTTCCGCGACTAAGTGGTCATGCTGGATGGCGCACAGCGTTAAGGCCTACAATATCAACGTAATGTGTAGGCCCGGTTAGGCTGATAGCCGCCATCCGGCGTAATGAAGAATTACGCGGGTTTGATGGTTTGCTCAACCTCAAACCGATTGGTGATTTTGCTGTCGATCTTCACGTAGGCGGAATGTTCGCTCGCCACAATCAGCACTTCACTCACCCCATCTTTTGCCATCAGGCGCTGTTTGAGGGCGTCATCAGCGGCAACATCCGCTGGAATTTCGACACGTAAGCTGCTGACATACGGCGGTTCTTTCATGGTACTGGCAACCGCCAGCCACACGGCCGTCAGCACGACCCCTGCCAGAAACACTGCCTGACCGTCAAACATCCCATCGACCCAGCCGCCCAACGAACCACCAATCGCCACGCCCAGGAACTGGCTGGTGGAGTAGACGCCCATTGCGGTTCCTTTATAACCGGCGGGGGACTCTTTGCTGATAAGCGAAGGAAGGAGGGCTTCCATCAGGTTGAAGGCGAGGAAGAAAAGCTGAACCCCGGCAATCAGTCCCCAGAAATGGACATCCGCTCCCCACAGCACAATTTCCGCTATCAGGATCAGCGCCACGCACCACAGAAATACCCGCTTCATCTTGCGTTTTACTTCGGCATAAATAATGAAGGGCACCACGGAACCAAAAGAGATCAACATGGTGACCAGGTAAATCTTCCAGTGCTCGGCAGCAGGAAAACCTGCGGCGGTGAGCTGACCAGGGAGGGCAACGAAGGTAGACATCAACAGGATGTGCAGGCACATAATGCCGAAGTTGAGCTTTAGCAGTTTGGGTTCGGCCAGTACCTTGCTGAAACTGCCTTTTACCATCCCGGATTCGCGGTTCAGCACATGGTTAGTGCTGTTAGGTACCACCCAGATAGTCAAGATAATACCGAGGGTGGCCAGTATCGCGATCATCCAGAACAGGGCATTCAGCCCGAGGGCGTGGGTGATCACCGGCCCGAGCACCATCGCAATGGCGAAGGTAATACCAAAACTGACGCCGATAAACGCCATCGCTTTGGTGCGATTTTGCTCGCGGGTCAAATCCGATAACAGCGCCATGACGGCGGCGGCGATGGCGCCAGACCCCTGCAGCGCACGCCCCAGAATGATCCCCCAAATAGAGTGGGAGAGGGCGGCGATCACGCTACCAGCGACAAACACCGCCAGGCCGCCGACAATAAGCGGCTTGCGACCAATACGGTCGGAGAGCAATCCGAAGGGGATCTGGAAAACGGCTTGCGCCAGCCCGTAAATGCCGATGGCAAGTCCAATCAAGGCTTCGCTGGCACCTTGTAGCGCCATACCGTAAGTGGTCAGAACAGGCAGAACCATAAACATGCCGAGCATGCGCAATGAAAATACGGTCCCTAAACCCCAGGTGGCGCGCAACTCGCCTGGCGTCATTTTGTAATCGTTCATTCCCACCTCTGTATACAATTCGCGACTAGTGTAAAGCGGTACGCCGGCGGGGTAAATACGCGGTTAATGAGAAAATATTACGTGCCTAATTAATTTGTGATGTGAATAAAAAAGGGCGCCGGAGCGCCCTTTTTAAGCGATGTTTGACTTACCAGACGTAGGTCAGCAGGCTTTGCGAATTCGGCACCATAAAGTCAACGGACATCATCACGGAGAGTGCGGTAATGGCGATGATGGAGAAGCCGAAGAGCTTACGCGCCCAGACTTTATCATCTTCCACTTTGTAACCGCGCAACGCCATGCCGAGCCACCAGACGCTTACTGCCGCTGCGACGATCAGGTATTTGTAACCTGCGTAGCCGCCAAGGGTCAGCATCAGGGTGGCGATAGCAAACGCCACGATGTACAGCGTGATGTGGTTTTTCGCGACCGAAATACCTTTGACCACCGGCAGAACCGGGATATTGGCTGCCTGATAATCCTTAAAGCGGAAAATCGCGATGGCATAGGAGTGCGGCATTTGCCACAGGCTAAAGATCGCCAGCAGAATCAATGCGCCGCTGTCGAACTCACCCGTTACGGCGCAGTAGCCAATCACCGGCGGCGCAGCGCCGGAGAGAGAGCCAATCAGCGTGCCGTAAACGGAGTGGCGTTTCATGTACAGGCTATAGACGCCAACATACACCACGAAGCCCATCACCCCCAGCCAGCAGGCCAGAGGGTTAGCGCCAAACCACAGCAGCATGAAGCCAGCAATACCCAGCAGGGTGGCGTACACCAGCGAGACGTTAGGAGAGATCAGGCCTTTTACCAGCACCCGATTCTTGGTCCTTTCCATCTTCCTGTCGATATCCCTGTCGATGTAGTTGTTAAATACACAACCCGACGCCACAACCAGTGACACACCGATCAGCGTGTAGATAAACAGGGGGTAATCGATGCTGCCTTTTGAGGCCAGCAGGAACCCCCCAATCACCGAGATCAGGTTGCCAAAGATGATGCCTGGTTTCGTTACTTGCAGGTATTGCTTAAACATCATACTCGCCGCTCTTAGTGCATCATCATGTTGTAGTTGAGGTTCCACATAATCCAGATGGAGCCCACAACCAGGATGGCGATGATCAACACGGTAAAGACGAAAGCCGTCATGTTCCAGCCTTCATCAGATTTGGTGTTCATGTGCAGGAAGCACACCAGATGCACCAGAATCTGTACCACTGCCATCGCAAGAATCGTCCCCAGAATTACGGCTGGAGAGGCAGAACCCGTCATCACCATCCAGAACGGAATGACCGTCAGGATGATCGACAGGATAAACCCTGTCATGTAGGTTTTTACGCTGCCATGGGACGCGCCGCTGTGTTCGGTAGAATGACTCATTACATCGCCCCCATCAGATAAACAACAGTGAACACACAGATCCACACCACATCCAGGAAGTGCCAGAACAGGCTCAGGCACATGATGCGGGTACGGTTAGTGCTGGTCAGGCCGCGACGGGCGATTTGCACCATCAGCACCGCCATCCAGATAAGACCGGAAGTGACGTGCAGACCGTGCGTACCGACCAGCGCGAAGAACGCAGACAGGAAGCCGCTGCGATCCGGACCCATACCTTCAACAACCAGGTGATGGAATTCATAGATTTCCATCCCGATGAAGCCTGCGCCAAACAACCAGGTCAGCATCAGCCAGGAGATGACCTGGCTCTTGTTGTTTTTGTACATGGCGATCGCCGCCATGCCGTAGGTGATGGAGCTGAATAACAGCAGGAACGTTTCTACCAGAACGAACGGCAGTTCAAAAATGTCCTTACCTGTTGGGCCACCTGCAGTGCCGTTCACCAGAACGGCATAGGTTGCAAACAGAATAGAGAACAGAATGCAGTCGCTCATCAGGTAGATCCAAAATCCGAAGATTTTGGTCTGGCCTGCGTCGTGGTGCCCGTGTTCGTGCGCGTGGGCAGTCGCGTGCGCTAAAGTATCAGTTGCCATTTTTCAGCCCTGCCTTAGAAATCTCATCGAAATGCTGATTTTCCAGTTTTTCGACTTCCGGGACTGGTACGTAGTAGTCCACGTCCTCATCAAAGCTTTTCACAATCCAGCTGATGATCATGCCTGCGAAGCTTGCAATCGCCAGCCACCAGATATGCCAGATCATGGCGAAACCGAAGAGGGTCGCGAAGGCGGCAATGACAATGCCCGCACCGCTGTTTTTCGGCATATGAATTTCTTCATAGTGCGTAGGCTGTTTGTACGCTTCGCCTTTTTCTTTCATTTCCCAGAATGCATCACGCTCGTGAACGTGCGGCACAACGGCAAAGTTATAGAACGGAGGCGGGGAAGAGGTTGCCCACTCCAGCGTACGGCCACCCCATGGATCGCCTGTCAGGTCACGGTTCTGGTCGCGGTCGCGAATAGAAACGTAGATCTGGATGACCAGACACAGAATACCCAGCGCAATCAGCGCGGCGCCGCAGGCGGCAATCATCAGCATGGTGTGGAACTGTGGATCAATCTGCTGGCTGAGGCGACGGGTCATCCCCATGAAGCCCAGCACGTACAGCGGCATAAATGCGACGAAGAAGCCGATGATCCAACACCAGAATGCGCGTTTACCCCAGGTTTCGTTCAACGTGTAGCCAAACGCTTTTGGCCACCAGTAAGTCATACCTGCGAAGCAACCGAAGACCACACCACCGATGATAACGTTGTGGAAGTGGGCAATCAGGAACAGGCTGTTATGCAGAACGAAGTCGGCACCCGGAACCGCCAGCAGAACACCGGTCATACCACCCACAGAGAAGGTGACGATAAAACCAATGGTCCACAGCATCGCGGAGTGGAATACGATACGTCCCTGGTACATGGTGAACAGCCAGTTGAAAATCTTCACCCCGGTCGGGATGGCGATAATCATCGTGGTGATACCGAAGAAGGCGTTTACGTTCGCACCCGCACCCATGGTGAAGAAGTGGTGCAGCCAGACGATGAACGACAGCACGGTAATACACACGGTTGCCCACACCAGTGAGGTGTAACCAAACAGGCGCTTACGCGAGAA
The DNA here is from genome assembly GCF_059421685.1 of Citrobacter sp. GW821-FHT02E08. NCBI lineage: Bacteria > Pseudomonadati > Pseudomonadota > Gammaproteobacteria > Enterobacterales > Enterobacteriaceae > Citrobacter > Citrobacter sp. GW821-FHT02E08. The sequence continues at coordinate 318,415 of NZ_JBWKVL010000002.1, read as the reverse complement.
GGTTGCTGCGACTTCAGAGAACACCCCAAACACTGGCAGAATCAGAATGTACACTTCCGGATGGCCCCAGGCCCAAATCAGGTTGATGTACATCATCATGTTGCCGCCCATATCGTTGGTAAAGAAATGGGTGCCCAGATAGCGATCCAGGGTCAGCAGCGCGATGGTGACTGTCAGAATAGGGAACGAGGCGATGATCAGTACGTTCGCACACAGCGATGCCCAAGTAAATACCGGCATCTTGAACATGGTCATGCCCGGCGCACGCATCTTCAGAATCGTCACGAAGAAGTTGATACCGGTCAGCGTCGTACCGATACCGGAGAGCTGGAGACTCCAGATCCAGTAATCTACCCCGACACTTGGACTGTACTCTATTCCCGAAAGCGGCGGATACGCCAGCCAACCGGTCTGTGCGAACTCACCGACGCCCAGAGACAGGTTAACCAGAATGACACCGACAACGGTGAACCAGAAGCTCAGGTTGTTCAGGAACGGGAAGGCAACGTCACGTGCGCCGATCTGCAGCGGAACCACCAGGTTCATCAGACCGATAACAAATGGCATTGCCACGAAGAAGATCATAATCACGCCGTGCGCCGTGAAGATCTGGTCGTAGTGGTGAGGTGGCAGGAAGCCTGCTTCCCCGGCCGAGGCCAGCGCCTGCTGACTACGCATCATGACCGCATCCGCAAAGCCACGCAGCAGCATGACGATTGCGACGATGACATACATGATGCCAAGGCGTTTGTGGTCAACCGAAGTTAGCCACTCTTTCCACAGATAGGTCCACTTACCGAAGTAAGTAATGAGGCCCAGTAAGGCCGCCCCACCGATGATAATGGCAGCGATCGTAACCATGACGATAGGTTCATGGAACGGGACTGCATCCAGTGTTAATTTTCCTAACATCGTATCTTCCTCACCCCCCTGAATGGGCGGATTCCGCGTGGCTCATGTCCATGCCTTCCATTCCTTCATGTGAGCTGTGCTCGGCTGAAGGGTGGGTCATGTCCATACTCTTACCGTGAGCCATGAATTTGTTAATAACGTCTTTAAACAAATCCGGTTTCACAGTGGAGAAATATTCCACCTGGTTGTATTCGCTTGGTGCAGCCACTTTATCGAACGCTGCCATGTCATTCATGGTGTTCGAAGACTGTTTCGCTTTAGCAACCCATTGATCGAATTCGGCGCGGTCCTTTGTTGCGATAGCCTTGAACTTCATGCCGGAGAAGCCTGGTCCGCTGTAGCTTGCGGAGATACCATCATAAGTACCGACTTCGTTGGCGATCAGATGCAAACGCGTTTGCATACCGGCCATGGCATAGATCTGGCTACCCAGACGCGGGATAAAGAAGGAGTTCATCACGGAGTTGGAGGTCACTTTGAACTCAACCGGAGTGTTCGCCGGGAAGGCGATTTCATTTACGGTTGCAATGCCCTGTTCCGGGTAGATGAAGAACCATTTCCAGTCCATGGAAACCACTTCAATGGTAATCGGCTTCTCGTCATGCGCCAGCGGTTTGCTTGGCTCAAGAGCGTGAGTGGTTTTCCAGGTCAGTACGGCAAGGAAGATGATGATTAAGATAGGCACCGTCCAGACCACAGCTTCCACTTTATTGGAGTGTGACCAGTTCGGGCTGTACTTCGCATCTTTATTGCTCGCACGGTACTTCCAGGCGAAACCAACAGCCATCAAGATGGCGGGAATAACGACAATCAACATCAGGCCAAATGCCGTCAGTATCAATGAACGTTGTTCCAGTCCAATCTGTCCTTTAGGGTCAAGCAGCGCAGAATTACAGCCACTGAGTAATGCAGTGCCTGCAATTAATGACAACCATCCCAAACTTTTATTGTATTTCCTGAGTCTCATTTAACGACCTCAATTCCACGGGACCGGGTGGCGTTTAAAGTGTGTGGGCATTTTACGGGAAGGTTACATTACTGTAAACATCAATGGATCTGTGTTACCGGGTTCTGCCGCACGTGTCACATATGTTGCACGGGGTGTTGAATTGACTTTAAGAACCTGTTGCAACATGACGTTATAACGAAAGTGGGTGATCCGATGAGTCAGGGAGGGCAATTGGTATAACCAATGTGAAAATAAAACAATTAATTAACAATCTATTATCAATAACTGGACAATTAAAAAACGGAAAATTAAATACTCATCGGCTGAATCGTGTAAGGAAAATAGGGGGCGGTGAAATTGTCAATAATTTCCAAATTCTATTGAGCACAAAAGAACAAATATAATTTTTATCAACTGGTGGTTATTTGACCGTTATAATTACGGCATGTTATTACAACGGCAAATAACATTTTCTTTACAGCAAGCGTGTTTTCCGTAGCGCCAGATAATCGAGCAATCCGCCGAACACAATGCCGCACACGGCGATCACAACGCCTGTTTCCAGCATCGCAGGCAGGAACGAGAAATTGGTGTAATCTGCAGCATTCATTGTCAGCAACAGCAGCCACACAACCAGCAAGCAACAGCCTGTTGTCAGCGTGAGCAAGGCCAGACTATAGGCTCTGCGAAATTCCGTTCGTGGAATAAAGCCTTCGCTTTCCCAACTGTGTTCCAGCGTTTGACGACAAACCAGAAGCAGCAGAAGCCCCGGAACGGCGGCGACGACGGAAAAGAGATAGAACGTTGGCCAGCCGTGGGCCTCTACAAACCAGCCCGCGACGGGGCCGACATAGACGCGGCCTACCGCAGAGAGCGCGGAGAGAAGGGCAAATTGAGTAGCGGAAAATGATTTGTTGCACAGGGTCATGAGCAGCGCGACAAATGCCGCCGTCCCCATACCGCCGCACAGGTTTTCGAAAAACACGGCCGCGCCCATGCTGAACATGTGCTTATCGGTGACAGACAGTAACCAATACCCGGCGTTTGAAGCGCCCTGAAGCATGCCGAAGATCAATAACGCGCGGAACAGCGAAAGACGCTGCATCAGAACTCCGCCGTAAAGCGCACCGACAATGGTAGCCAGCAATCCCAGCGTTTTATTTACCACGCCAACTTCACCGGCGTCAAAACCGACGCCGCGAATCAAAAAGGTGGTGGTCAGGCTCATGGCGAAGGCGTCACCCAGTTTATACAGCACGATGAGCAGCAAAATCAGCCAGGCGTTGTTGCGACCAAAAAAGTCGCGCAATGGCGCAGCGACCGCCTGTTCCAGCGTTTTGGGTACCGGGATGCTATCGGCGGGTTCAGGGGCGAGCAGTGTGGCAATAATGCAGGGGAGCAGTAAGGCCGCCATCAGCCAGTACATGCCTTGCCAGCCGAGCCAGCGGTCTGCCATCCAGAGGGCCAGTCCACCGGAAACCAACATTCCCAGGCGATAACCTAACACGCTGATCGCTGCGCCAGTCCCACGCTCCTCGGCGGGTAACACATCGGTCTTCCAGGCATCAAAAACAATATCCTGCGACGCCGAGCAGAAGGCGATAACGACCGCCAGTGCGGCCATCCAGCGCAATTGCGTTCCGGGTTCCAGGAAACCCATTGCCGCAATTGAAATCAGCAACAGAAACTGTGTGGTTAGCAGCCAGCCGCGACGACGACCTAAAAAAGGCGGCGTGTAGCGGTCCATGATGGGCGACCAGAGAAACTTAAAAACGTAGGCCTGTCCCACTAAGGAAAAGAAACCAATGGTTTTAAGATCGATGTTCTCAACGGTCATCCAGGCCTGAAGTGTGCCTGACGTCAGCGCGAGAGGTAAACCGGAAGCGAACCCCAGAATCAACAGGATAGCGGAACGCGGTTGCTGAAATATACGTAAATAGTGACTGGACATGGGCTTCTACGGGCCCGGCGTATGCCGGGCCTGAGGGCAGAAATTAACGTGCGTTCTGCTTAATGAAATCGTGAACGCTGGTGTCCTGAGACATATCAGCGATGGTGTCGGTCAGCACGCTGTTAACCGCGTCAGCGATATTTTTGTTAGAGGCCTGCAGTGCGCCTTCGACAGAGTAGCTGGCACGGTAGTTTTTGGTCATCTTGTTCCCGTTTGCTGCGGTCGCGATGATAGCGATGTCAGCTTTGGTCGCGATGTTGTAGCGGACGCTGCCCTGAGACACATCGGCGTACAGTTGGCTAACAATGATTTGCAGGTTAACCGGACCGTTCGGTCCCACCATGTAGCCACGCGCAGTCATCTGTTTTTCCAGAACTTCTTGCAGCAAGAAACGCAGATCGCGAGACGCGGTCAGGGTAACCATTTGGTTGTCGCGGGTCACTTTTGCCAGCGCCTGATCCGGACGCTGATCGGCACCGTTAATGCTGACGGTAACTCCCATCAGACTCGGGTCCTGCTGTGGCAGGGAAATTTTGGGAGAGACATCAATCGTTGTTGGCGGTGTTGCGCATCCTGCCAGCATAACCAGAGCAACTAACGGAAAGAGGATTTTTTTTAACATGTTCGAACTCTCAGTGACTCTTAAGCGTAATAGAAATTAAGCGTGATAGAAAAAATTCACGCCATCATAACATCGCCAACGGCGAGGGGAAGAGCTCAACGCATGTAAATTCATTGCGTTGTCGGTTTTCTGACCCTCGGGGCACAATACCCCGGTTTTTGGCCCTCGATTGGGCAGATAAGTCAGTAAACTTCATACGTTTGAATGAGAAAATCAGACGAACGCTAAATTTTTGTTGTAAGAGTGTAATGGAAGCGGTAAAAGCGGCTAGTATTTAAAGGGATGGGTGACATCTCAGCGTTGTCGGAGGAGATATTTCATGATGATACGTGAGCAAATAGAAGAAAAATTAAGGACAACGTTCCAACCCGTGTTCCTTGAAGTTGTGGATGAAAGCTATCGTCACAATGTTCCGGCAGGCTCTGAAAGCCATTTTAAAGTTGTGCTGGTCAGCGATCGCTTCATTGGCGAACGTTTTCTTAATCGTCATCGGATGATTTACGGTACGTTAACGGCGGAACTCTCCACAACCGTACATGCGCTGGCTCTGCATACCTACACCATTAAGGAGTGGGAAGGATTGCAGGATACGATATTCGCGTCGCCTCCTTGTCGTGGAGCGGGAAGCATCGCGTAGAAAAACGCATTTGCAACAACTGACGCTTTTCCAGTATGTTGCTACAGATTATGTGAAAACGGCCTGCGGGCCGTTTTGTTTTGTCTGAATTTTGAACGGGCAGTACAGTATTCAGACAAAAATTAGCCGGGAATTGTGAAAAAAGCCGCAGCAACGCGCGATAACCGTTCTCGACTCATAAAAGTGATGCCGCTATAATGCGGCGTCTTATTTTTCGGAATGTCTTCGGGATGATTCTGACGACAGGGAATGTGATTGATTAAGAGAACATCCCAGTTCCGCTAAGCTAACAACCTGTGCTTGCGGAGTAGAGTTGACCGAGCACTGTGATTTTTTGAGGTAACAAGATGCAAGTTTCAGTTGAAACCACTCAAGGCCTTGGCCGCCGTGTAACGATTACAATCGCTGCTGACAGCATCGAGACCGCTGTGAAAAGCGAGCTGGTCAACGTTGCGAAGAAAGTACGTATTGACGGCTTCCGTAAGGGCAAAGTACCGATGAATGTTGTTGCTCAGCGTTATGGCGCTTCTGTTCGCCAGGACGTTCTGGGTGATCTGATGAGCCGTCACTTCGTTGACGCGATCATCAAAGAAAAAATCAACCCGGCTGGTGCTCCGAACTATGTTCCGGGCGAATACAAGCTGGGTGAAGACTTCACCTACGCGGTAGAATTTGAAGTCTATCCGGAAGTTGAGCTGACAGGTCTGGACGCAATCGAAGTTGAAAAACCGGTTGTTGAAGTGACTGACGCTGACGTTGACGTGATGCTGGATACTCTGCGTAAGCAGCAAGCGACCTGGAAAGATAAAGACGGCGCTGTTGATGCAGAAGACCGTGTTACTGTCGATTTCACCGGTTCTGTAGACGGTGAAGAATTCGAAGGCGGCAAAGCGACTGACTTCGTACTGGCAATGGGCCAGGGTCGTATGATCCCGGGCTTCGAAGACGGTATCAAAGGTCACAAAGCGGGCGAAGAGTTCACCATCGACGTGACCTTCCCGGAAGAATACCACGCTGAAAACCTGAAAGGTAAAGCGGCTAAATTCGTTATCAACCTGAAAAAAGTTGAAGAGCGTGAGCTGCCGGAACTGACTGCAGAATTCATCAAACGTTTCGGCGTTGAAGATGGTTCCGTAGAAGGTCTGCGTGCTGAAGTTCGTAAAAACATGGATCGCGAGCTGAAAGGAGCGGTACGTAACCGTGTTAAATCTCAGGCTATCGAAGGTCTGGTAAAAGCGAATGACATCGACGTTCCTGCTGCACTGATCGACAGCGAAATCGACGTTCTGCGTCGTCAGGCTGCTCAGCGTTTCGGTGGCAACGAGAAACAAGCTCTGGAACTGCCGCGTGAACTGTTCGAAGAACAGGCTAAGCGCCGCGTTGTTGTTGGCCTGCTGCTGGGCGAAGTGATTCGTACCAACGAGCTGAAAGCTGACGAAGAGCGTGTTAAAGGCCTGATCGAAGAGATGGCTTCTGCTTACGAAGATCCGACAGAAGTTGTTGAGTTCTACAGCAAAAACAAAGAGCTGATGGACAACATGCGTAACGTCGCTCTGGAAGAACAAGCTGTTGAAGCCGTTCTGGCGAAAGCGAAAGTGACTGAAAAAGCCACTTCCTTCAACGAGCTGATGAACCAGCAGGCGTAATTCGTTGCTTAAGTAGCACGAAATTCGCACAAAAGCCCGTCACCGCCCGGTGGCGGGTTTTTTTTTGTCACGCATTTTGCATGGGAAGAGTGCGAAAACAGCGTTTCAGTGTTAGCGTTACAACAAAAGATTGTTATGCTTGAATTATGGCGATGCCGTACCCATAACAGAGGGACTAGCTGATAATCCGTCCATAAGGTTACAATCGGTACAGCAGGTTTTTTCATTTTTTATCCAGGAGACGGAAATGTCATACAGCGGCGAACGAGATAACTTTGCACCCCATATGGCGCTGGTGCCGATGGTCATTGAACAGACTTCACGTGGTGAGCGCTCTTTTGATATCTATTCTCGTCTACTCAAGGAACGTGTCATTTTTCTGACCGGCCAGGTTGAAGACCACATGGCTAACCTGATTGTGGCGCAGATGCTGTTCCTGGAAGCAGAAAACCCGGAAAAAGATATCTATCTGTACATCAACTCCCCTGGCGGGGTGATTACCGCAGGGATGTCTATCTATGACACCATGCAGTTCATCAAGCCGGACGTCAGCACCATTTGTATGGGCCAGGCGGCCTCAATGGGGGCATTCTTGCTGACTGCAGGCGCAAAAGGTAAACGTTTCTGCCTGCCGAATTCTCGCGTCATGATCCACCAGCCTCTGGGCGGTTACCAGGGCCAGGCGACGGATATTGAAATTCATGCCCGTGAAATTCTGAAAGTGAAAGGGCGCATGAATGAACTTATGGCGCACCATACGGGTCAATCTCTTGAGCAGATTGAACGTGATACTGAGCGTGATCGCTTCCTCTCCGCTTCTGAAGCGGTGGAGTATGGATTAGTCGACTCGATTTTGACCCATCGTAATTGATGCCCAGGGCGCAAGTGTGCCGCTATAATATCTAAGGGCGGCACAACGCAGACAAGCGACTTGCGCCTGAGAATGGCATTTGCGTCGTCGTGTGCGGCACAAAGAACAAAGAAGAGGTTTTGACTCATGACAGATAAACGCAAAGATGGCTCGGGCAAATTGTTGTACTGCTCTTTTTGCGGCAAAAGCCAGCATGAAGTGCGTAAGCTGATCGCCGGTCCATCCGTGTATATCTGCGACGAATGTGTTGATTTATGTAATGACATCATTCGCGAAGAGATTAAGGAAGTGGCACCGCACCGTGAGCGTAGTGCGCTGCCGACGCCGCATGAAATTCGCAATCACCTGGACGATTATGTTATCGGCCAGGAGCAGGCGAAAAAAGTGTTGGCGGTCGCGGTATACAACCATTACAAACGTCTGCGCAACGGCGATACCAGCAATGGCATCGAGTTGGGCAAAAGTAACATTCTGCTGATTGGTCCAACGGGTTCCGGGAAAACGTTGCTGGCCGAAACGCTGGCGCGCCTGTTGGACGTACCGTTCACCATGGCCGACGCCACCACCCTGACCGAAGCGGGTTATGTGGGTGAGGATGTTGAGAACATCATTCAGAAGCTGTTGCAGAAATGCGACTACGACGTGCAGAAAGCACAGCGCGGTATTGTCTACATCGATGAAATCGACAAGATTTCCCGTAAATCAGACAACCCGTCTATTACCCGTGATGTTTCCGGTGAAGGCGTACAGCAGGCACTGTTGAAACTGATCGAAGGGACGGTTGCCGCAGTTCCGCCGCAGGGCGGTCGTAAACATCCGCAGCAGGAATTCTTGCAGGTTGATACCTCTAAGATTCTGTTTATCTGCGGTGGTGCGTTTGCGGGGCTGGATAAAGTTATCTCCCATCGCGTAGAAACCGGGTCGGGCATTGGTTTTGGCGCGACGGTGAAAGCGAAGTCTGATAAAGCCAGCGAAGGTGAACTGCTGTCGCAGGTTGAGCCAGAAGATCTGATCAAATTCGGTCTGATCCCTGAGTTCATTGGTCGTTTGCCGGTGGTCGCAACGCTGAACGAACTGAGCGAAGAAGCGCTGATCCAAATTCTGAAAGAGCCGAAAAACGCGCTGACCAAGCAGTATCAGGCGCTGTTTAATCTCGAAGGCGTGGATTTAGAGTTCCGTGATGAAGCGCTGGACGCTATTGCCCGTAAAGCGATGGCGCGTAAAACGGGGGCGCGTGGTCTGCGTTCTATCGTAGAAGCCGCTCTGCTCGACACAATGTACGATCTGCCTTCAATGGAAGATGTTGAAAAAGTGGTGATCGATGAGTCCGTCATCGGCGGCCAGAGCAAGCCGTTGCTGATTTATGGTAAGCCAGAAGCGCAGCAAGCATCTGGCGAATAATTAGCCATTTCATACAATCAGTTAATCAAAAAGGGGGGATTTTATCCCCCCTTTTATTTTTCCTGTAAACACGCCGTTGAATGTGTGGGAAACATCCCCATATACTGCTTACATGTTAATGGTCGTGTGAAACACAGTCACATAACCAGATTACCTGGCGGACACTAAACTAAGAGAGAGCTCTATGAATCCTGAGCGTTCTGAACGCATTGAAATCCCCGTATTGCCGTTGCGCGATGTGGTGGTTTATCCGCACATGGTCATACCCTTATTTGTAGGGCGGGAAAAATCTATCCGTTGTCTGGAAGCGGCCATGGACCATGATAAAAAAATCATGCTGGTCGCCCAGAAAGAAGCATCAACGGATGAGCCGGGTGTAAACGATCTTTTCACCGTCGGGACCGTGGCCTCTATTTTGCAAATGTTGAAACTCCCTGACGGTACCGTAAAGGTTCTGGTCGAGGGGTTACAGCGTGCGCGTATTTCTGCCCTGTCGGACAATGGCGAGCATTTCTCTGCGAAGGCAGAGTACCTCGAGTCGCCAGCCATTGACGAGCGCGAGCAGGAAGTGCTGGTACGCACCGCGATTAGCCAGTTCGAAGGCTACATCAAGCTGAACAAAAAAATTCCGCCAGAAGTGCTGACATCGCTCAATAGCATTGACGATCCTGCCCGCCTGGCCGACACCATCGCTGCGCACATGCCGCTTAAACTGGCAGACAAGCAATCTGTGCTGGAAATGTCCGACGTCAACGAACGTCTGGAATATCTGATGGCGATGATGGAGTCCGAAATCGATCTGCTGCAGGTTGAGAAGCGTATTCGCAACCGTGTGAAAAAGCAGATGGAGAAATCCCAGCGCGAGTACTATCTGAACGAGCAAATGAAAGCCATTCAGAAAGAACTCGGCGAAATGGACGACGCGCCGGATGAAAACGAAGCGCTGAAACGCAAAATCGACGCGGCGAAAATGCCGAAAGAGGCAAAAGAGAAAGCGGAAGCAGAATTGCAGAAGCTGAAAATGATGTCTCCGATGTCGGCAGAAGCGACCGTGGTGCGCGGTTACATCGACTGGATGGTGCAGGTACCGTGGAATGCGCGTAGCAAGGTCAAAAAAGATCTGCGTCAGGCGCAAGAAATCCTCGACACCGATCATTACGGTCTGGAGCGAGTGAAAGACCGCATCCTTGAATACCTCGCGGTACAGAGCCGTGTGAACAAAATCAAGGGGCCAATCCTGTGTCTGGTTGGACCGCCGGGGGTAGGTAAAACCTCTCTGGGTCAGTCTATTGCGAAAGCGACCGGTCGCAAATACATCCGTATGGCGCTGGGCGGCGTGCGTGATGAAGCTGAAATTCGTGGTCACCGTCGTACGTACATCGGTTCTATGCCGGGTAAACTGATCCAGAAAATGGCGAAAGTGGGGGTTAAAAACCCGCTGTTCCTGCTTGATGAGATCGACAAAATGTCGTCTGACATGCGTGGCGATCCTGCTTCCGCACTGCTTGAGGTGCTGGATCCTGAGCAGAACGTGGCGTTCAGCGATCACTACCTGGAAGTGGACTACGATCTCAGTGACGTGATGTTTGTCGCGACCTCTAACTCCATGAACATTCCGGCACCTCTGCTGGATCGTATGGAAGTGATCCGTCTGTCCGGTTATACCGAAGACGAGAAGCTGAACATTGCGAAGCGTCACCTGCTGCCGAAGCAAATTGAACGTAACGCACTGAAAAAAGGCGAGCTGACGGTCGACGATAGCGCCATTATTGGCATTATTCGTTATTACACCCGTGAAGCAGGCGTGCGTAGCCTGGAGCGTGAAATCTCCAAATTGTGCCGTAAAGCCGTTAAGCAGTTACTGCTGGATAAGTTACTGAAACATATTGAGATCAATGGCGATAATCTGCACGATTACCTCGGCGTACAGCGCTTCGACTATGGTCGCGCGGACAGCGAAAATCGCGTGGGTCAGGTGACGGGTCTGGCGTGGACTGAAGTGGGCGGTGATCTGCTGACCATCGAAACGGCCTGTGTACCGGGTAAAGGGAAACTCACCTATACGGGTTCTCTGGGCGAAGTCATGCAGGAGTCCATTCAGGCTGCGTTGACTGTGGTGCGTGCGCGTGCGGAAAAACTGGGTATTAATCCGGACTTTTACGAGAAACGCGATATCCACGTTCACGTACCAGAAGGCGCGACGCCGAAAGACGGTCCGAGTGCTGGTATTGCGATGTGTACAGCCCTGGTGTCCTGTCTGACCGGTAACCCGGTTCGCGCTGATGTGGCAATGACCGGTGAGATCACCCTGCGTGGTCAGGTGCTGCCTATCGGTGGTTTGAAAGAAAAACTGCTGGCTGCACACCGTGGCGGGATCAAAACCGTGTTAATTCCTGACGAAAATAAACGTGACCTGGAAGAGATTCCGGACAACGTTATTGCCGATCTTGATATTCACCCGGTGAAACGTATTGAGGAAGTTCTGGCGCTTGCGCTGCAAAATGAACCCTCTGGAATACAAGTTGTAACCGCAAAATAGTGACCTCGCGCAAAGAGCGCTAATAAAAACAGGGCTGGCAGGCCATTTCGGGCTTGCCAGCCTTTTTTTGTATCGCTAACTTAGATGCTGAATTAGGCTTGCCATCATTAACGGGTGTTGTAAGGGCATGGCAGGCCTGATATAACTGCTGCGCGGTCGCACTTTGAAGGATTCAGGTGCGATATAAATTATAAAGAGGAAGAGAAGAGTGAATAAATCTCAACTGATCGACAAAATTGCTGCAGGGGCTGATATCTCTAAGGCTGCGGCTGGACGTGCGTTAGATGCAATTATTGCTTCTGTTACTGAATCTCTGAAAGAAGGGGATGATGTTGCACTGGTAGGTTTTGGTACTTTTGCTGTTAAAGAGCGTGCTGCCCGTACTGGTCGCAACCCGCAAACAGGTAAAGAGATCACCATCGCTGCTGCTAAAGTGCCGGGTTTCCGTGCAGGTAAAGCGCTGAAAGACGCGGTAAACTAAGAGTGATCCCCCCAGGGGATGTGACAAAGTACAAGGGCGCATCATCAGATGTGCCTTTTTTATTTGTGATCCGGGACTTTCTACACGTTGTGGGCTGACAATTGCCCCCGTTTCTTGTCACAATAGGTCTTTCCGCGCAGCGTTCTGGAAACGCTATGCTGCGTGAGGTTTTACATCACCTACAGCGGAGTGTGGTTACACCATGATGGACAGCTTACGCACGGCTGCTAACAGTCTCGTGCTCAAGATTATTTTCGGTATCATTATCGTGTCGTTCATTTTGACCGGCGTGAGTGGTTACCTGATTGGCGGAAGCGATAACTACGCCGCAAAAGTGAATGGCCAGGAAATCAGCCGCGGGCAGTTTGAGAATGCGTTTAACAATGAACGCAACCGCATGCAGCAACAGTTAGGCGATCAGTTCTCTGAACTGGCGGCGAACGAAAGCTACATGAAAACGCTGCGTCAGCAGACGCTGAACCGTCTTATCGACGAAGCGCTGCTGGACCAGTATTCCCGCGAACTCAAACTGAACATCAGCGATGAGCAGGTCAAGCAGGCTATCTTCGCAACGCCAGCTTTCCAGGTCGACGGTAAATTTGATAACAACCGCTACAACGCGATTGTTAACAAGATGGGAATGACGGCCGATCAGTACGCGCAGGCGCTGCGTAACCAACTGACGACGCAACAGGTGATCAACGGCGTTGCAGGCACCGAGTTTATGCTTAAGGGCGAAACTGACGAACTGGCGGAGCTGGTTGCCCAGCAGCGTGTCGTTCGTGAAGCGACGATCGATGTGAATGCCCTGGCGGCGAAGCAGCAGGTTACCGATCAAGAAGTTTCCAGCTACTACGAGCAGAATAAAAATAGCTTTATGATGCCGGAGCAGTTCCGCGTGAGCTACATCAAGCTGGATGCCGCGGCGATGCAGGAGACGGCCAGCGATGCCGATATCCAGGCGTATTATGACCAGCACCAGGATCAGTTCACTCAGCCGCAGCGTAACCGTTACAGCATCATTCAGACCAAAACGGAAGATGACGCGAAAGCAGTACTGGATGCACTGAACAAAGGCGGTGATTTTGCCGCCCTGGCGAAAGAGAAATCCGCTGACATCATTTCGGCCCGTAACGGCGGGGATATGGGGTGGCTGGAAGACGCCACGACCCCGGATGAGCTGAAAAATGCCGGCCTGAAAGAAAAAGGCCAGTTGTCTGGCGTCATCAAATCGTCTGTCGGTTTTCTGGTAGCGCGTCTGGATGACGTCCAGCCTGCGAAAGTCAAGCCGCTGAGCGAAGCGCGTGACGACATTGCCGCGAAAGTGAAGCAAGAAAAAGCGCTGGATGCGTACTATGCGTTGCAGCAGAAAGTGAGCGATGCGGCGAGCAATGACAACGAATCTCTGGCGGGCGCAGAACAAGCTGCTGGCATGAAAGCCGTTGAGACAGGCTGGTTCAACCGCGACAGCTTACCGGAAGAACTGAATTTCAAACCGGTTTCTGATGCGATCTTTAATGGTGGTCTGGTGGGGCAGAACGGTACGCCGGGTAACAACTCCGACATTATCACCGTCGATGGCGATCGTGCCTTCGTACTGCGTGTTGCCGAGCACAAAGCAGAAGCGGTTAAACCGCTGGCTGAAGTGAAGGACCAGGTGACTGCGCTGGTTAAGCACAACAAAGCGGTGCAACAGGCGAAACTGGATGCGGACAAACTGCTGGTTGAGCTGAAAGCCGGTAAAGGCAATGAGGCGATGAAAGCGGCTGGTCTGAGCTTTGGTGAGTCTAAAACGCTGAGCCGTACGGGCCAGGATCCGGTGAGTCAGGCTGCATTTGGTCTGAGCCTGCCTGCGAAAGATAAGCCCGTCTACGGTGTTGCCAATGACATGCAGGGTAACGTGGTTCTGCTGGCGCTGGATGCTGTAAAAGCGGGTTCAATGCCGGAAGAGCAGAAAAAAGCGATGGTTCAGGGGATCACCCAGAACAACGCGCAAATTGTCTTTGAAGCACTGATGAGTAACCTGCGTAAAGCGGCGAAAATTAAAGTGGGTGATGCGCTGGAACAGCAGCAGTAATCGAGACGCTTTGCAAAAATTTGCAAAAAGTTGCAATCCCCAAAGGCCGCTTTCGCGGCCTTTTCCATTTCTGATATTTGCCATTTGTTCCTGTTTCTTCGCCCCGTTATCGTGGCTTCGCTGTTAATAAACAAGGAGAAACAGTATGAAACGTGGAATCAAAACTTTGCTGGTAGCGCTGTCCCTGACCTGTACTGGCGTGACAGGCAGTTCGCTGGCCGCTGAGTCAGCGGCAAAAAATCCGGCAGTACAAACTAAGGCTGAGACACCTGCTACGGCGCAAACTAAAGCGTCAGTCCCTGCGAAAGCCAGTGATGAAGAGGGCACCCGGGTGAGTATCAATACCGCTTCAGCAGAGGAATTAGCGCGGGCAATGAATGGCGTTGGGTTGAAAAAGGCGCAGGCTATCGTCAGCTACCGGGAAGAGTACGGCCCGTTTAAAACCGTTGATGATTTAAAACAGGTGCCTGGGATGGGGAGTTCGCTGGTGGAACGTAACCTGGCAGTTTTAACACTTTAATAACTTGCGTAGTGGCAAAAATTTGCCATGCTATAGAGGTCATACCAGTTGTGGCCTCTATACAGTCATCTTACCCATAAAAACAAACTAAGGTTTCTGCGCTATGCAAACACAGATTAAAGTCCGTGGTTATCATCTCGATGTCTATCAGCATGTCAACAATGCCCGCTATCTTGAGTTTCTGGAAGAGGCGCGCTGGGACGGCCTGGAAAACAGCGACAGCTTTCAGTGGATGACGGCCCATAACATCGCTTTTGTGGTGGTAAACATCAATATTAACTACCGTCGCCCGGCGGTGCTGAGTGACCTGCTGACCGTGACCAGTCAGGTGCAGCAAATCAACGGTAAGAGCGGTGTGTTAAGTCAGGTCATCACGTTGGAGCCAGAAGGACAAGTCGTGGTGGATGCGCAGATTACGTTTGTGTGTATTGATTTGAAAACGCAGAAAGCGCTGCCTTTGGAGGGGGAGTTACGCGAAAAGCTGGAGCAGATGGTGAAGTAACGTCTTATTGCCTGAGAGGGCTTTGCTTACCAGGCCTACGGGATCATTATTCGTAGGCCGGATAAGGTGTTTACGCTGTCACCTGGCAAAACCGACAGAAATTACTTCAGTCCGGTTTTCTGCTTCATCGCCGCCATTACTGCAGGTTTATCTGCCAGATAATGGGTCAGTCCGTTAGCTCGCAGGGTACAGGCGGCACAGTGCCCACAGCCGTCGCCTTTGATCCCGTTATAGCAGGTCAACGTCTCCTGACGTACAAGATCCAGTTTGCCCCAGTAATCGGCCAGCGCCCAGGTTTCGGCTTTATCAATCCACATTAATGGCGTTTCAAAGCGGATATCCTTTGCCATACCCAGGCTGACAGCGTGATTTAGCGCTTTGACAAATTCATCGCGGCAATCGGGATAACCGGAGAAATCCGTTTCACAAACACCGGTGATCACCGCCTCAGCCTTTAGCTGGTAGGCGTAGATGGCCGCCAGCGTCAAAAACAGGATATTGCGACCAGGCACGAATGTGTTGGGAATGCCATCCGCGTCCGGTTCGTAGTCCGGCACCGGAATGTTGTCGCGAGTCAGGCTGCTGATCGCCAGTTCGTTCAGTAGCGTGACATCGAGCACTTTGTGCGAACGGGCGCCGAGTTTTAAGGCCAGGTCACGTGCGACATCAATCTCAGCGCGATGGCGCTGACCATAATCAAAGGTGACGCAATGGACTTCATCATATTGATGTAGTGCTTGCGCCAGGCAGGTTGTGGAGTCCTGACCCCCACTGAATACTACGACGGCACGTTTCATGGCTTATCCTGAAAAATGATAAAACGCTATGGTAGCGTCTGAGGAGGATGCCGACCAGCTTCTTCATGATGAGGGGGCGGCAGCCATGCTTCGGTGAAGTCAAACCAGCCTCGTGCGTTGAGTCGGACCCCATTGACGCCCGGTGGCGCGCTAATGCGATAGTGGTAATTGAAGAGCGGTGTGAGCGTGGCATCATTCATCAGGTTTGCGAACACCTGCGCAAGTGCAGCATAACGATCTCTTTCGTCGGGTTGAATCTGTAGCGCATCCAGCGTTGCCTGCAGATGGGAAAAGGCGGGAGCGTCTAAGACATGCGGCCAGAGCTGATCGCAGCGTAGCCATTGCTCAAGCGTGTACTCTGGCGCTTCGCCAATAAGTCTGTCGCCCATCATCAAATCGGCATCCGCCAGAACAGCGCTGTTGTCCCAGTTCTTAGCATTATGAAAAATAAGCGTTAATTCACAGCCGAGCGTGGCCAGATAGTGTTTGAGCTGTTCTGCCATGGTATGCAGCTCAACGGGCAGATGGTAGACCAGCGTGAGCCTTTCCGGCAGTTCTACCTCATCCAGGCTTTCCCACTGGGGCATGGTCCAGTCGGGCAGTAACGCCTGGCTCGGCGTAATCAAATTTTCATCAACAGGCAGTGTTTGCAGGAGCGATGTGTGATGAATGATATCCACCAATCTTCTCGCCTGTTGCACGCTCAGCCTCGCCCCTTTCTTGAGTGTTAAATAGCAAAATCCGAGGCTGATGCCGCTACTCACCTGAGTGAGCGTGGTCAGCTCTTCTCGTTTCCCGATCGCGATCTGCACTGGGTGACGGCAACTGGTCCCCAGGTCTTGTGCGAAAAGTTGCGGTGTTATCCAGTATTCAACCGCCTTTAGCAGCGGGTGGCTCCGATGATAATGATCGTGACTTTCAAGGCGGACCAGCTCCGGCGTAAATAATGCCAGCCGGAAAGGACCGGTACCGACCAGCGGTTGCTGTGGATGCGCCAGATGGCTGCAGTAGCTCGCCAGGCGGTGCGCCAGCCAGTAATCAGGTCGATGCAGAATGAACGTCAGACATTGCGGGTGGCTAATCTCAATACGCTTCACGCTAATGAATAATTTATTGAGCGCCGGGAGGTTGAGCAGCATCAGTAGCCGTTCATGTAGCTGCGAGGTTGCCACCACATCGCCATTGTGCCAGTAAAGTGTCGAGCGAATATAAAAATCCCAGCGTAACCCATCGGGGGAGACATCCCAGTGATGTGCCAGGTCTCCGCAAGGACGCTGATTATGACTGTCGAAGCGGGTTAATCCGGAGAAAATCTGCCCGGCAAGATGTTGTTCCGCGCGCCCGGGGAGGAATCCAGGATGGAGCGGATCAAGCGGACGATAATAGGGAATACGTAGCGTCGGCGTATCGTTTTGCCATTGCCCGCCCATAAACGGTTGCAACATTGTGCGCAGTTCGCCTGGCGCCAGTTGCGCCAGCTCCAGCACATTGAGTTGCTGCCCTTTCTCCAGCGCTTGCTCCATCATGGTATTGCGCAATGATTCTGGCGTGACCAAAAAACGGAGTTGCCCGCGTTTACCCCGCCCGGACTGCGACTCCCACGTCAGCCATCCTGCGTCCTGCGACTGGCGCAGCAGCGTCCGCACATGACGTTCGCTACAAAAACAGCGTTCTGCCAGTTCGCTCACGGTCACAAACTGAGGTTCGCCAGCGGAAGGTTGCCAGAGGCGCTGGTATTGCTTGAGTCGATTAAGAAGTCGCATAAACCCGGAACAATTCCTTTTATCTATTCACTATTACTTCCGTATATCTCAGGTGATACTGAACCACAAGTTAACCGTGTCACAGAGTGGAGAAAGAGATGGCTCGTCTGGCAGCATTTGATATGGATGGCACGCTACTGATGCCAAACCACCATTTGGGCGATGAAACCCTTTCAACACTGGCGCGGTTGCGCGAACGCGACATTACCCTGACCTTTGCGACGGGTCGACATGTACTGGAGATGCAGCATATTTTGGGCTCGTTTTCGCTGGAAGCCTTCCTGATCACCGGTAACGGTACGCGCGTTCATTCGCTGGAGGGCGAAGTGTTGCATCGCCAGGATCTTGACCCGGCCATCGCGGATATTGTGCTGCATCAGGCGTGGGACACGCAGGCCAGCATGCATATTTTCAATGACAATGGCTGGTTCACCGGACAGGAAATCCCGTCGATATTGCATGCGCACGTCTACAGCGGATTTCGGTATCAGATAGTGGATGTCAAACGGATCCCGGCCCACGAGGTGACGAAGATCTGTTTCTGTGGCGATCACGATGATCTGATCCGGCTTGGTATTCAATTGAACGACGCGCTGGGCGAGCGGGCAAACCTCTGTTTTTCCGCAGTCGATTGCCTGGAAGTGTTACCGTTAGGCTGCAATAAAGGTGCCGCCCTGAAGGTACTGAGCAATCATCTGGGTTTTACAATGGCGGAGTGTATGGCGTTTGGCGATGCCATGAACGATCGTGAAATGCTGGGGAGCGTCGGACGCGGTTTGATCATGGGTAACGCCATGCCGCAACTGATTGCCGAACTACCGCATTTATCGGTGATTGGACATTGCCGTAATCAGGCCGTCTCTCACTATTTAACGCATTGGCTGGATAATCCACATCTACCTTATTCCCCCGAATGAGAGATCCCTTCCAGCAAGCCAGACATGAACAGTCATTGTCTGGCTTTTTTTATACTGCTTTAGCGGACGTTCAGCATCCCGGTAAGTTCAGCCTGCCACGGCGCTAAATCGCCGATCTGCGCGCTGACCCAGGCCGGATTGTAGTAAGTGTCGAGATAACGTTCGCCGCTGTCGCACAGCAACGTAACGAGAGAACCTGTTTCTCCGGCTTCGCGCATACGGGTCGCGAGTTGCAGCGTTCCCCACATATTGGTGCCGGTTGAGGCGCCCACTTTACGACCCAACTGCGTTTCCAGCCAGTGCGCGGTCGCGATGCTGGCAGCATCCGGCACGCGTAACATCTCATCCACCACATCCGGAATGAAAGACGGCTCTACGCGTGGGCGGCCGATACCTTCGATTTTGCTGCCGACCGGACTGCGCAATGTGGCATCACGTTCCTGCCAGTAGGGTAAAAAGACCGAGTTTTCCGGGTCAACGACCATCAGACGGGTATCGTAGCCCTGGCAGCGAATGTAACGGCCAATGGTGGCCGAGGTCCCGCCCGTACCTGCGCTCATGACAATGTGTTTGGGCACCGGGTTTGGCTCGCACTGCATCTGACGAAAAATACTGTCGGCAATGTTGTTATTCCCGCGCCAGTCAGTTGCGCGTTCAGCATAGGTGAACTGATCCATATAGTGACCGTTCAGTTCACGCGCCAGCTGTTCTGAGGCGGCGTAAATCTCGCAGGCGCTTTCTACAAAATGGCAGCGACCGCCGTAAAACTCTATTTGTTCAACTTTGCGTTTTGCCGTACAGGAAGGCATGACGGCGATAAAGGGCAGACCCAGAAGGCGAGCGAAATAGGCCTCAGAAACTGCGGTTGAACCCGATGATGATTCAATGATTGGCGTGCCTTCTTTGATCCAGCCGTTACACAGTCCGTACAGGAACAGTGAACGCGCCAGTCGATGCTTCAGACTGCCGGTGGGGTGCGTACTTTCATCTTTCAGATAGAGCTGAATCCCCGGGAACGCAGGCAGTGACAGCCGGATGAGATGCGTATCTGCTGAACGCTGGTAGTCAGCGTTAATTTCATTAATGGCGTTTTTAACCCAGGCGTTATTCATCGGTGTTTTCCATTTGTCATTTTGTGCCCAGATTAGCGGAAAGCACAGAAAAAATTGTTGCCATTTAACCTTTAAAATAGAATGTAAGGAGAAAATTCTTCTCTGTGAGGTGGGCATGTTAGATAAAATTGACCGTAAGCTGCTCGCCTTGCTGCAGCAGGACTGTACCCTCTCTTTGCAGGCGTTAGCCGATGCCGTTAATCTGACCACCACACCCTGCTGGAAACGACTAAAACGTCTGGAAGATGACGGCGTTCTGGTGGGCAAAGTCGCGTTGCTGGACCCTGAAAAGCTGGGGTTGGGCTTAACGGCCTTCGTGCTGATAAAAACGCAGCATCACAGCAGTGAATGGTACTGTCGATTCGTGACCGTGGTCACCGAGATGCCGGAAGTTCTGGGCTTTTGGCGCATGGCGGGTGAATACGACTATCTGATGCGGGTCCAGGTGGCGGACATGAAACGCTATGACGATTTCTACAAACGCCTGGTGAACAGTGTTCCCGGACTGTCAGATGTCACATCAAGCTTTGCGATGGAACAGATTAAATATACTACCGCTCTACCCATTGAATAATTCTCCCGGCGTTGATTGCCGGAAATCATGTCAGGAAAGAATACGTGCGATTATTTGTTCAATTAAGCTGGTACTTTCGCCGGGAGTGGCGTCGCTATCTCGGTGCTGTTGCCCTGCTTATCATCATTGCTATCCTGCAACTGATCCCGCCTAAGGTGGTCGGCATTGTTGTGGATGGCGTAAGCGCACAACGCTTTACCACCGAGCAGGTGTTGATGTGGGTGGGAACCATCGCGCTGATTGCCGTCGTGGTCTATCTATTACGCTACGTCTGGCGTGTGCTGCTGTTTGGGGCGTCCTATCAACTGGCCGTTGAGCTGCGTGAAGATTATTACCGTCAGCTCAGTCGTCAGCATCCTGAATTTTATCTACGACATCGCACCGGGGATTTAATGGCGCGCGCCACCAATGATGTGGACCGCGTGGTCTTTGCCGCCGGGGAAGGGGTGTTAACGCTGGTGGACTCATTGGTCATGGGTTGCGCCGTATTGATTGTGATGTCCACGCAAATCAGCTGGCAGCTGACGCTGTTTGCCTTGTTACCGATGCCGATTATGGCGCTGATGATTAAGCGCTACGGCGACCGGCTACACGAGCGTTTCAAGCTTGCGCAGGCGGCATTTTCCAGCCTTAACAATCGGACTCAGGAGAGCCTGACCAGCATTCGGATGATCAAAGCGTTTGGTCTGGAGGACCGGCAGTCGGCGCTTTTTGCGGCTGACGCGGCGGATACCGGCAAGAAAAACCTGCGGGTCGCCCGTATCGACGCCCGATTTGATCCGACGATTTATATCGCCATTGGTATGGCAAACCTGTTGGCGATTGGCGGTGGCAGTTGGATGGTGGTCCATGGCGCGTTAACGCTCGGACAACTGACCAGCTTCATGATGTATCTCGGTCTGATGATCTGGCCGATGCTGGCGCTGGCGTGGATGTTTAATATCGTTGAGCGAGGCAGTGCCGCTTATAGCCGAATTCGCGCCATGCTGGCGGAAGCACCGGTGGTGAATGACGGCGCAGAGCCCGTACCGGAAGGGCGTGGTGAGCTGACAGCAGCGATTGGCGAGTTTCGTTATCCGCAGGCGGCGCATCCTGCGCTGGGTGAGGTCCATTTTCACCTCAAGCCCGGCCAAATGCTGGGGATTTGTGGACCTACCGGCGCCGGGAAAAGCACGGTACTTTCGTTGATCCAGCGTCATTTTGACGTCACGCAAGGCGATATTCGTTTTCACGGTATTCCGCTAACGCATTTACAACTGGATAGCTGGCGTAGCCGACTGGCTGTAGTCAGCCAGACACCGTTTCTGTTTTCAGATACGGTCGCCAACAACATTGCGCTGGGGCGCCCAAACGCGACGCAGGACGAAATTGAACATGTTGCACGTTTAGCCAGCGTTCATGAGGATATTTTACGTCTGCCGCAGGGTTACGACACCGAAGTCGGCGAACGTGGGGTCATGCTTTCCGGCGGGCAAAAACAGCGTATTTCCATTGCCCGTGCGTTGTTGCTCAATGCGGAGATCCTGATTCTGGATGATGCCCTGTCGGCAGTGGATGGCCGTACGGAACATCAGATTTTGCATAACCTGCGCCAGTGGGGAGAGGGGCGTACGGTGATCATTAGCGCGCACCGCTTGTCCGCCCTGACGGAAGCCAGCGAAATTATCGTGATGCAGCATGGGCACATTGCTCAGCGGGGCGAGCATGACGATTTAATCCAGCAACCCGGCTGGTATCGCGACATGTACCGCTATCAGCAGTTAGAAGCCGCGCTGACGGACGCCCCTGAAATGTCAGAGGAGGCGGCGAATGCGTAGTTTTGGACAGTTATGGCCAACGCTAAAAAGACTGTTGGCGTACGGTTCTCCGTGGCGAAAACCGCTTTCTATTGCGGTGGTCATGCTCTGGGTCGCTGCGGTGGCGGAGGTGAGTGGACCGCTGCTGATCAGCTATTTCATTGACCATCTGGTGGCGAAAAACAATCTGCCGTTGGCAATGGTGGCGGGGTTGGTAGCGGCCTACATTGGCTTACAGCTGTTGGCGGCCGGTCTGCATTATGCGCAGTCGCTGTTGTTTAATCAGGCTGCCGTTGGCGTCGTGCAACAACTGCGTACCGACGTGATGGATGCGGCGCTCCGCCAGCCGTTGAGCGAGTTTGATACCCAACCTGTCGGGCAGTTGATCTCTCGCGTCACCAATGACACCGAAGTGATCCGTGACCTTTACGTTACGGTGGTGGCGACGGTGTTGCGCAGCGCCGCGCTGATTGGCGCGATGTTAGTGGCGATGTTCAGCCTGGACTGGCGCATGGCGCTGGTGGCGATGGCGATTTTCCCCGCCGTGCTGGTGGTGATGGTGATTTACCAGCGTTACAGCACGCCGATCGTTCGCCGTGTGCGAGCGTATCTGGCGGATATCAATGACGGTTTCAATGAAGTCATCAACGGCATGAGCGTTATTCAGCAGTTTCGCCAACAGGCGCGCTTTGGGGAACGCATGGGAGAGGCCAGCCGTTCGCACTACATGGCGCGGATGCAGACCCTGAGGCTGGATGGCTTTTTACTGCGCCCGTTGCTGAGCCTGTTCTCGGCGCTGATTCTGTGTGGACTGCTGATGTTGTTCAGTTTTACGTCGGCGGGCACCATCGAAGTCGGGGTGTTATATGCGTTTATTAGCTACCTCGGGCGGCTGAACGAGCCGTTAATTGAACTGACGACGCAACAATCCATGTTGCAGCAGGCGGTTGTGGCGGGGGAGCGCGTTTTTGAACTGATGGATGGCCCCCGTCAGCGTTATGGTGACGATAACAGACCGCTGCGGAGCGGGCGAATCGACGTTGATCAAGTTTCTTTCTCCTACCGTGACAATAATCTGGTGCTGCAGGACGTCAGCCTGTCAGTGCCTTCACGTGGTTTTGTGGCACTGGTCGGGCATACCGGGAGCGGTAAGAGTACGCTCGCCAGCCTGTTAATGGGCTACTATCCGCTGACTCAGGGCGAGATTCGTCTGGACGGGAGGCCACTCTCTACGCTGGGTCACAGCGTTCTGCGTCAGGGGGTGGCGATGGTGCAGCAGGATCCGGTGGTGATGGCCGATACTTTCCTGGCAAACGTCACGCTGGGCCGCGATATCTCGGAAGCGCGCGTCTGGCAGGCGCTGGAAACCGTCCAACTGGCGGAACTGGCGCGCGGCCTGAGCGACGGTATCCATACGCGTCTGGGCGAGCAGGGAAACACCTTGTCGGTGGGTCAAAAGCAACTGCTGGCGCTGGCGCGCGTGCTGGTTGAGACGCCTCAAGTGCTGATCCTGGATGAAGCGACGGCCAGTATTGACTCGGGGACCGAACAAGCGATTCAGCAGGCGCTGGCGGCTGTTCGTGAGCACACAACGCTGGTGGTGATTGCGCACCGGTTGTCGACGATCGTCGAGGCTGACACCATTCTGGTGCTGCATCGCGGTCAGGCGGTTGAATGTGGCACCCATCAACAATTGCTGGCAGCGCAGGGGCGTTACTGGCAAATGTATCAATTACAGTTAGCCGGGGAAGAGCTGGCCGCCAGCGCGCGTGAGGAATCGCTTACCGCCTGATGCACCAGCGTTGCCCGCCACTCCCGCGGGCGGTGCAAAAATGAAACGCATCATGCACTGGCATGGTGCGTTTTTTGTTTCCCGCTTCGCTTATGACGCACTTTACATTTCTCCCTCTCTGGTTTGTTGCCTGTTTTTTGTGCAGTCTCGTGCCGGAATGGCGCATTTCTCAATGTGGCACACCCCTTGCAACAGTTCCTTCGTGTCGCTGCAGCTATTACCCATTTCAGACAGGAGGGGATCTATGAAGCTGGTTACCGTGGTAATCAAACCGTTCAAACTGGAAGACGTTCGTGAAGCGCTGTCTTCCATAGGCATTCAGGGGTTAACGGTCACTGAAGTGAAAGGTTTTGGGCGTCAGAAAGGGCATGCCGAGCTGTACCGCGGCGCGGAATACAGCGTCAACTTTCTACCAAAGGTAAAAATTGATGTGGCCATCGCGGACGATCAGCTTGAGGAGGTGATCGATATCATCAGCAAGTCTGCGTGGACCGGAAAAATTGGCGACGGCAAAATTTTCGTTGCTGAACTGCAACGCGTTATTCGTATTCGTACCGGTGAAGCCGACGAAGCGGCACTGTAACTTTCAGGCTACACAGTGATAGGAACGAAAAAATGAAGATAGCAACGATGAAAACGGGCCTGGCTTCACTGGCGCTGCTGCCAGGTCTGGCGATGGCGGCTCCTGCGGTCGCCGACAAAGCCGATAATGCCTTTATGATGATTTGTACCGCGCTGGTGCTGTTCATGACGATCCCCGGCATTGCCCTGTTCTACGGTGGTTTGATTCGTGGAAAGAACGTGCTGTCAATGCTCACCCAGGTCACCGTGACGTTTGCGCTGGTCTGTATTTTATGGGTTGTTTACGGCTATTCGCTGGCCTTTGGCGAAGGCAATAATTTCTTCGGTAACTTCCACTGGACGATGCTGAAGAATATTGAACTCACGGCGGTGATGGGCAGTTTCTATCAGTATATTCACGTTGCGTTCCAGGGTTCGTTCGCCTGTATCACTGTTGGGCTTATCGTGGGGGCATTGGCTGAGCGTATTCGTTTTTCGGCGGTGCTGATTTTCGTGGTGGTCTGGCTGACGCTTTCCTACATTCCTATTGCGCACATGGTGTGGGGCGGCGGTTTGCTGGCATCGCATGGCGCGCTGGATTTCGCGGGCGGTACCGTGGTGCATATTAACGCGGCGATTGCCGGTCTGGTTGGCGCCTATCTGATTGGCAAACGCGTCGGTTTTGGCAAAGAGGCGTTTAAACCGCATAACCTGCCGATGGTCTTTACCGGTACGGCGATCCTGTATGTTGGCTGGTTCGGTTTTAACGCCGGCTCCGCCAGTGCGGCGAATGAGATCGCGGCGCTGGCTTTCGTCAACACCGTGGTGGCAACGGCGGCGGCGATCCTCGGATGGATATTTGGCGAATGGGCGCTGCGCGGTAAACCGTCTCTACTGGGGGCCTGTTCTGGCGCGATTGCCGGTCTGGTTGGGGTCACGCCTGCCTGTGGCTACATCGGGGTCGGCGGCGCGTTAATTATTGGCGTTGTGGCGGGTCTGGCGGGATTATGGGGCGTGACCATGCTTAAACGCTTGCTGCGCGTTGACGATCCTTGCGATGTGTTCGGCGTTCACGGCGTATGCGGCATCGTTGGGTGTATCCTGACCGGGGTTTTCGCCTCTCGCTCGCTCGGCGGCGTGGGCTTTGCCGAAGGCGTCACGATGGGGCATCAGGTGCTGGTCCAGTTAGAAAGTATTGGGATTACAATCCTCTGGTCCGGCGTGGTCGCGTTTATCGGTTACAAACTGGCGGATTTAACCGTGGGGCTGCGCGTACCGGAAGAACAAGAGCGCGAGGGGCTGGATGTGAACAGTCACGGCGAGAATGCCTATAACGCGTAACGCAGACTGCCCGGTGGCGTTATCGCTTACCGGGCCTACAAAAAGCCGGATAAGCGTTAGCGCCATCCGGCTTTTTTCAATTGTGATTACGCATGACCCCTTCCTGCACGGTAGACGCAACCAACACACCGTCCTGCGTGTAAAACTCACCGCGCACAAAGCCGCGGGCGCTGGAAGCAGAGGTGCTCTCTACGCTGTACAGCAGCCATTCATTCATATTGAATGGACGATGGAACCACATCGAATGATCGATGGTGGCAATCTGGATCCCTTTTTCGAGAAAACCAATACCGTAAGGCTGCAACGCCACGGGCAGGAAATTAAGATCGGAGGCATAGCCCAGCAAATACTGATGTGCGCGGAGGCTATCCGGCATCGTGCCGTTTGCGCGGATCCAGACCTGACGCGTCGGCTCCGAAACATGGCCTTTTAGCGGATTATGAAATTCGACCGGGCGAATCTCTAAGGGACGATCGCAGAGAAATTTCTCTTTTAACATCGGCGGCAGCAAATGCGCCACCGAGCGAGCAATTTCGGTTTCCGATTTCAGAGATTCCGGCCCTGGTGCGGCGGGCATTTTTTTCTGGTGCTCAAATCCCTCTTCCTGGCCCTGGAAAGACGCGGTCATGTAAAAGATGGGCTTTCCGTTCTGGATTGCGGCCACCCGGCGGGCGCTAAAACTGTTGCCATCACGCAGCACTTCTACATCGTAAATAATCGGTTTCTGACTATCACCCGGGCGTAAGAAATAGCTGTGGAAAGAGTGTACATGGCGCTCCTCGGCGACGGTTTCCTTGGCGGCACACAGCGCCTGGCCGACAACCTGTCCACCAAAAACCTGACGTAACCCCAGGTCTTCACTTTGTCCCCGAAAGAGTCCTTCTTCAATTTTTTCAAGATTTAACAATGTCAGCAGATTTTTCAGTGCCAGACTCATACTTACTCTCCAGGTAATGACGGCGCCGCAGCGAGATAGCCACAGTATAACGCAATTTTAAAAGTGGTCCGATGGGTGCAATAGTCTGAATAACTGACTTATTTCAGGAAAAAATAGGTAATTTGTGCCAAACTTAATCACGTTATGTGTTTGTTAACCGTGCTCTGTCGAGGAAAAAACCGCGCCGGAGCACGGGTGAGAAGGAGAATTTAATGAAACTTGTGCACATGGTCAGTGGTTTAGCGATGGCGGTTGCTCTGACGGCCTGCGCAGACAAAAGCGCAGATGTCCAGACACCCGCGCCAAACCCAAGCACTTCTGGTGTGGCTGCGAAGCCTGCAATTCAGCAACCCTCGGTTTCAGGTACCGTCTGGATCCGTCAGAAAGTGGCTCTGCCACCGGATGCTGTATTAACCGTGACACTGTCGGATGCCTCACTGGCTGATGCGCCGTCGAAAGTGTTGTCGCAGCAGGCGGTCCGTACTGAAGGCAAACAGGCGCCGTTTAGCTTCGTTCTCCCATTCAACCCGGCAGATGTACAGCCAAACGCCCGGATCCTGCTGAGTGCAGCGATCACCGTTAATGACAAACTGGTATTCATTACTGATACCGTGCAGGAAGTGATTAATCGGGGTGGGACCAAGGCCGATCTGACGCTGGTTCCGGTCCAGCAAACGGCAGTGCCGGTGCAGGCTGGCAGTGGGGCGATAGCAACGCCACCTACAGATTACTGATCTGAAATAAACCCTCTTCGACACGGAGAGGGTTAATACACCCAGCGGTATCGTTGTAAATCGATCTGCCCGCTCCCTGAAACCATCACCCCTTCCGACAATAAAGCCTGGCGTTGACGCTGAAGATCTGGACCGGTCAGCGAGATCGCGCCGTGGCGGTTAACGACCCTGTGCCAGGGGAGAGTGCTGCCTTCCGGCAACCGTTTTAACACGCCGCCGACCTGGCGAGCGGCACGGGGTGAACCCGCGAGCCGTGCGACATCACCGTAAGTGGTCACAAATCCTTCGGGAATAGAGGCGACAATTTGCCAGACGCGTTGGGGGAAAGAGTCTTGTATATCCATGGTGTATTCCTGCGCTAATCTTTCAGCATAATCCTCAATAGAGGCGGAGTGAAGCCTCATTGCGCAAGAAAGCAGCATCCGATGCAGGATCGGTTGCATTTACCGGGGACAGCAGTGATAATGCGCCTGCGCGTTGGTTAACAACGCTCTCAATGGGGGCTCTGTTGGTTCTCCCGCAACGCTACTCTGTTTACCAGGTCAGATCCGGAAGGAAGCAGCCAGAGCAGACGACGTGTGTGCCGGGATGTAGCTGGCAGGGCCCCCACCCAATTCTGCCGTCCGGCACATCAAATAATCTTACGCATTTTCCCCACACCGGTTTGAAAACGCAACCCGTCCCACAGGGGCTGTAACGTGCTGAATGCTGCGCGTAATGTGTCGTCCGGGTGGGTAAATGGCATCCGCAAGAAGCGATCGAAGGCGCCTGCCAGACCAAAGCGGGTGCCCGTGCCGAGCTGAATACCTGCGCTTTCGGCATGCGTAGCGAACTGGGTGGCTAAAGTATCAGGCAATTCCACCCAAAAAGAGAGTCCTCCCGCAGGCTGGGAAAACGTCCATTCCGGAAAGTGTGTACGCATCAGTTCACCGCATAACGCGCGCCGTCTGGCCAGTTGTTGCCGTCGTTCAGGAAGAAAGGTTCCGGCGTTTTCAATCAGCCAGGCGGTCGCCAGTTGTTCCAGCACGGGTGAACCCAGGTCGAACGTATCACGGGTTTGCACCAGCGCGGCAATGGTGCGTGACGATGCGCGAACCCAGCCCAGACGCAGTCCTCCCCAGAAACTCTTACCTGCTGACCCCAGCATAATAATGGGCGCATCGGCGTTGTAGCAGGGGAGCGGCGGTGGTGGAGGGGCATCAAACCAAAGATTCACCATCGTTTCATCCACCACCAGGGTTGTGCGCGTTCTGGCGGCAATATCCGCCACTGTCTGACGTGTCGCGGCGTCCATACAGCGCCCGGTTGGGTTATGAAAATCCGGTATCAGATAGGCCATTCTTGGCGACGTTTGCGCAATAGTGGCGACCAGACCGGCGGTATCCCAGCCATGCTCAGGTAAAGAGACACCTACCGGACGACACGACGCACCCTGAATAGCCGCGATAGCGAGCGGGTAGGTGGGGTGATCCACGACGACACGATCGCCTGGTCCTGTCAGCAGACGCAGGATCAATGCCAGGCCACTCACCGAGCCATTGACGACTATAATCTCATCCGGGTGAGTGGGCAGCCCTCGTTCGCAGTAGTGCCCGGCAATGGTTTCACGTAGCGACAATAATCCCTGCGGCAAATAGCCCGAACTCAGCAGATGCTGAGGCATTGCACACAGCGCCTGGTGGTAGGCCTGGTGAATCTCCGGACCGGCACTCAGTGCGGCGGTGGACAGATCCAGCGCCATGCTGGTACTGGTGCGGGTGGGCACCCGGTGGATATGTTCTGGCAGGATAACTCGCGAGCCACTCCCCTGTCGGCTTTCCAGATAACCTTCTTCACGCAGTTGCGCCAGCGCGCTGGCAATGGTGGTTCGGCTCACGTCCAGCACGGTGGCCAGTTCGCGCTCGCCGGGAAGACGGCTATCAAGTGCCAGACGACCATCCAGAATGAGCAGACGCAGCGCACTCGCAAGCTGGCGCCAGAGAGGGATACGTGAAGCGGTTTCCTGCCAGTGTCCGAGCAAGCGCTGCAGAGATTGGCTTCCATGACGGCGAGATGACATAACAGTCCACTTTTTGAAAACTGGACATTAATCATAGTGCCAATTGCGGAGAAGATGAACGTTATCTGGCAAGGGGGGAAAATTATGCTGCGTCGATTGGTTCAATTGTATCTGGGGCTGGCGCTTTACGGTGTTTCAACCGCCATGTTTGTGCGCGCGGATTTAGGTGCCGACCCCTGGAATGTCTTTCATCTCGGGGTGGCGAATCTGCTGTCGATGAACATCGGTATTGTGATGATTGGTGTTGGCGTTCTGGTCTTGCTGTTATGGATACCCCTGCGACAACGTCCAGGGCTTGGAACATTGAGCAACGTTATTGTCATCGGCCTGGCGGCAGATGCCGCCCTGGCGATCCTGCCGGGATTTGAATCTCTGCTCGTGCGCACGGTTTTGTTAGTTTCTGCGGTGATCGTCAATGCGCTGGCAACCAGTATGTATATTGGCGCAGGCTTTGGCGCCGGTCCGCGTGACGGCCTGATGACAGGGATTCATGCGCGCACCGGTTGGCCCGTGCGCACTATTCGTACGGCGATTGAAGTTTCCGTCTTGTTGAGCGGCTGGCTCCTTGGGGGCGCATTGGGTGTCGGAACCGTGCTGTATGCGCTGGCGATTGGACCGTTGATCCAGATTTGCCTGCCTTGGTTTCGTTATTCTCCAGCGGCGCGCATTCCGCTGCGCAATGCTTCTACGGCACAGTATCGCAATGGCGACTAAACTTAACTGCGACTGACGCGGCCAGAATTGTCTTGCCGTGCAGTAACACTTCGGAGGTTTATCTCATGAAGTATGTTGATGGTTTTGTGGTTGCCGTGCCTGCCGAAAACAAGGAGGCCTACGTAGCAATGGCGGCAAAAGCTGTCCCGCTCTTTAAGGAGTTTGGGGCATTACGCGTCGTTGAGTGCTGGGCCGATGATGTTCCGGACGGCAAACTGACCGATTTCCGGATGGCGGTGAAAGCAGAAGAGCACGAAGAAGTGGTCTTTAGCTGGATTGAATACCCCTCGAAAGAGGTTCGCGACGCGGCGAATCAAAAGATGATGTCGGATCCACGAATGAAAGAGTTTGGCGAGTCGATGCCGTTTGACGGCAAACGCATGATTTATGGCGGATTCTCTCCCATTCTGGATGACTGATGTGACTGGCTGTGCGGCGTGCCGCCAGCCACCCCGACATCACCGATGTTGTTCAACCCACAGGATAAACTCTGATTTTGGGAGGGCTTTACTGTAGAGCCAACCCTGACCGTATTGCACACCGTGCTCACGCAACCAGCTCTCCTGACGGGGAGTCTCAATACCTTCGGCTACCATCTCCAGCTTGAGGGTTTTTGCCATCTCAATGATGTGCGTCGTGACATTTTTATATTCCAGCGCATCGACAAACGACTTGTCGATTTTGAGGATATCCACTTCCAGATTCTGTAAGTAGCTAAGGCTGGAATAGCCCGTACCAAAATCGTCGATATAGATTGCGTGTCCTGCTTTACGGTATTGGGTAATGATCGGTGCGCAGGTTTTCGGGTCGGCAAACTCGCGTTCTGTCAGTTCCAGCGCGATTTGTGAGGGGGCAACGTGATACCGATTCAGCAGCTTGCTTAAATGCGACGGCAGCGTCTGTGAGGTCAGATCGCTGGACTCAAGGTTGATCGAAATATGCAGTCCGGGATGCTGTTGCAACCATTTCCCCATCTCCTCAAAGACGGTGTCGATAATCAGATGGCTGAGCGATTCTGACAGTCCTGTCTCTTCTGCCAGCGCGATAAAAATGTCTGGCGACAGGTAGCTGCCATCGGTTTGCGGCCAACGCGCCAGCGCTTCTGCGCCGACAACTTTACCGGTTCTTAATGAAACAATAGGCTGGTAGTGGACTTTTATATCACGATTTTGAATGGCATCCTGCAGGCGATGATGGGGCGACTGAATACGGCGCAGAATGCGCAGAATAAACGCGGCGCTCAGTAGACCTATTACAAGACCTACCGGGAGCCAAATAAGGGCCTGACGATACCAGTTTTTTTGCAGCGAAAGCGCGGAAGACCAGGTCACAATAGAAATGCGCATTTCCGGGAAAGGCTGGATATTATAGAGCGTCCCATTATTCTCCATATGCTGGTTCGCGGCTTGCTGCAATTGCTGAATAATCTCGGGTTTGAGGCGATCGCTGCTGGCGATCACGATGTTGTGTGCTTCCCCAATAATGGCCGCATCAATTTGCGAGGAACCAAAAGGGATCACGTCAATGAATGATGCAGGGTCAATCATCACGATGTAGCGATCTGTGCCCAACGCAACCATATAGCGCTTTATCCCTAAATCATTCTGTGCCGTTAGCCATGCACGGTAGCCACCCCGGAAGATTTTGCCAGGTTCAGGCAGTGCGGCGGCGTGGCTTTTTTGCTCCAGCGATGAACAGGCAGGAACATTATTCTCCAGATATAGGACTTCCTGAATGTAGCGGTTGCTATAGGATACCCGGCGCATCGCCAGTAAATGCGCATTGCTGCAAGGCTCGCCCTCGAAGCGCTCCATCTGCTTTAGCGCGAGTTTTCCCTGAGAGGCGACTTTATTTGCACGTAAAGCGACACCTGATGAATAGGTATTCAGCTCTTCAATAAATTTCTGTTCAACCTGACGATGTGCCAGCCAAAGGCTTAATCCAACAGGAACAAGGACAGATAAAATAAGCACACCCGTCACCAGGCCGGCCAGATGTCGTGTCGTCACGTTGCTACCTCTATTAACGAAGCGTAGGCAAAGTATATCTGATCGCGAAAGATCTCCTTTCGTTGATGTCGTTATTCTATGATTTTTTGGGATAACGTGTCTTCCATCGTCAGAAAAAGCGTCATTTTGGTTTAATTCCCCCTGTGTTAGCAAGGTTGAATTGTCGCTGTCGATAAAGTAATGTGATGTTATAACATTATATATGGGGCTGCTATGAAACCTGATATTCATCCTGTTTATCGCACTGTGGTATTCCATGACACCAGCGTGAATGCATATTTTAAAGTCGGTTCGACCATCCGAACTGAACGGGAAATCGAACTGGAGGGCGTGACATACCCGTATGTCACTATTGATGTTTCTTCCAAATCACATCCGTACTACACCGGAAAACAGAAAACGTTCGACAATGAGGGCAGCGCAGCGCGTTTCCAGAAACGTTTTGGGCATTTTATTGGAACAAAGCGGGGATAAGATGAAAGTAGTGAATTCACTTCGCAGTGCAAAGCAACGGCATCCGGATTGCCAGGTCGTCAGACGCAAAGGACGCGTGTATGTGATTTGTAAAACGAATCCGCGTTTTAAAGCGGTACAGGGGCGTAAAAAAAGACGTTAACGGTATTGCCAACATTTCAGGGAACCCGGTGCGCACCAGGGAAGGGGCGCACTTTTTCTGGCAACATGAGGGCTAAGGGGTTGCCTGAGCGCGTGTAAGCGTAAAAATATCGTAGAAAGAGAGTTCACCTTTACGCGATATCATTTTTTGCAGTTGCGCTTTATGGTCGCTGTCTACACGCGGGGAATGGAGAATGGCGGTGATAAGCGTGGGGGGAACAAAGCGTGTGTTATACCACTCACCGTTATAACAAACTCTAAAATCCAGCACGTCGATATCTTCGTAACGGTAGCGTGGCGCGACGTCAAAAAAGAAAAAGCCATTTAACAATACAAACAAGACCACCAGCAACCAGACGGAATCCACCAGAGTTTCGGACTGGAGCATCACGGCCAGCGTGGCAAACCAGGCGATATACATGCCGACAAACAGTCCAGGATGTTTGCGAATGAAGCTAATGCTAAAACGCGGTCTGTTATCGCGCTTTTCACGCGTGTTGAGATCGTCAATGGTTTCGGTAAGCAGGCGTTGTATTTCTGTCATCTTTTGCCTTCGTGATTTCAGCAACATTCAGGGGAACAGCCCATTTTAAAAGGGTGTACCGGATGAAAAAAGTAACAGATTAACCTCAATTTAGCATAACAGTTACATTTCACTTTACAGCGTTTTGATGACGCGAGCCGGATTCCCGCCAACCACCACATTTGCCGGAACGTCTTTAGTCACCACCGCGCCTGACGCAACAACCACATTATCACCGATGGTCACGCCAGGATTAATCACGGCGCGTCCGCCGATCCAGACGTTGTTTCCGATAGTGACGGGTTTTCCCAATTCCCTGCCGCTGTTGCGTTCAGTGGCGTCCAGCGGATGTGTGGCCGTGTAGATATGCACACCGGGGGCAAGCATGCAGTTATCGCCGATATGAATGGGGCAGACATCAAGCATCACGCAGTCGAAGTTAGCGTAGAATTCTTTCCCGAGATAAATGTTATAGCCGTAGTCGCAGCGAAACGAGGGTTCGATCCAGGCGCCATTTGCGCGCCCCAGTAATTCATTCAGGATTGCCTGACGTTCATGCTTTTCATCAGGCGAGGTGTGATTGTATCGATGGGTTAACTGACGCGCCCGCAGACTGTCTCTGCGTAAGGTCTCGTCTGCCGGGCGATACATCTCGCCAGCAATCATCTTTTGTTTTTCTTCACTCATCACGCGCTCTCCTGTGGTTTGCCTGAATGTCGCAATACAGTAAAACGCAGCACGTCGAAAGGGAACGTTCCCATTAGGCCGGTGTGATCCAGCTCACGTGAATAAACGTAAGAATTAACAGTAAATACGGAAAATTAGCCTGTCTGGCTGCACGCATGTCTTCCCTGAGAAATGCATAACCAATTAACGAATAAATTTCCAGACCGAGGTGGGGATCTTGTCGTAAAGCTTATTCATCGTCAATTCTGCGAGGCGGTGGTCTGCTGCTGAGTAAAATACAGCCAGTTCATTGTCAGATAATTCATATTTATTTTTCTCAATAACACGTTCAAGCGTGTCAATAGTCTGACAGCGTCGCAAGCGCATCAAATAATCAGTTTTAGTTAATGGTTTATCGGACATAAATCTTACCTATGATTGTAATAGTTTTTAACAAGACAAACTAACAGGATTAGCCCTGGTGGCGTTGACAAAACAGCGAAACAGGCGGTTTCCCGATTTTCGCCATTTCTGAAGATCCTGCGCATTAATGCCATAACTGCTGAACAACATAAACGTGTCGTCCAGATATTCATCTATCTGCGCAATCAGCTTATTGTCCTCATTGTACTTAATTTTATAATTAAGTGCGAAGGTTGCAATATGCTCTATCAGCTCATTAAGCTGGAGATTGATCGCCGATGTTGGGTCGTTAACCCAGCCATGGTTACTTTCTTCAAGGTTTGCAAGGCAGTCATGATACAGGGTTTCACAGAGAAACTTAAGCTGTGCGATATCATGTCTTTTGGGTGAGTATTCATCCATAACGCATCCCCTTCTTAGTGGCTTGAACTAACCGAACACCTTCGGGATGGATACAACTTACTGACCTGGAACTTACCCTCTCTCTTGATGATTTAACTATAATCCACTCTAAAAAAGATTTCATCGTCATATTACGAAAAATTACAATTAGGGCGAATTAGGTCACAGCAGCCAATTTTACCCATTTTAGCAGACATATGCGCTGGCGCGGAATGAGGAAAAATCTTTATTACGTTTGCAATTCATCAAGTTACCCCCTTTGGACGTCACAACTTGTGCTAACTGCTTGTCGCAACGTAGAAAGTACCAGGAATAGTCTTAATATTTCTTAATTAATAAGAATATAAAAAATTACCAAACAGTTCAGGAATAGCCTTTGGCAATCTATGGATTATATGCCTTATTTATCCTGGATAAAATAAATGAACTGACAATAAGCGTTTTTTATGAATTTTATCCAATAAAAAGGCCGCTTGCGCGGCCTTTGTTAAGAGGATGAATTAGTGATTCTCTACCGAATGGCTATGTTCAATGTCTTCATTCTTGCGGCTAAAGCGGCGGCGAACCACCACAAAGAAGACCGGCACGAAGAAGATTGCCAGAACGGTTGCGGTAACCATCCCGCCCATTACGCCTGTACCGACGGCGTTCTGCGCGCCGGAGCCTGCGCCGGAGCTGATTACCAGCGGCATAACCCCCAGGATAAACGCCAGAGACGTCATCAGAATGGGGCGTAAACGCATACGAACGGCGTCCAGCGTTGCCTCAATCAGACCTTTACCTTCTTTATCCATTAAGTCTTTGGCGAATTCGACGATCAATATCGCGTTCTTCGCCGACAACCCAATGGTTGTCAACAGGCCTACCTGGAAGTAAACGTCGTTGGTCAGGCCGCGGAAGGTGGCGGCAAGCAATGCACCGATAACACCCAGCGGAACCACCAGCATGACGGAGAACGGAATTGACCAGCTCTCGTACAGCGCTGCCAGACACAAGAACACGACAATCAGTGAAATTGCATACAGGGCAGGGGCCTGGTTGCCTGACAAGCGTTCCTGATAAGACATACCTGTCCAGTCATAACCGATACCGGATGGCAGTTTACTGGCCAGCTGTTCCATCATCGCCATGGCTTCACCGGTACTCTTACCTTCTGCAGCCTGGCCGAGAATTTCCATTGAAGGCAGGCCGTTATAGCGTTCCAGACGCGGTGAACCGTATTCCCAGCGAGAAGTGGAGAAGGCGGAGAACGGTACCATCTGTCCATTGCTACCACGCACATACCAGTTACCAATATCTTCCGGCAACATACGGTATTTGGCTTCAGACATGACGTAAACTTTCTTCACACGACCGCGGTCGATAAAGTCGTTTACGTAGCTTCCGCCCCAAGCTGCGCCAAGCGTTGTATTAATGTCACTGATAGAAACGCCAAGTGCCTGCGCTTTTTCCTGATCGATGTCGATCTTGAATTGCGGCGTATCTTCCAGACCGTTAGGACGTACGCCAACCAACAAATCAGGATGCTTAGCCACTTCGCCAAACAGCTGGTTACGCGCCTGGGTCAGTTTCTCGTGACCTAACCCCGCCTGGTCAATCAGCTGGAAGTCGAAGCCGGTCGCTGTACCCAGTTCAACAATCGCAGGCAGGTTAAAGGCAAATACCATGGCGTCTTTAATCTTCGAAAACGCCCCCATGGCACGACCTGTAATCGCCTCTACCTTGTTCTCTTTACCCGGACGTTGACTCCAGTCTTTCAGAGAGACGAACGCGATACCGGTGTTCTGACCACGACCCGCAAAACCAAAGCCGTTAACGGCAAAGACCGATTCAACGTTGTCTTTTTCTTTGGTCAGATAGTAGTCCGAGACTTCGTCCAGCACCTTCTGCGTACGCTCCTGAGTCGCACCCGCTGGTAGCTGGGCCATCGTCATGAATACGCCCTGGTCTTCATCAGGTAAGAAGGAGCTTGGCAGGCGAACGAACAGGTATGCCATACCAACCACAATGATCAGATAGAGCAGCAGATAACGACCGGTGCTGCGCAGAATGTTGCCTACGCTGTCGGTGTAATGGTTCGTACTCTTATCAAACATGCGGTTAAA
Source organism: Citrobacter sp. GW821-FHT02E08 (assembly GCF_059421685.1). Taxonomy (NCBI): domain Bacteria; kingdom Pseudomonadati; phylum Pseudomonadota; class Gammaproteobacteria; order Enterobacterales; family Enterobacteriaceae; genus Citrobacter; species Citrobacter sp. GW821-FHT02E08. The sequence goes on along the minus strand of NZ_JBWKVL010000002.1, from coordinate 281,467 downwards.
CCAGCCGAAGAAGCCTTTCTTGCCTTCGCCGTGATCGCCTTTGGCGATAGGTTTGAGCATGGTGGCGCACAGGGCTGGCGTCAGGATCAAGGCCACCAGTACCGACAAGGCCATTGCCGAAACGATGGTGATAGAGAACTGACGATAAATTGCACCGGTGGAGCCGCCAAAGAAGGCCATCGGAATAAATACCGCAGACAGTACCATCGCGATACCGACCAGTGCGCCTTGAATCTGGCTCATGGATTTACGCGTGGCTTCTTTTGGCGGCAGGCCTTCTTCCGCCATAACACGTTCAACGTTCTCGACCACCACGATGGCGTCATCCACCAACAGGCCGATGGCGAGCACCATCCCGAACATCGTTAGGGTGTTTATCGAGAAGCCGAATATCGCGAGGATGGCGAAGGTACCCAACAGGACCACCGGAACAGCAATGGTCGGAATCAGCGTCGCGCGGAAGTTCTGCAGGAACAGATACATTACCAGGAACACGAGGATGATAGCTTCCGCAAGCGTTTTCACCACTTCGTGAATAGAGATCTTCACGAAGGGGGTGGTGTCATACGGGTAAACAATCTTCAGACCCGATGGGAAGAACGGCTCCATCTTTTTCAGTTCGGCACGGATCGCCGCAGCGGTATCCAGCGCGTTTGCGCCGGTCGCCAGTTTGATCCCCAGACCGGAGGCTGGTTTACCGTTGAACTTAGCAATAATGTCGTAGTTCTCGCCACCCAGCTCCACTTTCGCGACGTCACGCAGGCGAACCTGAGAACCATCCTGATTCACTTTCAGCAGAATTTTGCTGAACTCATCGGCGGAGGTCAGACGCGTTTGCGCGATAATTGATGCGTTAAGTTGCTGGCCTTTCACCGGCGGCGTACCACCCAACTGACCGGCAGCAACCTGGGCGTTTTGCGCTTTGATTGCGGTAATCACATCAACCGGCGTCAGCTGGAAGTCGTTCAGTTTGTTCGGGTCCATCCAGATACGCATTGCGTACTGAGAACCGAACAGCTGAACGTCACCCACACCGGACGTACGGCTGATGGCGTCTTTCATGTTGGCACCGACGTAATCCGAGATATCTTCCTGAGTCATGGTGCCGTCAGTGTTAATGACGCCCACGACCATCAGGAAGCTACTGGATGATTTCTCAACGCTAACACCCTGTTGCTGAACTTCCTGAGGAAGTAACGGCATTGCCAGTTGCAGTTTGTTCTGCACCTGAACCTGTGCGATATCCGCATCGGTACCAGACTGGAAGGTTAAGATGATCTGCACGGTACCCGTGGAGTCACTGTTTGAGGACATGTACATCAGGTTATCGATACCGTTCATATTCTGTTCGATAACCTGTGTCACAGTGTCCTGCACTGTTTTGGCATCCGCGCCAGGGTAGGTCGCGGATATCGATACTGCTGGCGGCGCAATCGTAGGATATTGCGCTACCGGCAGCTTGAGGATCGCGAGTCCCCCTGCCAACATGATGATGATGGCGATCACCCACGCAAATATAGGGCGATCGATAAAGAAATTAGGCATGTCTTAACGGCTCCTGTTTAAGTTAAGACTTAGACTGTTCAGGCTGGCTTCCGCTCGCGGCTTGCTGTTCGTTATCAGCAGCCACTTCTTGTGCTTTTACCTGCGCGCCAGGACGCACTTTTTGCAGCCCACTTACAATCACGCGGTCGCCCGACTTAAGACCTTCAGTCACCAACCACTTGTCGCCGATCGCCTGAGTGGCGACGATCTGACGGGTTTCCACTTTGTCATCCGCACCAACAACCAACGCACTGGCTTCACCACGCGGGGTACGCGTCACACCCTGTTGCGGAACCAGAAGTGCGGTTGGATTCGTCCCTTCTTCCAGACGCGCACGAACGAACATGCCTGGCAGCAAGGTGTGATCCGGGTTCGGGAAGATAGCGCGTAACGTAATCGACCCAGTGGTTTGGTCAACGGTCACGTCAGAGAACTCCAGCGTACCGGATTGCGGGAATTTAATTCCGTCGTTGGTAACCAGATCGACCTTGGCTTTCCCGTTCTCCTGCTTCAGCGTGCCATTCGCCAACTCTTGCTTGAGACGCAGGAAATCATTGCTCGACTGTGTCACATCGACATAGATAGGATCGAGTTGCTGGACGGTGGCAAGCGCAGTGGCCTGGCCATTCTGTACCAGTGCACCTTCAGTGACAGACGATTTACCAATGCGACCGCTGATAGGCGAAGTCACTTTGGTGTAGGCCAGATTGATACGTGCGGATTCGACGGCGGCTTTTGCGGCCACAACAGCGGCATTCGCCTGTTGTGCATCCGCCTGCGCGGTATCGTAATCCTGTTGACTGATGTACTTCGTGCCCAACAGTTTCTGGTAACGCTTAACGGTCAGCTGTGCGATGTTCGCCGCCGCCTGCGCTTTGGCTAAATCACCTTTTGCACTTTCGTAAGCTGCCTGATAAGTCGCAGGATCAATCTGATAGAGAGACACACCTGCTTCGACGTCACCGCCTTCCGTGAAATTACGCTTCAGGATAATACCGCTTACCTGAGGGCGAACTTCCGCAATACGGAAAGCGCTGGTGCGACCCGGGAGTTCAGTCGTTATCTGCAGAGGTTCAGTTTTGAGCGTCACAACTCCAACTTCTGGCTTCTGCTGGCCCCCTTTTTGGGCCTCTTTGTCGTCACATCCTGTTAGCGCTAAGCTGCCTGAGAGCATCAGAACGACCGCCAGAGGCGTTAACCCTCTGTTTTTGTTCATATGTAAACCTCGAGTGTCCGATTTCAAATTGATCAATGGTCTAGCCCATAAACCCATTACTGCGTTTATATTATCGTCGTGCTATGGTACATACATTCACAAATGTATGTAAATCTAACGCCTGTAAATTCACCAACATATGGCACGAAAAACCAAACAACAAGCGCTGGTAACACGACAACACATACTGGATGTAGCTCTGCGTCTGTTCTCGCAACAAGGTGTATCATCCACCTCGCTCGTGGAGATTGCAAAAGCTGCTGGCGTCACGCGCGGTGCAATCTATTGGCATTTCAAAAACAAGTCGGATTTATTTAGCGAAATCTGGGAACTATCAGAATCCAATATTGGTGAGCTTGAGATTGAGTATCAGGCAAAATTCCCCGACGATCCACTATCAGTATTAAGAGAGATTCTAGTCTATCTTCTTGAAGCCACTGTGACAGAAGAGCGCCGACGGCTGCTGATGGAGATTATATTCCATAAATGCGAGTTTGTTGGGGAGATGGTTGTCGTTCAGCAGGCCCAGCGAAGCATCTGTCTGGAAAGTTATGATCGCATTGAACAAACGCTAATGCATTGTATTAATTCGCAAATGCTACCCGAAAATCTTAACACCCGCCGGGCGGCGATATTAATGCGCAGTTATATCTCCGGCATAATGGAAAACTGGTTATTCGCCCCGCAGTCTTTTGACCTTAAAAAGGAGGCGCGCGATTATGTCGCTATTCTGTTGGAGATGTATCAATTTTGTCCAACGCTGCGGGTTCAGTTATCTGGCGAAACGCCCTGAAACCCTTTCCAGGAATTTTCCTGGACGCTTTTCATCCTGCTATTTTGTCTGTCTGAGCCGTGTTATTCTTGCGGCCTGACTATTTTCGGTCGTTCTTTCGGTTCAGAAACCTTCATTCTCATGACTATGTTGCAGCTTAATAAACGTTTACAGCATCTTGTTTTTATAACCTTTTTTTTCTTCATCCTGCTGCTGTCCTGCCAGTCATCTGCATTTGCGCGCGCGCAATCGAATGGTGACCTGCCGACGAAAGCCGATGTGCAAAGCCAACTGGACGCGCTGAGCAAACAAAAAGACCTCTCTGCGCAGGACAAGCTGGTACAGCAGGATCTTCTTGAGACACTGGAGACGCTCGATAAAATTGAGCGGGTGAAAGATGAGACCGTTCAGTTGCGTCAGAAAGTGGCGCAGGCTCCGGAAAAAATGCGCCAGGCGTCAGATGCGCTCAATGCGTTGAGCGACGTCGACAACGATGATGAAACGCGAAAAACACTTAGCACACTCTCATTGCGTCAGCTTGAATTGCGCGTTGCGCAATTACTGGATGATTTGCAAAGCGCGCAAAACGATCTGGCGGCCTATAACAGCCAACTCGTTTCCCTCCAGACGCAGCCAGAGCGGGTACAAAACGCCATGTACACCGCCTCACAGCAGCTGCAACAAATTCGTAATCGACTGGATGGCACCAATGTGGGCGAAGCGGCGCTCCGCCCAAGCCAGCAGGTGCTGCTCCTGACGCAGCAAGTGTTGCTCAATGCGCAGATAGATCAACAGCGTAAGAGTCTGGAAGGCAATACGGTCTTGCAGGATACCCTGCAAAAGCAGCGTGATTATGTGACGGCAAACAGCAACCGACTGGAACACCAGCTTCAGCTGTTACAGGAAGCGGTAAACAGTAAACGCCTTACGTTGACGGAAAAAACGGCGCAGGAAGCGGTCAATCCGGATGAGACAACGCGTATTCAGGCGAACCCGCTGGTGAATCAGGAGCTGGAGATCAACCACCAACTGAGCCAGCGGCTGATCTCGGCCACGGAAAACGGCAACTCGCTGATGCAGCAAAATATTAAGGTCAAAAACTGGCTTGACCGCGCGCTGCAATCGGAACGCAATATTAAGGAACAAATCGCGGTTCTCAAAGGCAGCCTGCTGCTGTCTCGTATCCTTTATCAGCAACAGCAAACCCTGCCGTCAGCCGACGAATTGAAAGACATGACCAACCGCATTGCGGATTTGCGTCTTGAGCAATTTGAAGTCAACCAGCAGCGTGACGCGCTGTTTCAGAGCGATGCCTTTGTCGCCAAACTGGAAGAAGGGCACGCCAAAGAGGTTAATGATGAGGTTCACGACGCGCTGCTACAGGTGGTCGAAATGCGCCGCGAACTGCTTGATCAACTGAACAAACAGCTGGGCAATCAATTGATGATGGCCATTAACCTGCAGATCAATCAGCAGCAGTTAATGAGCGTCTCCAAAAACCTGAAAGAGATCCTCACTCAGCAGATTTTCTGGGTTAACAGTAACCGCCCGATGGACTGGGACTGGATTAAAGCCTTCCCGCAGACGCTGAAAGATCAGTTTAAGTCGATGAAAATCACCGTAAACTGGGAAAAGGCCTGGCCTGCGGTGTTTATTGCTTTTCTGGCGGGATTACCCTTATTACTGATCGCCGGTCTCATACGCTGGCGGCTGGGTTGGCTCAAAGCTTACCAGCAAAAATTAGCCGCAGCGGTGGGGTCATTGCGTAATGACAGCCAGCTCAACACGCCAAAAGCGATTCTCATTGATCTGATTCGCGCCTTACCGGTGTGTCTGGTCATCCTTGCCGCCGGTCTGATCCTGCTCACCATGCAGCTTAACATCAGCGATCTCCTGTGGGCGTTCAGTAAAAAAATGGCGCTTTTCTGGCTGGTGTTTGGTTTGTGCTGGAAAGTGCTGGAGAAAGAGGGCGTCGCAGTACGCCACTTTGGTATGCCAGCACAGCTGACCAGCCACTGGCGCCGCCAGATCGTGCGTATCAGCCTCGCGTTACTGCCCCTGAATTTTTGGTCTGTGGTGGCGGAGCTTTCGCCCCTGCATCTGATGGACGATGTGCTGGGTCAGGTAGTCATTTTCCTGAACCTGCTGCTGATTGCTTTCCTGGTGTGGCCGATGTGCCGCGAAAGCTGGCGCGACAAAGAATCGCATGGCCTGCGACTGGTCACCATCACGGTGTTATCAATCGTGCCTATTGCGCTGATGGTCTTAACGGCGACCGGTTATTTCTATACGACGCTGCGTCTGTCAGGTCGCTGGATTGAAACGGTCTATCTGGTGATTATCTGGAATCTGCTGTATCAGACGGTATTGCGTGGATTGAGCGTTGCCGCCCGCCGTATTGCCTGGCGTCGCGCGCTGGCGCGTCGTCAGAATCTGGTCAAAGAAGGCGCGGAAGGTGCCGAGCCGCAGGAAGAGCCGACCATTGCGCTCGAACAGGTTAACCAGCAAACGCTGCGTATCACCATGTTGCTGATGATCGCGCTGTTCGGCGTGCTGTTCTGGGCAATTTGGTCTGATTTGATTACCGTGTTCAGCTATCTCGATAGCATTACGCTCTGGCATTACAACGGTACGGAAGCGGGCGCGGCGGTGGTGAAAAACGTCACCATGGGCAGTCTGCTGTTTGCCATTATTGCCTCCATGGTGGCCTGGGCGCTGATCCGAAACTTGCCGGGGCTGCTGGAAGTGCTGGTGCTTTCGCGCCTGAAAATGCGCCAGGGTGCGTCTTACGCCATCACCACGATCCTCAATTATGCGATCATTGCCATTGGCGCAATGACGGTGTTTGGATCGCTCGGCGTATCGTGGGACAAACTGCAGTGGCTGGCAGCGGCCCTGTCGGTCGGTCTTGGTTTTGGTTTGCAGGAGATCTTCGGTAACTTTGTTTCGGGTCTGATTATTCTGTTCGAACGCCCGGTACGTATTGGGGATACGGTCACGATCGGTACCTTCTCGGGAACGGTAAGCAAGATCCGCATTCGCGCTACTACCATTACTGACTTTGATCGTAAAGAGGTGATCATCCCGAACAAAGCGTTTGTGACCGAGCGTCTGATCAACTGGTCGCTCTCGGATACCACCACACGTCTGGTGATCCGTCTTGGCGTGGCCTACGGTTCGGATCTGGACAAAGTGAAAAAAGTGCTGTTGCAGGCCGCGGCGGAACACCCGAAAGTGATGCACGATCCGGAACCGGCGGTATTCTTTACCACCTTTGGCCCCAGCACGCTGGATCACGAGCTGCGTTTATATGTGCGTGAACTGCGCGATCGTAGCCATACGGTAGATGAACTGAACCGTGCTATCGATCGTCTGTGCCGTGAAAACAATATCGACATCGCCTTTAACCAGCTTGAAGTGCATCTGCGCAACGAGAAAGGGGATGAGGTGACAGAAGTGAAACGCGAGATCAAAGGCGACGATCCGACGCCAGCGATAGGGTAAACACGTTCTCTTCTTCCAGCAGCTCTCTTCCTATGAGGAGGCGAGCTGCTGAGTTTTCCTTTCATAGTCCCGCTTTATAATCTCCAGCGCTTTCAGCACCGTGTCGGGCGCGACGTTGTGCTCTTCTAATAACATAATCAAATCAACGGCCAGTTTGACCTCATCAGGGGCGTTTTCAAGCGACATAGCGTCTCCGGGGGTTAGCGGGTTAAACGTGCCAGAACGTTTTCTATTTTTTCCAGCGCGTGGCGACAGCGCGCCAGACGGGCCTCATAGGCTTCAACTTCACGATGCAATCTCTGTTGTTCATCCAGGCGAGTTGCCCTGGCGAGCAGGGCTTTACGCTCTTGGGTCATTTCCAGCAAACGGCGTTCAAATTGCTGGTGCTGAACCCGTTTGCGTTGCCAACGGGTGAGAGCCGGAGAGCCACTGTCCCATTCCCGGAGGGACCACGAGGCGGTTTCACGAGAGATCGCTTCCATCTGGGAGGCAAGATGCTCAGCGAGCCAGGCGATTTGGGGCAACTGCTGCTGATCAACGGCATGGCGCAGGGCGGTCAGGTTTTCCCCGGCTTCCTCGAGATAGGCCTGTAGCAATGTGCTGCGTGTATGAAAAAGATGGCGGTCAAAGCGAGGGCTGAGGGTTGCATGCAACGCCTGCGGAGCGCAACGCTGGCGCAGGTCAATGAGTTGCTCTTCCAGCTTCTGTAACAGCATGTCGGTTTTCAATTTAACACTCCGATGAAAATGATAACCGTTATGCTAAAGTAGCATTCAGGTGTTCCAGATACTCTTATTATGCAACGTATTATTTTAATCATTATTGGCTGGCTGGCGGTAGTGCTGGGAACATTGGGTGTTGTACTGCCGCTGTTGCCCACCACGCCTTTTATCTTGCTGGCGGCCTGGTGCTTCGCCCGTTCCTCGCCACGCTTTCACGACTGGTTACTCTATCGTTCGTGGTTTGGCGGATACCTTCGCTATTGGCAACAGCATCACGCGATGCCTCCTGGCGCCAAACCTCGGGCGATCATATTTATTTTGATTACCTTCGGCGTTTCTCTTTGGCTGGTCAATATGATGTGGGTCCGGATCCTGTTACTGGCAATTTTAAGCTGTCTGCTGATTTTTCTGTGGCGGATCCCGGTGATTGATGAAAAGCAACAAAAGCACTGAAGCACCATAATCGCTGTTGCAATTGTTGCCAACAGCCAGTAAATTCGACCGTTTTCGAGCACAGGCGCAGGCGGTCAAAGGTTAAACAATCGTTACCTTGACCTGATATGATTGCGCCGTGAGTAACACCGTTCTTAGCAGGCATACATCCATGACCGCGACTGCACAGCAGCTTGAGTTTCTTAAAAATAGCATCAAAAGCATTCACGACTACCCAAAACCGGGCATTCTTTTCCGTGATGTCACCAGCTTACTGGAAGACCCGAAAGCGTACGCGCTTAGCATTGAATTGCTGGTTGAGCGATACAAAGATGCGGGCATCACCAAAGTCGTCGGCACTGAAGCGCGTGGCTTCCTGTTTGGCGCGCCGGTAGCACTGGGCCTGAACGTGGGCTTTATTCCCGTGCGTAAACCACGTAAATTGCCACGTGAAACGATCGCTGAGAGCTATGAACTGGAGTACGGTACCGATCAGCTTGAAATTCATGTCGATGCCATCAAACCGGGCGACAAAGTTCTGGTGGTTGATGATCTGCTGGCAACCGGTGGAACCATTGAAGCGACCGTAAAACTGATCCGTCGTCTGGGCGGTGAAGTGACGGATGCGGCCTTCATCATCAATCTGTTCGATCTCGGCGGCGAGCAGCGCCTGGAAAAACAGGGACTGACGTGCTATAGCCTGGTGCCTTTCCCGGGACACTGATTCAGGCTATCTGCGTCTGAAGCATTAGCAAGAGACATGACCTCGCTGTATCTGCGAGGTTGTGTTAGCATTACCCCTTCGTGAATCCACCTTCCAGCGTTTCAGAGCCTGCCAATGAGTTATCAGGTCTTAGCCCGAAAATGGCGCCCACAAACCTTTGCTGACGTCGTCGGCCAGGAACATGTGCTGACCGCACTGGCGAACGGCTTGTCGTTAGGGCGTATTCATCATGCTTATCTTTTTTCCGGCACCCGTGGCGTCGGGAAAACCTCTATCGCCCGTTTGCTGGCGAAAGGGCTGAATTGTGAAACCGGCATTACCGCCACCCCATGCGGCGTGTGTGATAACTGTCGTGAAATCGAGCAGGGGCGTTTTGTCGATCTGATTGAGATCGATGCCGCGTCGCGCACCAAAGTTGAAGACACCCGTGACCTGCTGGATAACGTCCAGTACGCGCCTGCGCGTGGTCGTTTCAAGGTCTACCTGATCGATGAAGTGCACATGCTGTCGCGCCACAGCTTCAACGCGCTGCTCAAAACCCTTGAAGAACCGCCAGCCCATGTGAAGTTTCTGCTGGCGACCACCGATCCGCAGAAACTGCCGGTGACGATCCTCTCGCGCTGTCTGCAATTTCATCTCAAAGCGCTGGATGTCGATCAAATCCGCCATCAGCTTGAGCATATTCTCAACGAAGAGCACATCAGCCATGAACCGCGCGCACTGCAATTGTTGTCCCGCGCGGCGGACGGCAGTTTGCGCGATGCGCTGAGTCTGACGGACCAGGCGATCGCCAGCGGCGACGGTCTGGTCTCCACTCAGGCGGTGAGCGCGATGCTCGGTACGCTGGACGATGACCAGGCGCTTTCTCTTGTTGAAGCCGTGGTGGAAGCCAACGGCGAGCGTGTGATGTCGCTGGTCAATGAGGCGGCCGCGCGGGGTATCGAATGGGAAGCATTGTTGGTTGAGATGCTGGGTCTGCTGCACCGCATTGCGATGGTGCAGCTTTCGCCTGCGGCGCTCGGTAGCGACATGGCGGCCATTGAACAGCGTATGCGTGAACTGGCGCGGGTCGTGCCGCCAACCGATATTCAGCTCTACTATCAAACGCTCTTAATTGGTCGTAAAGAGCTGCCTTATGCGCCGGACCGGCGGATGGGCGTTGAAATGACGCTACTGCGTGCGCTGGCATTCCACCCGCGTATGCCGCTCCCGGAGCCAGAGGTTTCGCAACCCGCTTTTGCACCGGTCGCCCCGACAGCGGTCGTGACCCCGACTCCGGTGTCACAACACGCAGCGCCTGCGTATCAGGCACCTGCGGCTCCGCTACCGGAATCTACCAGTCAGGTGCTGGCGGCGCGTAGTCAGCTGCAGCGTGCTCAGGGAGCAACCAAAGCAAAAAAGAGTGAACCGGCAGCCGCTACCCGCGCGCGGCCGGTGAATAATGCTGCGCTGGAAAGACTGGCCTCCGTTTCTGAACGTGTTCAGGCGCGCCCGGCAGTCTCTGCGCTGGAAAAGACGCCCGCGAAGAAAGAAGCCTATCGCTGGAAGACAACCAATCCCGTTGTTGAAGTGAAAGAGGCGGTCGCCACGCCGAAAGCGCTGAAAAAAGCGCTGGAGCATGAAAAAACGCCAGAGCTGGCGGCCAAACTGGCGGCGGAAGCGATTGAGCGCGACCCGTGGGCTGCGCAGGTGAGCCAGCTTTCACTGCCAAAACTGGTGGAGCAGGTCGCGTTAAACGCGTGGAAAGAGGAAAACGGCAATGTCGTGTGTTTGCACCTGCGTTCTACGCAGCGGCACCTCAATTCCAGCGGTGCGCAGCAAAAGTTAGCTGAGGCGTTAAGCGCCTTAACGGGCTCACCGGTTGAACTGACCATCGTTGAAGACGATAATCCTGCGGTGCGAACGCCGCTGGAGTGGCGTCAGGCGATTTATGAAGAGAAACTCGCGCAGGCGCGTGAGTCGATTATTGCGGATAATAACATTCAGACGTTGCGCCGTTTCTTCGACGCAGATCTGGACGAAGAGAGTATCCGCCCCATTTGATCGTAAGCTGTGCTTATGGTCGTCATCCCTTAACGTGATTGAGAGAGAAGCCTATGTTTGGTAAAGGCGGTCTGGGTAACCTGATGAAACAGGCCCAGCAGATGCAAGAAAAAATGCAGCAGATGCAGGAAGAAGTCGCCAAGCTGGAAGTGACTGGCGAATCTGGTGCTGGCCTTGTGAAAGTGACCATTAACGGCGCGCATAACTGCCGTCGCGTGGAGATCGATCCAAGCCTGCTGGAAGACGACAAAGAGATGCTGGAAGATTTGGTTGCTGCGGCATTCAACGATGCGGCTCGTCGCATTGAAGAGACCCAGAAAGAGAAAATGGCATCCGTCTCCTCCGGCATGCAACTGCCGCCAGGCTTTAAGATGCCGTTCTGATGCAAACCAGCCCGCTGTTAACACAGCTGATGGAAGCGCTGCGTTGCCTGCCGGGCGTTGGCCCCAAGTCAGCGCAGCGTATGGCGTTCACGTTACTGCAACGCGATCGCAGCGGCGGGATGCGTCTGGCGCAGGCGCTGACGAAGGCGATGTCGGAGATCGGCCACTGCGCCGATTGCCGCACCTTCACCGAGCAGGACGTGTGTAACATCTGTTCGAATCCGCGTCGTCAGGAGAACGGTCAAATTTGTGTCGTAGAGAGTCCTGCGGACATCTACGCCATTGAGCAGACCGGGCAGTTTTCCGGGCGTTACTTCGTGCTGATGGGGCATCTGTCGCCGCTGGACGGTATTGGACCGGATGATATCGGTCTTGACCGTCTGGAGCAGCGACTGGCAGCCGAGCAACTCAGTGAAGTGATCCTCGCGACCAACCCAACGGTCGAAGGGGAAGCCACGGCAAACTATATTGCCGAGCTTTGCGCACAATATGACGTTGAAGCCAGCCGTATCGCCCATGGCGTACCGGTCGGCGGCGAGCTGGAGATGGTTGATGGCACTACGCTTTCGCACTCTCTTGCCGGGCGTCATAAGATTAAATTCTAAACAAACGGAGGTCGTGCCCGCGGCCTCCGCTTGAAATCCCTCACGCTCGTCCCCATTTCCCTCTCAACGTGTTTTTTACCATTAAAAATGGCATTGTTGAGGTAGATCTACATGAAAGGACAAGAAACCCGCGGTTTTCAGTCAGAAGTAAAACAGCTTCTGCACCTGATGATCCATTCTCTGTATTCCAATAAAGAAATCTTCCTGCGTGAGCTTATCTCTAACGCCTCGGATGCGGCAGACAAGCTGCGTTTTCGCGCGCTGTCTAACCCGGACCTGTACGAAGGCGACGGTGAGCTGCGTGTGCGTGTCTCCTTCGATAAAGATAAGCGTACGTTGACCATTGCCGATAACGGCGTGGGGATGAACCGTGACGATGTTATCGATCATCTGGGGACCATCGCGAAGTCCGGCACCAAGTCCTTCCTCGAATCCATGGGCTCCGATCAGGCGAAAGACAGCCAGCTTATCGGTCAGTTCGGGGTCGGTTTCTACTCCGCGTTTATCGTTGCCGATAAAGTGACCGTACGCACCCGTGCGGCGGGCGACAAGCCGGAAAATGGCGTGTTCTGGGAATCTGCCGGTGAAGGTGAATATACGGTTGCTGATATCACGAAAGCGGATCGCGGAACGGAAATCACCCTGCACCTGCGTGAAGGGGAAGACGAGTTCCTCGATGACTGGCGCGTACGTTCCATCATCAGCAAATATTCTGACCATATCGCACTGCCGGTAGAGATTGAAAAACAGGAAGAGAAAGACGGTGAAACCGTGGTTTCCTGGGAAAAAATCAACAAAGCGCAGGCGTTGTGGACGCGTAACAAGTCTGACATTAAAGACGACGAATACAACGAATTCTATAAGCACATTGCTCACGACTTCACTGACCCGCTGACCTGGAGTCACAACCGCGTGGAAGGGAAGCAGGAGTACACCAGCCTGCTGTACATCCCGTCGCAGGCGCCGTGGGATATGTGGAACCGCGATCACAAGCACGGCCTGAAACTGTACGTTCAGCGCGTGTTTATTATGGATGACGCTGAGCAGTTCATGCCGAACTACCTGCGCTTCGTCCGTGGCCTGATAGACTCCAACGATCTGCCGCTGAACGTTTCCCGCGAAATTCTCCAAGACAGCACGGTGACCCGCAATCTGCGCAGCGCGCTGACCAAACGCGTATTGCAGATGCTGGAAAAACTGGCGAAAGACGACGCTGAAAAATACCAGACATTCTGGAAGCAGTTCGGTCTGGTGCTGAAAGAAGGCCCGGCGGAAGACAACGCTAACCAGGAAACGATCGCCAAACTGATGCGTTTCGCCTCTACGCACACCGACTCTTCCGCGCAGACCGTTTCACTGGAAGAGTACATCTCCCGGATGAAAGAAGGGCAGGAGAAGATCTACTACATCACCGCAGACAGCTATGCGGCAGCGAAGAGCAGCCCGCATCTGGAACTGCTGCGTAAGAAAGGCATCGAAGTGCTGCTGCTTTCTGACCGCATCGATGAGTGGATGATGAACTACCTGACCGAATTCGACGGCAAGTCGTTCCAGTCCGTTGCCAAAGCTGACGAGTCTATCGATAAGCTGGCGGATGAAGTGGATGAAAGCGCGAAAGAAGCGGAAAAAGCGCTGACCCCGTTCGTTGAGCGAGTGAAGACCCTGCTGGGTGACCGTGTGAAAGAAGTGCGTCTGACGCACCGTCTGACGGATACGCCGGCCATCGTGACCACCGATGCGGACGAAATGAGCACCCAGATGGCGAAACTGTTCGCTGCTGCGGGCCAGGCGGTACCAGAGGTGAAATACATCTTTGAACTCAACCCGGATCACGTGCTGGTGAAACGCACGGCGGATACCCAGGATGAAGCACAGTTCAAAGAGTGGGTTGAATTGTTGCTGGATCAGGCGCTGTTCGCCGAACGTGGCACGCTGGAAGATCCTAACCAGTTCATCCGCCGTATGAATCAGCTGCTGGTGTCGTAATTTTTACAAGACACTGAGCATCACCACAAAAGGGCAACGCAGGTTGCCCTTTTTTCGTTTTAGCGCATCGACACCGTCGTCACGCTATTTGTCGCCAACGTTTCCTGCGTGTACTGCGCCAGTTCACCGCTTTGTAAATAGACCTTGTGGGTGATGCAGAGACTCACTTGCCCTTCCGGTAACCGCAAAAGCCAGGCTTCATCCGCATTGAGTATTTTTCCCGACCATATTTTGACGTCGTGACTGATGGCGTAACCACAGGTTTGCTCAATGTAGTGAAGCACTGACTGGCGGCAGTTTTCCTGAGTAAACGCCGGGAATAACGCCTGCGGCATCCAGGTTTCTTCAATGATAGCGGGCTGTTGGTTGATGATCCGCATTCGACGATAGTGAATCAACGCGGTCTCTGGCGGTAAGTCGAACTGCGCTGCTACCTCAGTAAAGGTCGACTGAATATCATAACTGAGCACCACGTTATCCAGCGTTTGATCCCGGTGAATACGTTCCGACAGCGTAATGACATTGTTGTCCTGGTAAAACTCGGGTGGATTAACGAAGATCCCTGAACCTTGTCGGGTATGGACGAACGATTCCCTTTTCAGGCGCGCAACGGCTTTCTGAATGGTGGGGCGGCTGACGCCGTAGCGCTCTGCAAGGGCATGTTCACCTTCTACCGGCTCACCGGCAGCGTATTCACCTTTAAGGATTTTCTCTCTTAACAACAGATAGATATCAAGATACTTCATGGCGTCCGTTGTGGCGCGTCTTACGACGCGCCCTTTGTTAGGCTTGCGGTTGAACGAGAAATTGCTGCTTTTTCGTCATTCTAAGTCGTTTGAGCGCAATAGCAATTGCAGCAGTGGTGATAATGCCGCTGCCCATTGCGATGAGCGCCATTAACGGCTGATCAAAACCGCCCAGCAGCACAATGATCGGGCCGCCATGCGCGACATTGCAGTGCAGGCTGAAAACAAAGCCCAGTATGCATGCCACCGCAGAGCCAATCATGTTAGCCGGGATCACCGACAGCGGATCGCGGGCGGCAAAGGGAATCGCGCCTTCCGAAATCCCGACCAGCCCCATCGCTGCTGCGGCCTTACCGTTTTCGTACTCTTCCTCGTCAAACAAACTGAAACGCCTGCCGATAAAGGCCGCCAACGCCATGCCCAGCGGAGCAACCGGGATGGCTGCCGCCTGTGCGCCCATAAACTGCGTTTGCCCCTGGGCGATAAGACCCACGCTGAACATAAAGACCACTTTGCCAAAGGGACCGCCCATGTCAAAGCCCTGCATCAGTCCCATCACCAGGCCAATCAGAATGATATTGCCGGTGGAAAGGTTGGTCAGCATATGGTTAAGGAAGGCCATCAAGTCGGCGACCGGCGCGCCGATGACAAAGATAAATAACGCGGCGATAAACGCGGTGCCCGCAATAGGAGCGATCATGATCGGCACCAGCGGTAGCAACATTTTGTGCCAGGAAAGATGGGTCAACCAGCGGATGAAATAGCCCACCAGCAGCCCGGCAATGATCGCACCGATAAACCCACATCCTGCGCTGGCGCCGTAAAACGAACCGGTATTGGCAATCCAGCCGCCGATAAGTCCTGGCGCGAGCGCTGGCCGTTCACCAATCGCGTAAGCGATATACCCGGCGAGGACTGGGATCATTAGAGTGAACCCGACGACGCCGACGTTCAGCACCTGGTTCCATAAACTGCCCTCCGGGATAGCCAGTCCTGACGGCGTCGGCACACCGCCCAGCGCCAGCGCCAGGGCGATCATCAGCCCGCCGGTCACGACAAACGGGATCATGTACGAGACACCGTTCATCAGCGATTTGTATAACTGGCTACGTACCGATGTGGTCGATGCCTGCGTTTTGGCTGTGCCTTTTGCCTGGTAAGGTTGTGCCGCCAACGCCTGGTTAATTAACCCTTGCGCATCTTTGATGGCGGCTTTGACGCCTGTGATGACCACTTTCTTACCGTTAAAGCGATCCAGATCGACCTGCTTATCACAGGCGACAATTATGGCGTCAGCCCGGGCGATATCGTCCCCGGTCGGCGCATTTTTTACGCCAATGGAGCCGTTGGTTTCGACAATGGCCTCATAGCCCATTTCAGCGGCCGCTTTTTCCAGCATCTCTGCGGCCAGGTAGGTGTGTGCAATCCCCACCGGGCAACCCGTCACGCCGATGATCAGTCCGCGTGAGGCGGCGGTGCTTATCGTTTCGGTAGACGCTTCACTGGACTGGCAGAAATAATCCGTGACCGCCTGAGCATCCTGACAGGCGAGGATCTGGCTGACGCTGTCATCTTCCACCAGTCGGGAAGAGATCTGCGCCAGAACCTCTATGTGGGCTTCACTGGCCTGTTCCGCCGAGGCGATCATCAGGATCAGGTGGGTGGGTTGCCCATCTTCAGCGCCATAATCAATACCCTGGCGACTGATGCCAATCGCGACGGCAGGCGATAAAACACAGCTGCTACGGGCGTGCGGAAGTGCAACACCGCCTTCAAATCCGGTATTTCCCGTCTCTTCTCTTGCCCATATCTCCTGGATAAATTCCCCTGTGTGGCGAATTTTATTCTCGCTGAATAAAAGGTCTGCGAGTTCAGTCAGCGCTGCCTCTTTTTGGCTTGATTTGAGATCCAGACAAATCAACGCCGGATGAATAAGGTCGTTTATCTTCACAGTAGACTCTCACGATTATTTGTATTTACAACTTTCGCAGAGGCTAAAAGTTTACCCTGTAGGGGATCTTGATATTGATCATGACTTGAGCCACGTATGACGCCGTTTATTTGGATTTGCTGGCGATTTCACACAATACACCTGGTGATGATTTGTTCATTTCAGGATTCTTGATTTAGGTCAAAGACGGTTATTTGTAATTACAAGTTAATAGAGGGACGATTTTTATGGAGGCAGGACAGTGAGCAAACAACCGATTATCGCCGAACAAGTCGACGTGAATAAAAAGATCCCGTGTGAAAAAAGCCCGGAAGAGCAACTCGCGATCATGGAAGCCTACACCCGGGCATTTCAGTCAACGCCGGAGCGCTTTGCACGCGAAGTTCGCTGCCTGCAGGAACTCTATCCCACGCTGTTCCGCCGTCCTTTTGCCGACGATCTTATTCTCGGACGTGTCGATGCGCTACCGATTGGCTTTGGTTGCGTCACCTCGGTGGGCGGCGTTGGCCACTACTGCCATTTTGCGAAGTTAAGCCAGCTGCGTGAAACGCTGGAAACAGAAGCCCAGCGGGAGAGAGTCGATGCGCTTGAGCACTTCTGGCGCGAGCATGACACCCGTACGGTCTATTTCCGCCAGGCGCTCACCGACGACACGTTGGGCAAGTTTGTCGATGTTAACTTTCCGGCGATCGCCACCGCGCGCTTAAGCGGGATGTATCTGGATTATCCGCAGCTGATGGATCTGGGGATCGGCGGGCTGCTTTTGCGCATTGACCAACAGCAGAAACTGGCTGAAAGCGTGAAGGATGAGACGGCGGTTCAGTTGTATCACGCCTTCCGCGATGTGCTGGGCATTTTGCAGCAGGTGATTGACCGACACATTCAGCTTGCCGCAGACGAAATGGTGAATTGCACGGATACCGATCGCTGCCAGCATCTGGTGCTGTTAATGAGTGAACTGGCTGCCATCCGCAATGATAAACCGGCCACCTTTATTCAGGGGATTGAGTTGAGCTGGCTGTATAGCCTGTGTGCGGGCGTGGTGAACTATGGGCGCATGGATGACTATCTTGGGGATCTGCTGGTGGCGGATCTTCAGGCCGGAAGACTGACCGAACGGCAGGCCATTGACTGTATTCGCTCCCACTATCGTCTGATTGAAGCGCGTAAAACCACGGTGAACGGCCGCGTTGTTGTCGGCGGGAAAGGGCGACGCAACCCGAAAAATGCCGATGTCTATTGCCGCCTGGCGATTCAGGCCGTCGAAGAAAATGGCGATACGGAACCGCAATTTACATTGCGTATCTATGAGGGGATGGATAGTGCTATCTGGCAACAGGCGCTGGCGGTAATTGGCACCGGTTTGACCTATCCCATTCTGTATAACGATGACGTGAATATTCCGGCAGTGATGAATGCTATGCAGGTGCCGGAAGTGGAAGCTGAGCAGTACGTCCCCTTTGGCTGCGGCGAGTTCGTGCTGGCCGGAAGAAGCGTCGGCACGCCGAATACCTGCATGAACTTACTTAAAATTCTCAATATTTCGCTCAGCGGCGGCATTGATTTTTGGGATGGCAAAGAGAAAAGCGGTGGTGTTGCATTAATTCAGCCAGCACAGATAACCTGCTTTGAGGATGTGCTCAGTAACTACCAGCGCTTACTGGATTACTACATTGACACCACGGCGCGCGCCCAGGCGTTGTCTTATCAGGTGATGAATGAGCAAGTCGGATTTTTATTCACCTCACTGCTGACGGCAGACTGCGTGGCGCGCGGTAAAGCCCTTCTTGATGGCGGCGCGCGTTACCTGGGGGGGACTAACGAAACCTACGGAAACACCAATGCAGCGGATTCCCTGACCGCGATCAAACAGGTCATTTTTACCGAGCAACGCTACAGCTACATGACGCTGATTGCGGCGCTGCAAGCGGATTTCCAGGGGTACGACGACCTGAAGCGCGCGCTGATTGCCGCGACGAAGTTCGGTAATGATGACGACGCTGCCGATGACCTTGCGGTAATGCAGCATCGCTATGTCTGCAACGGCGTGCGTGACGCGGCGAAGCGGGTTGGGCTGGACAGCTATCTGGTGGTTATTATCAACAACCAGGTGAATACCGAATGGGGGCGTGCCACCAGCGCGTCAGCGGATGGGCGACACAAAGGCATTTATATGAGCAATGCCAACAACCCACAAAGCGGCGCGGATAAAAATGGCCCGACGGCGATGCTTAACTCGTTGTTGAAACTGGACGCGAAATATCACGCCGGTTCGGTACAAAACATCAAATTCAGTAAAGGGTTGTTCAACACCCGTCGCCCGCTGGTTGAGGCGTTAATGCACTCGTATTTTGAGCGGGGCGGGCCGCAACTGATGGTCAGTGTGGTGGGCAAGGGCGAACTGGAGGCGGCGTATCAGCACCCGGAAAAATACCCCAATCTGATTGTGCGAGTCGGCGGGTTCAGCGCGCGCTTCGTCAATCTGGACAGAGATGTTCAGCAGGAAATCCTCAACCGTACGCTGAACGACTGAGGTGCGCGATGAGCGAGACGGGCACGATTTTTGATATTCAGAAATTTTCTCTCCACGATGGGCCAGGGATCCGCACCACGGTATTTCTGAAAGGCTGCCAGATGCGCTGCGTCTGGTGCCACAACCCAGAATCGCTGAGAGCGGAAAAGCAACTGGCGTTTATGGAGCATAAGTGCCTGCAATGTCAGCGATGTGCTGAGGTTTGCCCGCACGGTTGCCACCAGTTTGCACAAGGGCGGCATGAGATTGACTACTCTGCCTGTCAGGCGTGCGGACGCTGCGTTGAGGCGTGCCCGGCGCAAGCGCTTAAAATCTACGGTCAGACCCGGGATGTTGACGATATCATCGCCGAGGTCATCAAGGATAAGCCCTACTTTGAGAAAACGGGGGGCGGAATAACGTTATCCGGGGGAGAGGCGATGTTCCAGTTCCCCTTTGCGTTAGCCCTTGCAAAAGCGGCGAAAGCCGCGGGTTTGCACGTCTGTATTGAAACCAACGGCGCATCGCGCCCTGAGCGCTATCGCGAGATAGCGCCGTGGGTGGATCTTTTTCTACTCGATTATAAAGTGACCGATGTGCGTGCGCATAAATCGCATACCGGGATCGCCAAACGTGTGGTGGAGACGACGCTGGAAACGCTCAATGAGATTGGCGCAAAGGTTGTCCTGCGCTGCCCGCTCATTCCGGGGTATAACTTCAATGACGAGCATCTTGCGGCGATCCGCGCGATCACCGCCCGTTACGACGCGATCCAGCATGCCGAAATATTGCCATACCATAATTTAGGGATGGCGAAACATCGTGAGCTGGGGCAGATCCCGGTTTGCACGATTGCCGTACCGGACGACGCGACCGTGGCGAAGGCTCTGGACGTTCTGAATCAGGGGGGAGGAAAAGCGGTGCGTCGGGGGTAGGGGCAGATTCCGCAAGCAGAATATCCGCAGGATTTAAAAGGCGTGATTCAAAATATTTCACGATATCCTACTGTTAACCGTTTCAGCGGAAGGCGCCTTTCTTGAGCCAATTGCGTGATGGTGGTATCGTTTAGCGCTTTTTAAAAAATATCGACAACCTTTAAGGGGATTTTCGTAATGCGTATCATTCTGCTTGGCGCTCCGGGCGCGGGTAAAGGCACTCAGGCTCAGTTCATCATGGAGAAGTATGGTATTCCGCAAATCTCCACCGGTGATATGCTGCGTGCCGCAGTGAAGTCGGGTTCCGAGCTGGGCAAACAAGCAAAAGACATCATGGACGCCGGTAAACTGGTGACCGATGAGCTGGTTATTGCACTGGTGAAAGAACGCATCGCTCAGGAAGACTGCCGCAACGGTTTTCTGCTCGACGGTTTCCCTCGCACGATTCCGCAGGCTGACGCCATGAAAGATGCGGGCATCGTGGTCGATTATGTTCTCGAATTTGCCGTACCGGACGAGCTGATTGTTGATCGCATCGTGGGTCGTCGTGTTCATGCGGCATCTGGCCGTGTATACCACGTCAAATTCAATCCGCCAAAAGTGGAAGGTAAAGACGATGTGACCGGCGACGAGCTGACCACGCGTAAAGACGACCAGGAAGAAACCGTACGTAAGCGTCTGGTCGAATACCATCAGATGACCGCGCCGCTGATCGGTTACTACCAGAAAGAAGCCGAAGCGGGTAACACCCAATACGCGAAAGTTGACGGTACTCAGGCCGTGGCTTCCGTGCGTGCTGACCTGGAAAAAATCCTCGGTTAATCGCCATATCTTCACCCGGCACCCGCCGGGTGAATTTTTATACCTCTCACAGCAATTAGTTCTTCTTCCTCACTTTTCCGCTACAATTCTCCGCAAAATGAATGGACAAGAGGCGGTAATGCGTCAGACGAAAACCGGTATTCTACTGGCTAACCTTGGCACTCCCGATGCCCCAACGCCTGAAGCGGTCAAACGCTATCTCAAGCAATTTTTAAGCGACAAACGCGTAGTCGATACCCCCCGGCTGTTATGGTGGCCGCTGCTGCGTGGTGTGATTTTGCCGCTGCGTGCACCGCGCGTGGCGAAACTCTACCAGTCTGTCTGGCTGGAAGAGGGCTCTCCGCTGATGGTCTACAGCCGCAGGCAACAGCAGGCGCTGGCCGAACGACTTCCTGACACGCCTGTCGCATTGGGGATGAGCTACGGTTCGCCCTCGCTGGAAAGCGCGGTTGACGAACTGCTGGCCAATCATGTGGAAAACATTGTGGTCCTGCCGCTTTACCCGCAATACTCCTGCTCGACGGTCGCCGCGGTCTGGGACGAACTGGCGCGTATTCTGGCGGGGAAACGGCGTATTCCGGCGATCTCTTTGATTCGCGATTACGCCGACGACAGCGCGTATATCGAGGCTCTGGCAAACAGTGCGCGCGCCTCTTTTTCACAGCATGGCGAGCCGGATTTACTGCTGCTCTCTTATCACGGTATTCCCCAGCGTTACGCCGATGAAGGTGACGACTACCCTCAGCGTTGTCGTGACACCACCCGCGAACTGGTTTCTGCTCTCGGCGTCGCGCCTGAAAAAGTGATGATGACTTTCCAGTCTCGCTTTGGACGTGAACCGTGGTTGACGCCGTACACCGACGAGACGTTGAAAATGCTGGCTGAAAAGGGCGTGGGACATATTCAGGTCATGTGCCCGGGATTTTCGGCAGACTGTCTGGAGACGCTGGAAGAAATTGCGGTACAGAATAAAGAGATCTTCCTCGAGGCGGGCGGTAAAAAATATGAATATATTCCGGCGCTTAACGATGCGCCAGAACATATCGAAATGATGGTGAAACTGACGGCGGCTTATCGCTGAGCATCATCCAGTTGCTGCATGAAGTAGTGTGCGCCATCGCGCAGAGCATCATCAGCGGCTTTCATCATCCGTGAGTAGTGCAGGAAGGCGTGGAGCGTGCCGGGGTACATTTTGTATTCGCAGGGCTGCTGATGCGCTTGTAACGTCTGGTGCAGCAGACGGCTGTCATCAATTAAGGGATCAAACTCTGCTCCGGCAATAAAGCAGGGCGGCACATCACGCGTCAGGTCGTTGTTAAACAGGCAGTAGTACGGCGACTCGCGATCGTCTGCGTCACGCAGATACGCCTGTTCATAATTCTGTAGATCCTGACGGGTTAACCCATCCCAGTGGCCGCCAAACAAACGGCGGCTGACCGAATCCTGCAATCCATACAGTCCGTACCAGAGCAGAATTCCGACTACATCACCGCAGACAATTTGCCTGTCGCGCAACCAAAGCGCACTGGCGAGCGACAGCATGGCGCCTGCCGAATCTCCGGCAAAACCGATTTTCTGCATGTTGAGCGAGAACGCGTCCGCCTGTTGATGGAAGAACTGACAGACGGCGGCGGTCTCTTCGATCGCCTGCGGGAACCGGGCTTCCGGCGACAGGGTGTAATCAATACCAATGACCGTACACTGGGTGTAACGCGCCAGTAGCCGCATAATCCGGTCGTGGGTGTCCAGATTGCCAAGAATAAATCCACCGCCGTGCAGGTAAAACAGAGTGGCTTTGCTCTCGGGCTGTGGAAAGTAAAGGCGCGTGGCGATCGCCCCAAACGGGGTCGGAACGGTGCACTCTTGGGTGTTCATTTCTGGCGCATCGGCGTTCCAGAACTGCCGTTCGCGGGTGTAGTGCTGGCGTTGAGCGTTGATATCGCCGTTGACGGGCCAGGGCGGCAGGTTTTCTTGCTGAAAGTTCGCCACGACGTTCATTTCCGCTGAAATGCGCTCGAGGACGGGGATTTTGTTTTCCGGTTTCATAAAACGCTCCTTGTGAAAGGAACCCATTGTAGAAACTGTCGCCCGATAAACTGCGATCCCGTCGCCCGATATTGAAACTCTGCCTCACGTCGCGCGATAAGGAGGGAATGTGCTACCATTCTTCGCTCCGTTAGCCACCCTTAAAAAACGACCATGAAATTTCCCGGTAAACGCAAATCCAAACACTATTTCCCCGTTAATGCGCGCGATCCGCTGCTGCAGCAAATTCAACCCGAAAACGAGACCAGCGCGTCATGGGTCGTGGGCATCGATCAGACCCTGGTGGACATTGAAGCCAAAGTCGATGACGACTTTGTACAACGTTATGGATTGAGTGCCGGACATTCGCTGGTTATTGAAGATGAAGTTGCGGAAGCGCTGTATCAGGAACTGGTCCGCGAGGATCTGATTACCCATCAATTTGCGGGCGGCACCATCGGCAATACCATGCACAACTACTCGGTGCTGGCCGATGACCGTTCCGTTCTGCTTGGCGTGATGTGCAGCAATATCGAGATTGGCGGCTATGCCTATCGCTATTTGTGCAACACCTCCAGCCGTACCGACCTGAACTATCTGCAGGGCGTTGATGGGCCGATTGGCCGTTGCTTTACGTTGATTGGCGAGTCTGGCGAACGCACCTTTGCGATAAGCCCTGGATACATGAACCAACTGCATGCGGACAGTATTCCGGAGTCGGTGATTGCCGGAGCCTCCGCGCTGGTGCTGACCTCTTATCTGGTGCGCTGCAAACCGGGTGAGCCGATGCCGGAAGCCACCATGAAGGCGATTGAATACGCCAAAAAATACAATGTCCCGGTGGTGCTGACCCTGGGAACGAAGTTTGTCATTGCCGACAATCCACAGTGGTGGCAGGCGTTCCTGAAAGAGAATGTCTCTATCCTCGCGATGAACGAAGAAGAAGCGCAGGCGCTGACCGGGGAAAACGATCCGCTGCTGGCATCCGATAAAGCGTTGGATTGGGTGGATTTGGTGCTCTGCACTGCCGGTCCGGTCGGTCTGTATATGGCCGGTTTTACGGAAGATTCCGTCAAGCGCAAAACGCAGCATCCGCTGCTGCCGGGCGCGATTGCCGAGTTTAACCAGTACGAGTTTAGCCGTGCGATGCGCCACAAAGATTGCATTACCCCACTGCGTATTTATTCGCATATTGCGCCGTACATGGGGGGACCGGAAAAAATCATGAACACCAACGGGGCAGGCGATGGCGCGCTGGCGGCGTTGTTGCACGATATCACTGCCAACAGTTATCACCGCGCCAGCGTGCCGAACTCCAGCAAACACCAATTCAGCTGGCTGACCTATTCGTCGTTGGCGCAGGTGTGTAAATATGCCAACCGCGTGAGCTATCAGGTACTGAACCAGCATTCGCCACGCTTAACGCGCGGTCTGCCGGAGCGTGAGGATAGTCTCGAAGAGTCGTACTGGGATCGTTAAGATCTGACCCACATGCTGTCACGTAGGCCGGATAAGGCGTTTTCGCCGCCATCCGGCAATATTGCCCGGTGGCGCTAACGCTTACCGGGCCTACAAACCGCGCCAGGCACGGGATTAACCCGTCACGACTTCGCCCGCCGGTGGCGTTTCCAGCAGTTCCAGCATGGTGCGCGCGATTTCACGCTCGCCCATGACCACCTGATTCGCACCCCGTTCGGTAATGTATTCCACTTCATCGTCATAATGCGCGCGGGCGATAATTTCGATATCCGGACATTTTTCGCGCGCGGACGCGACAATCTCACCGGCTTCATAACCGTTTGGAATGGTCAGAAGCAGCCAGCGGGCGCAGTCCAGATGCGCCAGATTCATGATCTCTTCATTGGCGGCGTTACCTAACACGGCGCGGATCCCGCGTTCACGCAGCTCATCAACACGAGTACGCGAGGTTTCGATGACCACCAGCGGAATACCGGCCGCCATTAACTTCTCGCCCAGCAGGCTACCGACGCGGCCAAAGCCGACCAGCAGCGCGTGGTTACAGATATCCACCGGGATCTGCTTCTCTTCTTCGATGGCTTCTTCCAGCGTTTGCTCTTCGAGGGTTTCGGTTTTTGCGAGATATTTTTCCAGCAGCGCAAACAGCACCGGATTGAGCATAATAGAGAGGATCGCCCCCGCCAGAACAAGATTCTGCCCGGCTTGCGGCAGCAGATTCAGCGCCATCCCCAGCCCTGCCAGAATAAACGCAAACTCACCGATTTGCGCCAGGCTGGTGGCGATGGTTAATGCGGTACGCTGCGAGTGGCCAAACAGGCGCACGAGGAAAAAGGCGGCGACGGATTTACCGAAAATAATGATCGCCAGCGTCGCCAGAACAGCCAGTGGTTGCTGAATCAGGATCAGTGGATCAAACAGCATGCCGACGGAAACAAAGAACAGTACGGCAAACGCATCACGCAGCGGCAACGTGTCATGCGCCGCTCGGTGGCTCAGTTCTGACTCGTTCAGCACCATCCCGGCGAAGAAAGCCCCCAGCGCAAAGGAGACGTCAAACAGTTCGACCGCGCCAAACGCGATCCCCAGCGCCAGCGCCAGCACGGAGAGGGTAAACAACTCCCTTGAGCCGGTTGCTGCGCTACGCGCCATGATCCACGGCACCAGACGACGCCCGACCAGCATCATAATCGCGATAAACGCGACCACTTTACCGATGGTAATGCCCATGTCGATTGCCAGTGACGCAAAACCGACGTTGTCCTTTTCCATCATACCGGCAACGGCGGGCAGCAGAACCAGCGTCAGCACCATCACCAGATCTTCAACAATCAGCCAGCCAATGGCGATTTGCCCACGCTGACTGTCGATAAGCTGTCGCTCTTCAAGCGCCCGCAACAGTACCACGGTACTGGCGGTGGAAAGACATAACCCAAAGACGATACCGGTCATCGGCGACCAGCCCAGCACAGCGGAAAGCGCCATACCCAGTAACGTCGCCACGGCTATCTGGGCGATCGCACCGGGAATGGCGATGGCCTTTACCGCCATCAAATCCTTCAGAGAGAAGTGCAACCCCACGCCGAACATCAGCAGGATAACGCCAAGTTCCGCCAGTTCAGGCGCAAGTTTAGTATCAGCCACAAAACCAGGAGTAAAAGGACCGGCCAGAACGCCCGCTAACAGATATCCCACCAGAGGAGAAATACGCAGTTTATTGGCAAGCATGCCGAATATAAAAGCGAGCACAAGGCCACCTACAATGGTGGTGATAAGCGGTGTGGCGTGATGCATTCCGTCTCCTTTCTGGGTTGTGTTGATCCATTTTTGGTCTGGAAACCAAAATTCCAGGTAATAGTTTATGACAATTTCGATGTTTATGTTTATGAATAATTGTTGAAATTTGATGAAAAATGGAATTTAAGCAGAAAAACGCACGGATCGGAAAACGAAGGGAGCTTATGAGCAGCAAAGGCTTACAGTGACTGGAAGTGAGTGCGGCCAAAGTTTAGCTTTGGCCGCAGGAAAATCAGGCTTTATGTCGGTTATCAGGTAAGAATATGGTCAGTATCCCCAGAAGTGGCAGGAAAGCACAGATTTTGTAGACCAAATCGATACTGGTATGGTCGGCAACCAGCCCTAACACCGCCGCGCCAAGGCCGCCCATGCCAAAGGCAAAACCGAAAAACAGACCAGAAACCATGCCGATACGCCCCGGAAGCAGCTCCTGAGCATAGACCAGGATGGCAGAAAACGCAGAGGCGAGGATAAAACCAATGATCACGGTTAAAATGCCCGTCCAGTAGAGGGTTGCATAGGGTAAAAAGAGGGTAAAAGGCGCACCCCCCAGAATAGAGCCCCAAATAACATATTTTCTGCCGATCTTATCACCCAAAGGCCCGCCAATTACCGTGCCTGCGGCAACGGCAAACAGGAAGGCAAACAGATGTATTTGTGCGTTTTGTACCGATAATCCGAATTTTTGCATCAGATAAAAGGTGTAATAGCTGCTGATGCTCGCCATATAGAAGTATTTGGAGAATATCAGGATTAACAGGATGCCAACGGCGAGCACCACTTTGTTGCGTGGGAGCGGATTGATAATCACCGCTTTAGGTTTACCTTTACTCATCCGGTGCTGCGCGGCGTACCAGCGGCTTATTTGCGCCAGCACCACAATCGCCAGCAGTGCGGCCAGCACAAACCAGGCCACATTACCTTTGCCATAAGGCGCGATGATAATCGCAGCCAGCAAGGGGCCAAGCGAGCTGCCAAAATTACCACCCACTTGGAAGATCGACTGCGCGAGGCCGTGACGCCCGCCAGACGCCATGCGCGCCACACGGGAGGATTCCGGATGAAACACCGATGAACCCGTGCCGACCAGCGCCGCTGCTAACAGTACCTCGCCAAAACTACCGGCCATTGCCAGTAATACCAGGCCGCTCAGCGTGAAACACATTCCAATCGGCAGCGACCACGGCATGGGATATTTGTCCGTCCAGTAACCGACCACCGGCTGGAAGAGCGATGAGGTTAGCTGGAAGGTGAGGGTGATCATCCCAATCTGCATAAAGGTCAGCGAGAATTCGGACTGCAATAGCGGGTAAATCGCCAGGATCAGCGACTGGATCATATCGTTCAGTAAGTGGGAAAGGCTGATGGCGCCTAAAATGCCAAACGATGTGCGTGCCTGAGCAACGGGCGCAGACGCGCTCGTTAACGGCTGGGTTGGTTCACTCATTGCCATAGAACGTCACTTCTGTTGTTTTGGTTGCGATGTTGGAGATAGTCTGCGTTGTAATTATTACCTGACTAACATACCTGTGGATGGTGTTTGAAGGAAGTCTCAATTCTGAAAACATTTTCGGCTATTATTTCATATCATTGTAATTTCAGCGGTTGATATTGGGTCAGGGAGAGAAGCATGAAATTTTTGAAGCGGGGTGTGGCGCTGGCCGTGTTCGCCGCGTTCGCACTGGCGAGCCAGCCTGCGCAGGCTTATGAGAAAGATAAAACCTATAAAATAACGGTTCTGCACACCAACGATCATCATGGTCACTTCTGGCGTAGCGAATACGGCGAATACGGTCTTTCAGCACAAAAAACGCTGGTGGACGGCATTCGTAAAGAGGTGGCGGAGGAAGGCGGCAGCGTGCTGTTGCTCTCTGGTGGTGATATTAACACAGGCGTTCCGGAGTCCGACCTGCAGGATGCGGAGCCTGATTTCCGGGGGATGAATCTGATTGGCTATGATGCGATGGCCGTCGGTAACCACGAATTTGATAACCCGCTTACCGTCCTCCGCCAGCAGGAAAAGTGGGCTAAGTTTCCTTTTCTCTCTGCCAATATCTATCAGAAAAGTACCGGTGAACGCCTGTTCAAACCCTGGGCTATTTTTAAGCGACAGGATCTGAAAATCGCCGTTATCGGTTTAACCACGGATGATACGGCAAAAATTGGCAACCCGGAGTTTTTCACCGACATTGAGTTCCGCAAACCCGCTGAAGAAGCCAACGTGGTGATTCAGGAATTGCAGATCAACGAAAAGCCGGATGTCATTATCGCCACCACACACATGGGGCACTATGACAACGGGAATCACGGGTCGAACGCGCCGGGCGATGTCGAAATGGCGCGAAGCCTACCGGCAGGGGCGCTGGCGATGATTGTGGGTGGTCACTCACAAGATCCGGTGTGTATGGCAGCGGAAAATAAAAAGCAGGTTGATTATGTGCCGGGTACGCCCTGCGCGCCGGACAAACAGAATGGCATCTGGATTGTGCAGGCGCATGAGTGGGGGAAATACGTCGGGCGGGCCGATTTTGAGTTCCGTAATGGCGAGATGAAAATGGTGGGCTATCAGCTCATTCCCGTAAACCTGAAGAAGAAAGTGACCTGGGATAACGGGAAAAGTGAGCACGTACTTTACACACCGGAAATCGTCGAGAACCAACAGATGCTCTCTTTGCTGACGCCGTTCCAGAATAAAGGCAAAGCGCAGCTGGATGTGAAAATTGGCAGTGTGAATAGCCGTCTTGAAGGCGATCGCAGTAAAGTCCGTTTTGTACAGACCAACATGGGACATCTTCTGCTCGCGGCGCAGATGGCGCGCACCAGCGCTGACTTTGGCGTGATGAGCGGTGGCGGTATTCGTGATTCCATTGAAGGCGGCAATATCACCTATAAAAGCGTGCTGAAGGTACAACCGTTCGGCAACATCGTGGTGTATGCCGACATGAGCGGGAAAGAGGTGATTGATTATCTGACCGCCGTGGCGCAAATGAAGCCGGACTCTGGCGCTTATCCTCAGTTCGCCAACGTCAGTTTTGTGGCGAAGGACGGCAAGCTCAATGATTTAAAAATCAAGGATGAACCCGTTGACCCGGCGAAAACCTACCGAATGGCGACGCTGAGTTTTAACGCCACGGGCGGTGACGGTTATCCGCGAATTGATAATAAACCCGGTTATGTGAATACCGGATTTATCGATGCGGAAGTGCTCAAACAGTACATTGAGCAGAACTCACCGCTGGATGCGAGTACTTACGAACCGACAGGGGAAGTGAGCTGGCAATAATGGCCGTTGTGCCGGATGGCGCTTGCGCTTATCCGGCCTACGGGGGGCACTGCGTGTAAGCTGCCATTCAGCAAAAAACAACCACGGTGCGGGTATGAATCTGTAGGCCGGATAAGACGCTTGCGTCGCCATCCGGCAAAAAATTAGTCCCGGCGCGCAATATCCACGAATTTAGCCGCTACCGGGCATTTTGCTTATTTCAATGGCAATAAGACATCTGTCTGCAATTCATGTTCCGGCAACTGCTGGTCGAGCTGCAAATAACGGAAATAGACCGGAAAATCACGCAATTCCTCACCGCTTTGCGGCAGCCACTGGCGATATAAATAATAAACGCTGTCGCTGATTCGGTCATAGGCTCCGACATGCCTTACCACCGCGCAGCGTCCGCCGGGCAGAGTTTTGCAAATAACGCCTTGCGGGTTAGCCGGAACATGGTCGTTAGCTTTACTCAGTTCACCGCACACATCGAAGCGAAAATCTTCGCCTGGCGTGGTCAGCGGGTCACTATAGGGTACGCCATATGTTCCCTGGATTGTGTAATCTGACAGCCCGGACGCGATGCGCCATTCAATAAATGATTCTACGGTCTTATTTATCCGTAACGGATCGCCGACATGTTCCAGCACGGCCACCTTTATCGGTTCCACTGTAATGATTTTCACGTCCATCTTTTCCATCCTCTGCTGAATTTCCCGTACGGGAAACTGGAAATGCATCTGCCAGTCAATCCACACCGGTTCCTTGCGAAAGCGGCTTGGGGTCAGGCCGAAAGTGTTTTTGAAGGCGCGGGAAAATGATTCCGGGTTTTCAAAACCGGCGTCTAAAGCAATATCAATCACCTTATCCTGCGATTTATTGATTAACCGGAGTGATGCTCTTTTCAGACGCATCAGCATGACGTAGCGGCTGATGCTGATGCCGCAATACAGGCTAAACTGGCGGTGAAAGTGAAACCGTGAAAAGCAGGCGACTTCACTGAGTTGCTCAACCGTCAAAGGGCTATCCAGATGCTGTTCGATAAATGCGAACACTTGAGCGAAGCGTCTGGCGTAAAGATCCGTTTTTTTGTTACTCATTTTCCCCTCCCTCTGGATACTCACTTTGCCTGAGAGGCATGTTAGTGTCCTGACTGAAATTGCTCTTTCGGCTGCAGGTATTTTTCGGGAGGGGCGTTTCGTTTATTAGTCCCGGCGGGCAATATCCGCAAATTTCGCATCAAGGATTTTCGCCAGATCGCCTGCCGCGAGTTCAATATCCAGCCCGCGTTTGCCGCCTGAAACATAAATAGTGGCGAACGTCTGGGCGGGGGCGTCAATCAGCGTCGGCAGCCGTTTTTTTTGCCCCAGTGGACTAATGCCGCCCACCAGATATCCTGTTG
This sequence comes from Citrobacter sp. GW821-FHT02E08, assembly GCF_059421685.1. NCBI lineage: Bacteria > Pseudomonadati > Pseudomonadota > Gammaproteobacteria > Enterobacterales > Enterobacteriaceae > Citrobacter > Citrobacter sp. GW821-FHT02E08. The sequence goes on along the minus strand of NZ_JBWKVL010000002.1, from coordinate 250,607 downwards.
TACGTTGCGCCACCATCGGGTCAGCCATATCGACCTTTTTGGCACCCAGCGCTTTGGCGACCTTTTTCAGATCCAACTGTCCGGCCACCGGTGTGACGGCAACGGCCAGCTGTTTCATGTCGCCATTCACGGCAACCAACAGTGTTTTGTAAACCTGATCGGCATTTAATCCTAATTTACGCACCACCTCGTCACCAAAATTTGTTTCATGCGGATCGTGATCGTAGGTATGGATGTTAAACGGGATCTTGTTCTTTTCGAGTAACTTAACTGCGGGAGTCATAACGTTCCTTCTTACTACAAACGTGATATGCCATCAGAATACGTCCGAAGGTGGACGAAAAAATAGTACAATCTTGCGCAATAGGTATTGGCAGTTGCAGCAACTTTGAGCGACAATCGGAAGATCCGGACCTGAGTCCGGCATAATAATAAAGATGAAATTCCTCTTTGACGGGCCAATAGAGATATTGGCCATTTTTTTTAGCGCATCAGTTCCGGTAAATTTCCTTCTCCATAAAGATGCAGCGCCCCCACCGCGACGACATACTGGCCGGGTGGCATGGCGTAGAGTTGATCCCGCCAGGCGATATTACGCTGATGCATAAGCACATCATATAACGACTGACTGAAGGTATTCGGCAGTGTGAGATCGTTATTTTGCGGCGGTGTTTTCAGCCACCAGCTCATCATCTGCTGCAGCAACCTGGCGTTGGTATGCCAGTGCGCCAGCGTATCGTTCAGCAACGCCAGACCGTTATCGGGCAGCTGGCACAGAAGCGCTATCTGGCTGGACGCCCCTTCCAGCTCAATAATGGATTTTTGTGCCTGCTTCGCCGCCTGCAGCAATTGGTAATCAATACCATATTCAGCGCGCAATCCCAGCTGTTGCGCCTGAGTGGCCTGTAAGACCATGGCGATTTGCCACAGCGGCTGGGTTGAGAAAAGAGACGCAGAGATCCCCAGTTCATCGGTGACTTTATGCAGATGACGCAACTGCTCTTCGCTGATACGTTCTTCCAGCGCGGCAAACGTGGGGAGATTCACAAACGGGGTATCGTCGCCGGAGACATCGGCTTCGACGATCAACGCATCGGCCTGTCTGAGCTTTTTCAGTAATTTAGCGGGGAGGGGAGCCATATCGCGACTGCCCATATGGATACTGCCGACCAGATGAAAATGACGATTACCGGGCAAGACAACGTCGATGGCAGGCCAGGTATAATGGTTACCGCGCAATGCGCGCCAGAACGATTTTACCCAGTACATCAGATCCATACGACCTCCCTTAGTAGAACTCCATGCTAGCGCGTGGTCCGGGAAGGTGCAATGCGTGAATTGCCGGATGGCGATGCTTTGGCGTCGCCATCCGGCAAAGATTTACTCTTTCGGTTTAAACCGTAACAGACGGTTGGCATTGCTCACTACGGTAATCGAAGAGAGCGCCATTGCCGCACCGGCGACGACCGGGTTGAGCAATGTACCGGTGAGTGGCCACAAAATACCGGCGGCCACCGGGATACCGATACTGTTATAGATAAATGCCCCCAGCAGGTTCTGCTTCATGTTACGCAGCGTGGCGCGTGAGATGGCAAGCGCATCCGCCACCCCCATCAGACTATGGCGCATCAACGTGATGGCTGCGGTTTCAATGGCCACATCGCTGCCGCCGCCCATCGCAATACCCACATCGGCCTGCGCCAGCGCCGGTGCATCGTTGATACCATCGCCCACCATGGCGACCTGACGCCCCTGACTTTGCAGGCGCTTGATTGCATCGGCTTTGCCGTCCGGTAAGACGCCCGCAATCACCTCATCAATGCCCGCCTCTTTGGCAATCGCGTTGGCGGTTGTGGGGTTATCACCGGTTAACATCACCAGACGGTAGCCCGCACGATGCAAACGCTGGAGCGCCGCCACGCTGTCGCTGCGCAGAGGGTCACGTACCGCCAGTAATGCCGCCGCTTTGCCGTCAATCGCCAGCAGTACCGGGGTTGAACCCTGTGACGCACGGGCTGAAATCTCCGCGTCCATTTCAGTGGTATCCACCTGCTGTTCATTTAACAGCGCCTGGTTGCCCAGCAGCAGGGTATGCCCCTCCGCTTCACCACTCACGCCTAAACCGCGCAGTGTCCGAAAACCATTCACCTGCGGCAGCGTTGCCTCTGCGGCTTTTTCCAGAATGGCGCGGGCCAGCGGGTGGCTTGAGCCTTGTTCAAGGGCTGCCGCCAGGCGCAGCGCCTGGGCTTCATCTGTTGTGCCAAAGGTTTTGATTGCCACCACCTGCGGTTTCCCTTCGGTCAGCGTGCCGGTTTTATCAAAGACCACCGTATCCAGCGTACTGGCGCGTTGTAAGGCATCGGCATCCCGGACCAGCACGCCAAATTCGGCGGCGCGGCCCACACCGGAAATAATCGACATCGGCGTTGCCAGCCCCAGCGCACACGGACAGGCGATGATCAGCACCGTCGTGGCAATCACCAGCGTGTAGACAATTTGCGGTGCCGGGCCAAAGAAATACCAGATAGCGGCGCTGACCAGCGCAATCACCACCACGACGGGCACAAAGACGGCAGAAATTTTATCGGCCAACTGACCGATTTCCGGTTTGCTGCTCTGCGCCTGGCGTACCATGCGGATAATCCGCGACAGGGTGGTGTGACTGCCGACCGCGCTGGCGCGGAACAACACACTGCCGTCCTGAACGACCGTTCCGGCATGCACGTTGTCGCCTTCGCCTTTTTGTTGCGGGATCGGTTCACCGGTGAGCATTGCTTCATCCAGCCAGGCTTCGCCCTGGGTGATTTCACCGTCTACCGGCACCCGATCGCCGGTGGTCAGTCGCAGTAACATACCGGCCTGAACGTCGGCCAGTGGTACGCTTTTTTCACCCTCTTCGGTGACGACGCGCGCTGTCGGCGGCGTTAAATCGAGAAGTTTTTCCAGCGCCTTCGAAGAGCGCTGACGGGCGCGCGCTTCCAGCATGTGTCCGAGGTTAATCAGACCGATGATCATGGCGCTCGCTTCATAATAGAGATGGCGCGCTTCCATCGGGAACCACTGCGGCCACAGGTTGACGCTCATTGAATAGAGCCAGGCCACCCCGGTACCGAGGGCGACCAGTGTATCCATCGTGGCGGCGCCGTTCATCAGGCTCTTCCGCGCGCTGCGATAGAAATGGCCGCCCGCAAAGACCATCACGGCGAGGGTGGCGAGACCAATTGCGAGCCACAGGCTGCGGTTATCGGCGGTGACCATCATGTTGTCGCCGATCATCCCCCAGACCATCACCGGTACGCCGACCAGCAGCGCGACAATCGCCTGCCAGCGAAAGCGCTTCATGGTGGCGACGGCGGTCTCCTGCTGACGTTCACGGCGTTTCGCGTCATCTTCAATGGCTTCTGCGCCGTAGCCAGCTTTTTCCACCGCCTGCACTAAATCTGCGGCGGACGCGCTGCCCATGACCAGCGCAGTGCGTTCCGCCAGGTTTACCCGTGCCTGCGTGACGCCCGGTACGTTTTGCAACGCATTTTGTACCCGGGAAACACAGCTGGCGCAGCTCATGCCGCTCAACAGCAGTTGTTGGCTGTCATCATCGACCGTTGCTGCCGGAAGCTCAGGAGGGACCGCTGCCAGCGCTTCCGACGGGGTTGATGACTCCGCCAGCGGTTTAGCCTTTGGGTGGCTTAACTCCGCACCATAGCCAGCTTGTTTGATGGTTTCGATCAAGGCTTCGGCGCTGGCGCTACCGGTGACGTGCGCTTCAGTCACGGTGACGTCCGCCTGTTCCACGTCCGGGCGCTGCTCAAGACTCTCTTTTACGCGTTTGACGCAGTGACCACAGGACAGGCCGTCCAGGGTCAGGTCGATGGTGTGAGACATAACAAAACTCCTTTAAAATGGTCAGATAGTTATTGACCTGAGTAATCGTATTGACTAACTGTTATAAAGGTTAAACCTTCCATCAAGGGGAAGGTCAAGCCCGGAGTTTGCATTTGTATATGGGATATCAAATCATTCACTGTACTGATGGATATTTCTTGATTTTTATCAAGTAATTGTCGCTGTTTTCTTCTGTTTAGCAGATTGTATTTTTACACATCTAAATATGCTGAATGTATTTCTCTTAAAATGGTGTTTTAAATGTGATGAAGATCTCTTTATTTAGCTTAAAAGATTAGCAAACAGAATGATTTAATAAATGCAATTAATTTCATTATAAGTCGATTTAATAAGTCTATTTGTTGACAATTAAAGGCCAAATTTTGTAATCTGAAACTGAATTAAAACCGATTATCTAGCAATTTGACTATTCTGTAACAATTAAGCAGGAGGCTTTATGTCTACAAAGTTATGGGGCGGGCGTTTTGATATGCCAACAAATAAATTAGTTGAATCCTATAATGCAACTATTATGTTGGAACAACGCTTGTGTCCCTTTGATATTCAGGGGAGCATAGCTCATGCCACGATGTTGGGGCGTCAGGGAATAATCACGCAGGATGAAGCCAATGCAATTATTGGCGGATTAAAACAGGTAAATAAGGAGATTGACGACGGTCAATTCATTTTCGATACTGTTGATGAAGATATTCATATGGCTATTGAAAGGCGGATGACTGAAATTATCGGACCCGTTGGTGGAAAACTCCATACGGGGCGGAGTCGTAATGACCAGACTACCGTTGATTCTAAAATGCATATGCGAGCAACCATTCGTGAAATTCAACAGGATATTACTAACCTACAAAAAATAATAATTAACAAAGCCGAAAATAATATTAATGCGATAATGCCGGGCTATACCCATTTACAAACTGGTCAGCCCATTCTTTTATCTCACTGGATTATGGCATATTACTGGATGCTACGTCGTGACTGGAATCGATTTGAAGATCTCTATCAGCGTATGGGTGAGTGTCCCTTAGGCGCAGCGGCTCTTGCCGGTACGACTTTCCCTATTGATCGTGACTTTACGGCCCATGAGCTTGGTTTTGATAAACCGACTGAGAACAGCATTGATTCCGTCAGCGATCGCGACCATATGGTCGAATTCACCGCTGCAGCAGCGATGTGCTTTATGCATCTTACTCGCCTTTCAGAGGAGCTGGTTTTATTCTCTAGCCAGGACTTTAAGTTTATTGAACTTTCTGATGATTTCTGTACTGGTTCCAGCATCATGCCGCAGAAAAAGAACCCTGATGTGGCTGAAAAAATGCGCGGGAAAGGTGGCCGTATGTACGGAAATCTGATGGCCATGCTGACCATTATGAAAGGGATACCGCTCGCGTATAATACGGACATGAGCGAGGATAAAGAGCAGGTCTATGATTCTATGGATACACTACAGACTAGCCTAAAAATTATGGCTCCTATGCTCGATAAAATGGTTATTCTTGCCGAAAATACTCGTGCTGCAGCAGCCCGGGGGTTCTCGAATGCAACAGATATGGCCGATTACCTGGTCCGTAAAGGTATTCCTTTCAGGGAGGCTCACCATGTCGTTGGCAGTGCGGTGAATTATTGTATTAAACATAAGAAAATGTTAGAAGAGCTCACTATGGAAGAGTTCTCCGCATTTGATAATAAAATCGAAAGTGATATTTATGAGAGTATTTCTCTGGAAGCCTGCATTAAAGCCAGAATGTCTTATGGTGGAACCGGGCCTGATGCTGTTAAAAAGCAGATTGAGATTGCCAAATCATATTTAAAATAATTCAGAATATAATAATCAATGCCTCCCGGATGCAATGTCCGGGAGTCTCTTTGAGGTGAAGAAATGGACGCTTTATTTTTTATACAATTGTTTATTGTACTAGCCTGTATTGGTATCGGTGGAAGATACGGCGGAATGGGGCTTGGCGCTGGTGGGGGGTTAGGGGTTGTAATATTAGTTTTGGGCTTTGGACTAAAACCTTCTTCACCATCCATAACTGCAATGTTAATTATTATTTGTGTTATTGGTGCTGTTAGTATATTGCAGGCCGCCGGAGGATTAGATTATTTGGTAAGAGTCGCCGAAAAGTTACTTCGCAAGAAACCACAGGCGATAACTTTTGTTGCACCAATATTAACTTCCGTATTTACGCTATTTTGTGGAACGACTTATGTCGCGTTCTCCTTGTATCCTGTGATTGCTGAAGTTGCCGCTGAAGCAAAAGTACGTCCGGAGCGTGCGTTATCCGCAACGGTAATTGCAGCCAGTGTGGCAGTTGCTGCCAGTCCTATGAGCGCGGCGACGGCCGGTATGCTGGCTATTCTGCATGAATATGCTGGGATCACGCTTGGACAAATACTATCGATTGCTCTCCCTTCATTTTTTATGGCTGCAATTGTTACCAGCTTTTCAGTCTACAAGCGCGGTAAAGAGCTGGAAGACGATCCTGAATTTCAACGGCGTGTTGCGGCAGGTGAGTATGAGTTCATGCACGACGAGCAGAAAAAAGAGTATGTCGCTACACCAGGCGCAAGAAAAGGGGTCGCTATCTTTGCCATTGCTGTGGTGCTAGTCCTTATTCTCGGATCTTTTACTGAACTTCTTCCTTCATGGGATGGAAAAAGACTATCAACCCCAATGGTCATTCAGATGATCATGCTGACCGCCGCTTTATTTATCATGATTGTGGGTAAAGTTCCGAGCAGTACGCTGAATAGCGGTTCTGTATTCCGTGCTGGTTTGATGGGGGTTGTAGCAATACTTGGTGTTTCGTGGATGACTGCAACCTTTTTTGATGCTTACCAGGCAGAACTGATCAATGTTTTTGGCGGTCTTGTGAATGGTGCGCCAATGCTGTTTGGCGTAGTCGTATTCTTGTTTTCTCTGGTGATCATGAGTCCGGCTGCGACGGTAGCGGCAATTATGCCATTAGGCGTCACTTTGGGTATTCCGGCTCCGTATCTTATCGCTATTTTTGCCTGTACTTGCGGTGATTTTATTATACCAGGGGCAAATCAGATTGGTTGCGTGGCGTTTGACAGAACGGGCACGACCAAAATTGGACGCTTTGTTGTTAATCATAGTTATATTCGTCCTGGTTTCGTCATGGTTCTCTCACAGGTAATCTTTGCTTATTTAATTGCGCAGGTTGTCCTTTAGTTCTGGGCGAAGAGAGATACAGTGATTGTACGTTGACGTGAATGACTGGCATCCCCTCTGTTTTATTCAGAAGGGGATGTCGCAGGGATAATATTTCGGCACTATATGATTTTGGCAAAGAGGAAGCAGAAAAGGGTAGACGCCAGAACGGTGACCAGACCAGGTAACATGTAACTGTGATTTACCACATACTTACCAATGCGAGTTGTTCCAGTCCTGTCAAACGCCACGCATCCAATTTGTGCTCCACCTGGAATAATAAACGATCCACACGTTACCGGAAGTAATGCTATCAACGTTTCAGCCGGGTATCCCATTAATACGCCAGCAGGTAATAATGCCACTGCAGTTGCTGCAGGGCTGTAAATCACAGCGGAAAGACCAAACACAATCACACCGAATAGCACGGGGTTATGAAAACCGTGGAAAGCTGTATTAAATAATTCATGCCATGCTTCAAAGAAAGAGTTCATCATCCATGAAAGGCCAAATATAGCAACGACACCGACCAGGCCTGCCTTAAAAACAGAACCTGAATCAAGTTTCGAAGGAGAAATTCGACACACCATCATAATGATACACGCTGTTGTCAGCATGATTATTTGCAATGCGGTTGGGATGCTCATGCGCTCTATGCCGGAACCGGTGTTCCATACCGGTCGTAATTGAGGAATAGATCCCATAATAACAACCAAAATGATGCCGGTAAGAAAAATCAGCAATCCTCTCTTCGCTTCTTTTGTCACTATGTTTGCCGTACGTTCTTCAGCCTTTACTGACTCAAATTCACCTTCAGCAACCCTGCGTTGAAATTCCGGATCATTTTCAAGCTCATGACCTCTTTTAAAGACAAAAAGACAGCCAACAAGGCAGCCAAGAAAGGTTCCGGGTACGGTGACTAACAAAATATCCAAAGCAGATATGTGCAATCCGGCAAGGACTGCAATTGTTCCCGTTACGACTGCACTGACCGGGCTGGCAATGAGTCCAAAATTGGCGGCAATAACTGACATCGACATTGCTCGCTCCGGCCGCACTCGGGCATCTGCTGCGATTTCTGCAATGACCGGGTAAACGGAAAAGGCGACGTATCCTGTTCCACATATAGCCGTAAAAAGATAAGCGACCGCTGGCCCCAGAAAAGTGATTGCACCAGGCCATTTTCTCAGAACTCTTTCAGCCATCGTAACGAAGAGATCAAGGCCACCAGCCGCCTGAAGGATAGTGATACAAGTAATAACTGCAAGAATAATAGAAATGACAGTAATAGGAGGGGAGTCGGGAGGGAGGCCAAATCCAAAGGTCAGAATAGCGAGCCCTAATCCGCCAGCAGCGCCTAACCCAATCCCCCCAAAGCGCCCGCCTATACCAATACATGTAAGAACTATCGCAAACTGAATTACGAATAAAACCATAATTAATTCCTTTTTGTTAACAAATATTTTAATATTATTCTAATAATGATTGGTTATAATTTTATCATGATAGTGTATAAAGTAACCTAATTTATTATATTATTTATACTTATGAATGTAGTAACACTGTAATCAGAGAGTGTTTATGGATAAGAAAAACGAACTGTTTGAAAGTATTAAAGATTATCTACTTGATGATGCTAACCGTAAAGCTGATGGCCGTATTGAAACAGAAACTGAACTCGCAACTCGTTTTAATACATCACGATATAAAATCCGTCAGGCGCTCAGTACCCTTGCGCAGATGGGTATGCTTGAGCGTGCCCCTCGCCGAGGCAGCGTGTTGAAAAATGTGGGACAAAGCAGCATTAACAATCAGCTGCTGATGCAGTTCGATCTGTCTGGTTTTGACATCACAGAATTTACAGAGGCGAGGATCCTGATTGAGTGTGCGATCATTCCACTGGCAACCCGCCGAATATTTCCGGCCATGCTCTCGAAACTTGAAAATGAACTGAGGCTGATAGAGGAAAATGCAGACAATCCGCAAGAAGCCGATCAACACGATCGGGATTTTCATCTGCTCTTGCTACAGGCAAGCGGCAATCGCGTTCTGCAGGTTTTCTCTGATGTATTAATTACTTACTTTGAGAAAACGAGAGAGTCATTACCGGCTAACGATCGTCAATATTTCCTGGATAGCGCGACAAAACAGAGGGAAATATTGTCATACATTAGAAAAGGTGATGCGCAGATGGCTTCAGAACTAATGCGCACCCATCTGCTGGAGAAGAAATTATAAATTGTTTGTGTTCAAAAAAATGGGACGTCAGGTTGGAGAATTTCTTTATTTATCGACCCGTCCTTTAGTGGCTTTCCTGCTGCGAGGTTGACTCGGATCGTATCAGAACTATAAGGGAGAAGGATGTGCGTTATAATGAGACTCGGCTCTTCAATGATCTGATGGGGGAAATGTGAATATTAGCGATGTGGCGAAAAAAACCGGGTTAACCAGCAAAGCGATTCGATTTTATGAAGAGAAAGGGCTGGTGACGCCGCCGCTGCGTAGCGAAAATGGATATCGCACGTACACCCAGCAACATCTGAATGAACTGACGTTATTGCGTCAGGCGCGTCAGGTGGGATTTAACCTGGAAGAGTGCGGCGAACTGGTGAATTTATTTAACGACCCGGGACGGCACAGCGCAGATGTAAAAAAGCGTACGCTGGAGAAAGTCGCCGAAATTGAACGGCACATCAGCGAGCTACAGGCGATGCGCGGGCAACTGCTGGCGCTGGCGGATTCCTGTCCTGGCGACGACAGCGCAGAGTGCCCGATTATCGATAATCTTTCTGGCTGCTGTCATCACAAAACTCAGGCTTAGTTGCCAGCTGTTTGAGCATAAACACCACGGTGCCGCGATACCAGGGAGAGGTTCTGAGTTGCGCGTCGTCCTGCGCGTCCCAACTTCCGTTTTGCACCAGCCCGAGCTTAAAGGGAATGCGCAGCCGCTGCAGCGCGGGCAAATAGTGCGCATAGTTGTCGACCGTATGACGCCCCTGATAGCTTTGCACCACCAGTTCATCCACCGGCAGCGCGTTGAGGGTGTCGATATCACCCGTTTTCGCCCAGTCCAGCAGCCCGGTCACGCCAAGGGCAAACTCGGGCGGTAACTGCTGGCGCAACTGACGCAAAAAAACCGCATAGTCCGCCAGTTGATGAGTGGCGGCGTCAAAATCGACCTGCAAGCCAATGACCTGGTTGCCCATTTTTTGCCAGCGCTGCATCAGGTGGATAATCCGCGCCGGGATCGCTTCCGGCACGTCAAGCGTCGTAAAACGCACGGTGAGCCAGATCGTCGGAAACGTCAGACGACTCACCGGCAATCCCAGGCGCTGAAAGACCACCTCGCCTGAGCGTGTCAGTACCTCGCCCTGATGCAGGTAGACCGTTTGCGCATTTTTCAGGTCAGCGCTGGCTTTGACGCCAGACCACAGCCAGAACGCCTGGTGTTCGCGGGCATTGACCGTCTCTGCCGCCTGCGACTGACCTGTCAGCAGTGCGACTACCAGTAATACTTGAGCTTTTGTGCCCACGGGCTACCCGGATACTCTGTTTTCAACTGCGTGAACCAGCCTTTGCGCTGTACTTTATCGACCTCTTCGCCGCCACACTCGTTCATCCCGGACGGCGAATAGCACATGATGGCCCGGTAGAGGGCGTAGCTTTTATCCTCGGGTTCCGCTTTCGGTGAGGCGATAACCTGCTGGTAGTAGCTCTGGCGATCAAACTGGCCATACGGATGTTTGCGGTCGATGGCTGCCTCCAGCGCCGCGTTTCCCTCACCGTCTTTCCATAAATCGACATGGGTTTGCGTGGTGCGGAAAAATTCGCCGAGGCAATTGAGGGCATGCGCGTCGTTGGCTTTTTTGCTCAGGACGCCTACCGTTTCGCTCAGGCCACGACAGACGTATCCGGCATCCGCCGCGCTGCCATTCCAGTCAAAGACGCTCAGATTCACATCGTCGAACGCCTCGCCGATGACCGGCGGTGTAATCGCCTTCACAAGTTTGATGTCGGTTAACCAGTCGCTAAAACGGTTTTCGGTAAGATCGCGAACCAGCAGGGTGTGCAGGGCGATGGTGCGTTCTTCATTATTCGTTCCCTGGGTCGCCTGCTGGCGCAACAGCTCAAGTGGAGCCTGCGTTTTCAGAACCCGGGAGCGGAATCGCAGGTTGGTCACCGGACTTTGCGGGGCAAAAATCGCGTTAATCTCGTTGTTATAAACCAGCGTTGCCGCCAGTTTTGCCTGGAGATACTGCTGCTGCTCGTTATCCTGGCTGAGTTTCAGCAGCTGTTGCCAGAAATCACGCGCCGCCTGCCACTGTTGTTGTCCCATCATCGCTTCGCCGTACAGCACCTGCTCACTGAAGGCGAGAATATCATGGGCCGGGAGCTGTTTTGCCGGGGTGATGGCCTGAACGATCGCGGCGTGGTTGCCCGTCGTCATCCACAGATTGAGCTGCAGGTTGTGCCACAGCGGCGCTTTTCCACCTTTCTCAAATGCCGGTTTGCTGCTGTCGAGGAAGGCTTGCGTCAGCGTTGGTTTATTGTCGCTGTTCGGGCGCAGCGCGCGTAATAATTCGATGTAGCTTATCTGGAGCGCATCAGGGAATGCTTCCGTGAACGGGGCGTTGTAGAAGCGCATGCCGTACACATTATCGTATTCAGTCACCAGACGACGCAGTGCGTCAGGATCTTTTGCCTGCTGGAATGTCTGCTCATACAATGCCGCCAGTTGTGGCCACGCTTGCTGATACCAGTTGATACGGCGCAGCATGCCGCGAGCCGAATCGGCATACAGGCCTTGCGGCCAGCGTTGCAGATAGCGCTGTGCGGCTTCTTGCGCCTGGTTTGCGAACTGCTGGTCTATCTTGCTGATATCAAAATCGCCGTATTCGCCGGTACTGTGCTGGCTACTTTTGTTCAGCGCCGTACGCATCAGCATGTATTGCGCCGTCTCTTCCAGCCAGGGATTTTTGCTGTTCGCCAGGGCGGTGAAATCCTGCTCTGCGGATTTGTAGTCTTCAGTGTAGAAATAGGTGGCGCCAGTCAGATACGTTTTGTACAGCAGGGCGGAGGAATCTGCCGGAAGCGTTGCAAGCGCTTCAGAGACCTGCCCTGTTGTGGCGCCACCCCAGATTGCCATGCGCGCCTGCGCCAGCGCATGACGTTGTTCCGGCGTAAGCGTAGCGTCATTGATAAGCGCCGTGAAAAACTGACTCACGCCGTCGCTGCTATTCGAGACGTAGCGGTTTTCCAGGCCGCTGTCGTTTTCGCTCAGACGCGCGATCTCCGCCGGATCGATTTGCAACGCCGTTGCTTGCTGAGTCAGCGTTGGGTTCTCGCTGGATACCACGGTTGGCGAAGAGGGGGCGCTCACGGCATCCCATTGCGGATGATAGGCAAAATAGTAATCGCGGGAACGAGTGATATCCGCAGGCATCGACTGCACGGGGAGTTCGAATGATTTTGCTTCGCTGAATAACCGCAGCAGGTTGTCGCGGGTATCATTTCCGGGAGTGAGTACGGGGACGCCTTTCAGCAGGCAATTTTTGCTGCTCCACGTGCAGTCTTCGATATCGAAAGAGGCGAATGCCTGTGGCGCACCCGCCAGCAGCGCGCAGAGGGCGAGTGTAAGAGGAGTCTTCCTGGCCATAATAGTATTTATTCCCTGATGATTATTGTTCTGATAATACCGATTTGATTTTCAACGTAATGCCTTCTACAGCGATCACTTCGACATGTGTACCGGCAGTGAGATCCTGATCGGCGCTGACGGGCCAGGAGCTGTCGCCGACCCGCATGTGCCCATGCCCGTTGACCAGCGTAGTGTCCAGAATAAACCGACGCCCAACCAATTGTTGTCCGCGTTGATTGAGATGGTTGTCTGACGGTTTTTTCTCACCGACGCGCCGCGTCAGCCACTTCCACCAGAACCACGCTGCCAGCAGGGTTAACACAGAAAACAGCGTTCCCTGCCACTCCCAGCCGAGAGGTAGGAGCCAGACCGTTAATCCGGTGATCACCGCCGCCACGCCGCTCCAGAGCAGATAGCCGTTACCGCCGAGCATCTCAGCGGCCAGTAACAGACCGCCGAGGCTGAGCCAGAAAAGATGCGGATGTACCAGAATCATTTCAATCATGGGTTTTTCCGTTCGCTGGCGCTGTCCTTAATCAGTTCGGTGATCCCGGCAATGGAGCCCATCAGACTGCTGGCATCGAGCGGCATCATCACCACTTTACTGTTGTTAGCCGAACCAATTTTTTGCAGCGCTTCGGTGTATTTCTGCGCCACGAAATAGTTAACGGCCTGAATGTTTCCGGAGGCGATAGCCTCAGAAACCATTTGCGTGGCGCGGGCTTCCGCTTCGGCGGAGCGTTCGCGGGCTTCTGCCTGTAAAAATGCCGACTGACGGTCACCTTCGGCGATCAAAATTTTTGACTGTTTCTCACCCTCGGCTTTGACGATCTCCGCCTGGCGGATCCCCTCGGCTTCCAGGATATAGGCACGTTTGGTACGTTCCGCTTTCATCTGCGCGTTCATGGCGTCGATCAACTCCGCCGGAGGACGAACATCGCGGATCTCAATGCGGGTAATTTTGATACCCCACGGGTTGGTGGCTTCATCAACAATGTGTAACAGGCGCGTATTGATGTTGTCGCGCTGGGAGAGCATTTCATCAAGCTCCATTGAGCCCAGCACGGTACGGATGTTCGTCATGGTTAGATTGATGATGGCCAGCTCCAGATTACTGACTTCATATGCGGCTTTCGGCGCATCAATCACCTGGATAAAACAGACCGCATCAATCGAAACGTTGGCGTTATCTTTCGAGATGACTTCCTGAGATGGAATATCGAGCACCTGTTCCATCATATTGATTTTTCGGCCAATGCGATCCATAAACGGGACCACGAGACTCAGACCCGGCTGCAGTGTATTGGTATAGCGACCAAACCGCTCTACGGTCCACTGGTATCCTTGCGGAACGATTTTGACGCCAGCACCGACAATCACCAGTGCGACGAAAATAAGAATCGGGATAAAGATAAGCATCGATAAACCTCCTGTAGTGTTGTCCATGTCAAAAACGATTTTTATTGTCTCTGTTAATCAATTATACCTGATTAATCATAGTGAGTTACCTCCTGGTCATTAGAGGGATACACTACATTTTTGCCAGAAACATGAAAAACGGATGTGTAATGAAAGAAGAAAGCATTTTGCTCCAGCTAAAAAGGGTGGGATACCAGGCCGGAGCTACCAACATTCTGAATAACATCAGTTTTAATCTTAGGGCGGGGGAGTTTAAGCTGATTACCGGCCCTTCAGGATGTGGTAAGAGCACGCTGCTAAAAATTGTAGCATCGCTGATAAGCCCAAGCCATGGCGAGATCTATTTTGCCGGGGATGAGATAACAACCCTGAATCCCGAGCACTATCGCCAGCAAGTCTCTTATTGCGCCCAGACGCCCGCGCTGTTTGGCGACACGGTTTACGATAATCTGATCTTCCCGTGGCAGATCCGCCATCAACGGCCGGATCCTGACGCATTTGCCGCCGATCTGGCGCGCGTTGAATTACCGCAAGCGATCCTGACCAAGAGTATTACTGAACTTTCGGGTGGTGAGAAACAACGGATCGCCTTAATCCGCAACTTACAGTTTCTGCCTAAAATACTGCTGCTGGATGAAATTACCAGCGCGTTGGATGAGAGTAATAAACGCAATGTGAACGATCTTATCCATCATTATGTCCGCGATAAAAATATCGGCGTGTTATGGGTCACTCACGATAAAGATGAAATAAACCATGCGGATAAAGTGATCACACTCCAGCCTCATGCTGGAGAAATGCAGGAGGCAACCTATGAACGAGCATAATATTACGAATGAATCTCTGGCATTCGCGATGATGCTGGTAGTGGTGGCGATAATGATTAGCCACAAAGAAAAACTGGCGCTGGAGAAAGAGATTCTCTGGAGCATCTGCCGGGCGGTGGTTCAGCTTGTTATTGTGGGGTATGTCTTAAAATACATATTCGGCGTTAATCATGCCGTTTTGACCATTTTGATGGTGTTATTCATCTGTTTTAACGCGGCGTATAACGCGCAAAAACGCAGTAAATATATCGGCAAAGCCTTTATCTCATCGTTTATCGCTATTACGTCCGGCGCAGGTTTAACGCTGGCAGTATTAGTGCTTTCTGGCTCCATTGAATTTGTTCCCATGCAGGTGATCCCCATTTCCGGCATGATTGCGGGGAACGCGATGGTGGCCGTCGGTCTGTGTTACAACAATCTCGGTCAGCGATTCACTGGCGAACAACAGCAGATTCAGGAAAAACTCAGCCTGGGCGCAACGCCGAAAATGGCGTCTGCCGGACTTATCCGCGACAGCATTCGCGCGTCGCTTATTCCGACCATAGATTCGGCGAAAACGGTGGGCCTGGTGAGTTTACCGGGGATGATGTCGGGGCTTATTTTTGCCGGTATCGACCCGGTGAAAGCGATTAAATATCAGATAATGGTGACCTTTATGCTGCTCTCAACCGCCAGCCTGTCGACCATTATCGCCTGCTATTTAACCTACCGGAAGTTTTACAATTCGCGCCACCAGCTGGTGGTGGCGCAACTGAAGAAGTCGTGATGGTTTAGCGGATGGCGGCCTGCAGACAGGCATAATCCTGTAGGCCGGATAAGCGATAGCGCCATCCGGCATCAATCAATAGAGCAGGGCGTACAGCTGGCGGCGGTATTTTGAGGCCAGCGCGTCGCCAGTCCCCAGCGCCGCGAGAATTTCCTGGAACGTTTTACGGGCCTGACCCTCAGCGGCAGAGAGATCTTTTTTCAGATGGCTGAACAACAGTTCCAGCGCTTCTTCATTACGCCCCACCTGATGCAGCTGTAGCGCCAGTTGCGCGGCCAGCGCGGCATCCTGCGGGTGTTCTGCAACTTGTTGCTGCAAATGCTGAATTTCCGGGGTGTCCGCTGCCTGTTTCAGCAGTTCAATTTGTGCGACCAGCCCCTGATAACGGGTGTCCTGATCCTGCAATGGCACGGTCTTCAATACCGCTTCGGCATCTTCAGAGCGGTTGAGGGCAATTTGCGTTTCCGCCAGCAGCAGACCGATTTCACTGTTCTGGCTGGAGAGCTGCCAGGCGTCTTTCAGCAGCGGCAGCGCCTCTGCGTAGTTGCCTTCCTGCATCAGCTGTATCGCCTGCTGCGCTTTCAGCTCTTCTTCACGCGGCAGCACTTTGTCGAGCAGCGCGCGGATGACTTCTTCCGGCTGCGGCCCCTGGAAACCATCTACCGGTTGACCGTTCTGGAACAGATACACAGTTGGGATGGCGCGCAGACCAAACTGGGAGGCGATCATCTGCTCCGCGTCGCAGTCCAGTTTCGCCAGAATAAACTGACCGTTGTATTGCGCAACCAGGCTTTCCAGCACGGGCGTCAGTTGCAGGCAGTGCTGACTACGCTCAGACCAGAAATAGAACAGGACCGGGGTGGTCATTGACTGTTCAAGGGTCTGCTGCAAATTGGATTCGTTAATGTTAACAATATTCTGTACGGACATGGAGTCGCTCTCTTTTGTCTATATTTCCTTTTACATGGGGGCTGAGACGCGTGCTTCAACTCACCCCTGTAAAATTTTGTCCATTATGCGCCCTGGCAGCAGGCGTTTAAGTAGCATGACGGCCCACGTCACCATCGTAACGGGGTAGCGTAATTTCGGTTTATCGCTTTCAAACGCGCGGCGCACTTTGGCGACAACGGCCTCCGGCCCCAGCGTAAAACGTGCGGCGATACCGGGGTTTTCTACCGGTTGGTCATTTTGCGTCTGGTTAACATTTTCTGTGAAGCGGGTGCGAATGGGGCCGGGTTCGATCAGACTGACTTTGATCCCGGTGTGGCGCAGTTCCATACGCAGCGCGTCTGACCAGGCCTCCAGCGCGTATTTGCTGGCCGCGTAAGCGCCGCGACCTGGTGTGGAAATCAGTCCCATCACCGAGGAGGTCATGACAATGCGCCCTTCGCGGTGGGGCAACATGGCGGGCAGCAGACGCATGGTGAGCTGATGTGCGCCGAAGAAATTGGTGGAAAACTGTTGTTCCATCTGCTCGCGGCTGATGGTTGAGAGCGGGCCATAAACGCCATAACCGGCATTATTAAAGATCCCATACAAACAATTATCGGTCAGGGCGAGCACTTCCTGGGCGGCGCAATCCACGCTTTCGGGGGAATCCAGATCCAGCAGAATACCGGTGAAGCCCATACTGTTCATGCGAGCGACGTCTTCGGGTTTGCGGCAGCCCGCCAGGATTTGGAAACCCTGGCGCTTGAGTTCCAGGGCGCTTTCCAGACCGATTCCGCTGGAACATCCTGTTATTAAGACCGATTTTTGCATAACTTTACCTGTCAGGATCTCCGTTGACTTACGAGTCGTGGTTAACTAATGGCGTCAATTGTTTCGCCATCCAGTCGGCGATAAACGGTTGAGCGTCGCGATTAGGGTGAATGCCGTCGTCCTGCATCCATTGGGGTTTCAGATAAACCTCTTCCATAAAAAAGGGCAGGAGTGGAATATCGAACTCTTTGGCAAGTCTGGGATAGATGGCGCTAAAGGTTTCATTATACCGACGACCGTAGTTTGCGGGCAGACGTATTTGCATCAGCAGCGGTTTGGCGTTTGCGGCTTTGACGTCTTGCAATAATTTACGCAGCGTTTGCTCCGTTTGCTGAGGCTGGAACCCGCGTAAACCGTCATTGCCGCCCAGTTCTACCAGCACCCAACGGGGTTGATGTTGTTGTAGTAACCCGGGCAGGCGCGCCAGCGCTTGTTGCGAGGTATCACCACTGATACTGGCGTTGACCACCGTTGTTTTGGTCTGCCATTTATCATGCAGGAGCGCCGGCCAGGCGGCATTGGCCGACATGCGGTATCCGGCGCTCAGGCTGTCGCCCAGAATCAGTAACGTATCCGCTGCGGCGGCGCGGAAGGTTAACAGAATCAGGAACAGGAAGGGCAGATGCCAGCGGAAAACATTGTTGAAGTTCATCATCTTAAGAAGTCCGTCGGTCAGGGGGAGCATGAGCTTTCCATCCTTACCGGAGTTGAACTGGTTGTCAAACGCGGCGATACCCTTGCGCTGATTGGTGAGTCGGGGTCGGGGAAATCCACCTTACTGGCGATTCTGGCAGGCCTCGATGACGGCAGTAGCGGCGAGGTGAGCCTTGTAGGCAAACCGTTGCACGCGATGGACGAAGAAGCGCGGGCGCAGCTACGCGCACAGCATGTTGGGTTTGTTTTTCAGTCCTTTATGCTGATCCCCACGCTGAACGCGCTGGAAAACGTCGAGCTGCCCGCGTTGTTGCGCGGTGAGAACAGCGGTCAAAGCCGCGCAGGCGCGAAAGCGCTACTCGAACAGCTAGGATTGGGAAAACGGCTGGACCACCTCCCGGCGCAGCTTTCCGGCGGAGAACAACAGCGCGTGGCGCTGGCGCGGGCCTTCAATGGTCGTCCGGACGTGCTGTTTGCCGACGAGCCAACAGGCAATCTCGACAGACAAACCGGCGATAAGATTGCCGATTTGTTGTTCTCACTCAATCGCGAACATGGCACGACGCTGATTCTGGTGACGCACGATCCGCAACTGGCGGCACGCTGCGACAGGCGTCTGCGGCTGGTCAATGGGCAGTTGCAGGAGGAGGCATGATTGCACGCTGGTTCTGGCGCGAATGGCGCTCCCCGTCATTACTGATTGTCTGGCTGGCGCTGAGTCTGGCGGTGGCGTGTGTGCTGGCGCTTGGCAAGGTCAGCGATCGCATGGAAAAGGGGCTCAGTCAGCAAAGTCGCGAGTTTATGGCGGGAGACAGGGCGCTGCGCAGTTCTCGCGAGGTGCCGCAGGCGTGGATTGAGCAAGCGCGCAAATGCGGGCTGAAGGTGGGAGAACAACTGACGTTCGCCACCATGACCTTCGCAGGCGATACGCCGCAACTGGCGAATGTCAAAGCGGTAGACAGTGTCTATCCGATGTACGGCGAACTACAAACCGACCCGCCAGGGCTAAAACCACAACCCGGTTTTGTACTGCTGGCACCGCGCCTGATGGTGCTTCTCAATCTGAAAATCGGCGACACCCTTGATGTCGGTGACGCAACGCTGCGCATTGCCGGGGAGGTGGTTCAGGAGCCGGATTCTGGTTTTAACCCTTTCCAGATGGCGCCGCGGCTGATGATGAATATCGCCGATGTTGAAAAAACGGGGGCGGTGCAGCCGGGGAGTCGCGTCACGTGGCGCTATAAATTTGGTGGAACGGCGCAGCAGCTCGACGGTTATGAAAAATGGCTGCTGCCGCAGCTTAAGCCAGAGCATCGCTGGTACGGACTGGAGCAGGACGACGGGGCGCTGGGTAAATCGCTGGAACGCTCGCAACAATTCCTGCTGCTTTCGGCGCTGTTAACGCTGTTGCTGGCGGTGGCTGCCGTTGCCGTTGCGATGAGCCATTACTGTCGTAGCCGCTACGATCTGGTCGCCATTCTCAAAACGCTGGGGGCCGGTCGCGCGCAATTACGTAAGCTGATCATCGGTCAGTGGTTAATGGTGCTGGCGCTTTCTGCGGTCACGGGCGGTGGCGTTGGGCTGCTGTTCGAAAAGGTGCTGATGGTATTGCTCAGGCCCGTTTTGCCTGCTGAGTTGCCCCCAGCCAGTCCCTGGCCATGGCTTTGGGCACTTGGGACGATGACCGTCATCTCTCTGTTGGTCGGGCTACGTCCCTACCGACTGCTGTTAGCGACACAGCCGCTGCGGGTGTTACGCCGTGATGTGGTGGCGAACGTCTGGCCGCTGAAAATCTATCTTCCGGTCGTGAGCATGGTGGTCGTCGCTCTGCTTGCCGGGTTAATGGGCGGCAGCATGCTGCTGTGGGCGGTTCTGGCGGGTGCGGTGGTGCTAGCGCTCCTGTGCGGGGTATTAGGCTGGATGTTGCTGAATGTCCTGCGTGGCCTGACATTAACCTCGCTGCCGTTACGGTTAGCAGTGAGTCGACTGCTGCGCCAGCCCTGGTCCACGCTGAGCCAGCTCTCCGCGTTTTCGCTCTCCTTCATGCTACTGGCGCTACTGCTGGTGCTGCGCGGCGATTTACTGGATCGCTGGCAGCAACAAATGCCGCCGGAAAGCCCAAATTACTTTCTGTTAAACATTGCGACTGAACAAGTGACGCCGCTGAAAGCGTTCCTCTCGGAGCATCAGGTGATCCCCGAAGCGTTCTACCCGATTGTGCGGGCGCGACTGACGGCCATTAACGGGAAACCCACGGAGGGGAATCAGGATGAAGCGCTTAACCGCGAACTGAATCTGACCTGGCAGGATATTCGCCCAAACCATAATCCGATCACGGCCGGAAACTGGCCACCAAAGGTTGGGGAAGTCTCGATCGAAGAGGGGCTGGCGAAACGCCTGAAGATAGGCCTCGGGGATTCCGTGACCTTTATGGGCGATACCCAGGAGTTCAGCGCGAAAGTCACCAGTTTGCGCCGGGTGGACTGGGAAAGTCTGCGCCCCAATTTCTTCTTTATTTTCCCCTCTGGCGCGCTGGATGGGCAGCCGCAAAGCTGGCTCACCAGTTTTCGCTGGGAGAACGGCAACGGCATGCTGACACAGTTGAACCGGGAGTTTCCCACTGTCAGTCTGCTGGATATTGGCGCGATCCTCAAACAGGTGGCCCAGGTACTGGATCAGGTGAGTCGGGCGCTGGAGGTGATGGTGGTTCTGGTGACCGCCTGCGGCATGCTGCTGTTACTGGCGCAGGTGCAGGTTGGTATGCGCCAGCGTCATCAGGAGCTGGTGGTCTGGCGAACGCTGGGGGCGGGTAAAAAACTGCTGCGAACCACGCTGTGGTGCGAGTTTGCCATGCTGGGACTGGTTTCCGGGCTGGTGGCGGCCATTGGCGCTGAAACGGCGCTGGCCGTGTTGCAAACCCGCGTTTTTGACTTCCCGTGGGAGCCTGACTGGCGACTGTGGATCGTGCTGCCCTTTTGTGGCGCGCTGTTACTCTCCGTTTGCGGCGGATGGCTAGGCGTTCGTCTTTTGAAAGGTAAAGCGCTGTTCCGTCAATTCAGTAATTAATTCATATGTGTGATGGTTGCGCGCCGGTTTTTATACTGGCGCGTACCCATTATGTGGCACAAATTGATAACTCCTTGATATTTAGTAGCACAAATCATTAAAAACCCGCCAACACAGCAGTATCAATAAAAGTTAATATTCACTTGATGAATAATTAGCAGGCTATCCCCGTCAGAACTCATGTCGCCTGGTGACGCGTGTGCGTCAGCCAATCGCGTGAATTTTTCAGGGTAAATCTATCAAGGAACAATGATGAATATAAAAACAACAGCGCTGGCGGCATCGATCGGCGCAGCAGTGGCATTGACGTCTTTCGCCTCTCAGGCGGAAATCACGGTTCTGAAACAGGATCCTCAGGCGGGTAATCCTCTGAGCCGTCTCAACTTCACCGTCGGCGGGAGTATTCGTCCGCAGTTCCAGAATATGGCTGGCGATGATGGTGCAAATGGGTATAAGCGTAATGGGTTTGACGGCGGTACACGTTTCCGTTTCGCCGCCGATTACTACCTGTTTGATGACATTAGCTGGGTCAGCTACTACGAGCTGGGCGTGAACTTCCCGGCGATGTTCAACTGGGACAACCACTACGCGGATGGTGCCAACGACACGACCCGTCGTATGTTATACACCGGTCTGAAAAGTGATACCTGGGGTACGCTGACCTTCGGTCAACAGAACAGCATTTACTATGATGTGGTCGGGGCGAAAACCGATATCTGGGACTATGACATGATCGGTCAGGCACCGGGTAACGGGATTAACGGCGACTACGATGGTTCGTACCGCACCCGTAAATCTCTGAAATATAAGAAAGCGGTGGGGGATGTTGATCTCTACGCGTCTTATCTGTTCAGCGACGACTACAACCCGAACAATGGCCTGAAATACAAACGTAAAGGCGGCGGCTCTCTGGGTGTGGATTATCACATCACAGACGATCTGACCTGGGGTACGGCGTGGAACTACACCCGTGCGGAGATGCGTGGCAACGACAGCAAAACCTACGACCAGAACATCGTCGGTACAGCATTTAGCTGGACGCCTGACAACTGGACCTTCTCCATGGGTGGCGGCTGGTATCAGAACTTCATGACCACCAAAAAAGTGTCTGTTAATGATTACTTTGCCGGTGATGCGTGGGGTCTGGAATACTTTGCGGGCTATACATTCCCGATTGGCCAGTATGCGGTGAAATCCATCCAGCCTTACTTTATGGGCGATCGTATTGAATACGTGAATGGTCGTGATTATCTGCGCACCGACAACGGTGTGGGGATCAGCTTCCAGCTGGATTATGGTTTCCGTGTTGATTACGAACACGTCTTTACCTCCAGCACCGACGATCTGGGTGATATGAACCTGGTGCGTCTGCGTTACGACTTCTAAGTCTGACACTGTGCCCGGTGGCGCTACGCTTACCGGGCCTACAAAATATATGCCGGATGAGGCAATTGCTGCCATCCGGCATTTTTTTAGTGGCTTAGCCACTCTCCGACGTCATCAAACGTGCCGCGAAAAACAATTTTCTCTGCTTTCTTTTCGAGCTGATAGCGATACATCGGGTCGTAATACTCTTCCAGCAGCGGAACCAGCCAACTGAAATGCGCCTCGGTGCTGCCGGTGCTCTGCTGTTCAGCCAGGGCAATATCGAGCGCGGTGGTCAATTCTTTAAATCGTTGCAGACCCAGCCGACGCTGAATGGCTGACAGCCCGTGGTGCAAATATTCGCTGTATTCCTGCCAACCGTGCTCTTCGCCGTACGCGTGAGTAAAGTCATGATGCATACGCACGAAATACTCTTCACGCAGCCGTTCCAGACGCAATTCAAAGGGATCGTTAACCACCGCAATGACCGCCTGTGCCATACGCTCGCGCAAGCATTCCGGCAGATGGTTCGAGCCAATCATCCGGCCTTCGTCCTCCAGCACCCATAAACGCGGCGTCTGGCGCGCATCGACCTTGAGCAACTCACTTGCCAGCAGGTTTTCAAAACTGGCCTGACTGAGTTGCGGCAACAGCGTACGGCCAAATGAGGAGCCGCGATGGTGCGCCAGCCCTTCGAGATCGATACCGTTGGGCTGCTGTTGTACCAGTTGCGTCTTGCCGCTGCCGGTACAGCCGCCAATTAAGACGATGGGCTTTTGCACCAGTTCTACGGTGAGGCGGATGGCAGACTGGCGTAACGCTTTATAGCCGCCCTTGATCAGCGGGTAGTCAATACCTGACTCACGCAGCCATTGCTGAACAATGTGCGAGCGTTGGCCGCCGCGCGCGCAGCAAAGATAGCCGGTGGGCCGTTGTTGACACGCTTCTCGCCAGCCATCCAGCCGCTGTTGGCGAAGTTCGCCGGACACCAGTTGATGACCAAGCTTGAGTGCGGCCTCTGGTCCCTGGCGCTTGTAGCAGGTGCCGACGGCGGCGCGCTCTTCATCATTCATCAAGGGCAGGTTAATGGCTGCGGGCATGGCGCCCTGGGTGAATTCGCCTGGGGCGCGTACATCGATTAAAGGCGTGTCGGCGGTGAGGATCGCGCGATAATCCGTTCCATCGTTCATGGGAGATCCTGATAAAACAAAACAGCAATGGGCAGGATTTTACGCGCTGAGAGAGGGGCCGGGAAAGGATAAGTTCTATTTCCCGGCATTTTTCTGGGTTATATGAGCTTACTTTGCGCCCAAATGATGCCGCTGGCGTAGTCTGGCGGCAGTAATGGCGCCAGTGCCTCCAGCGTGGCGTTAAGGCGCGCGGTGTCGCTGTCGGTCAGGTTCAGGTGACCCACCTTACGCCCCGGGCGAACCTCTTTGTCGTACCAGTGCAGATGCACTAACGGCAGTTTCAGCCAGTCATAATTCAAAGGACTGCCAATCAAATTCACCATCACCGATGGGCTGTTCACCACCGGTGTCGGTAATGGCAGTCCCGTGATGGCGCGCAGGTGCAGCTCAAACTGACTGATGCTGGCGCCGTTTTGCGTCCAGTGCCCGCTGTTATGCACGCGCGGGGCCAGTTCGTTGATCAACAGCCCTTCTGAGGTGATAAAGCACTCCATCGCCATCACGCCAACGTAACCCAACTCCTGCATGATGGCGGAAAGCATGGCTTCCGCCTGTTCCTGCAATCGGGTGTTAGCCTGCGGAAACGCCACGCTGGTGCGCAGAATTCCGTCCTGATGCAGGTTGTGCGTCAGCGGATAAAATACGGTGCTGCCGTCGTGACCGCGTGCGCCAACTAATGACACTTCCCCGGAGAAGTTGATCCCCTGCTCGACAATACACTCGCCGTAGCAGTCATTCGGGAGTTGGTCAGTTTCATCATTGCGCAAGCGCCACTGCCCGCGACCGTCATAACCCCCGACGCGGCGTTTGACAATCGCCAGTTCGCCTAAGCGTTCGAAAATGTGCGGCCATTCGTCGCTCCCGGCCAGCAGTTGCCACGGTGCGGTGGCAAGGGAGAGTTTGTCAAAAAGCTGCTTTTGCGTGAGTCGGTCAGCGATAATTGGGAATACATCGCGGTTGACAAAGGCCGGGTGGCGCGCCAGTTCGCGGGTCAACGCGGTTTCTGGCCAGCGCTCAATTTCTGCGGTAATTACGCTTTGCTGAAAAGGAACAGCGGCAGGTTCGGCGTCCAGTCCCACTGGCCAGACGGCTATCCCTAACGGTTCACCGGCCTGGCGCAGCATCCGCCCTAACTGTCCGTTACCCAGCACGCAGACCTGCTTCATGCCGCACCCCGCGGATCTGGATTCTCCAGCACCTCATCCGTTTGCGCTTTACGCCAGTCATTCAAGCGCTGATGCAGCGCGCTGTCATGGGTCGCCAGAATTTGTGCTGCCAGCAGTGCTGCGTTCGCCGCGCCCGCTTTGCCAATCGCCAGTGTACCGACCGGAATACCGCGTGGCATCTGAACAATAGAGTAGAGGCTGTCAACGCCGCTCAGCGCCGCGCTCTGTACCGGAACGCCCAGCACGGGCACCAGCGTCTTCGCCGCAATCATGCCCGGCAAATGTGCGGCACCGCCAGCACCGGCAATAATCACCTGATAACCGTTCTCTTCGGCGCTTTCGGCGAAGCTGAACAATTTGTCGGGGGTGCGGTGAGCGGAAATAACTTCAACGTGGTGTGGAACGTTCAGGATTTCAAAGATTTCGGCGGCAAACTGCATGGTAGCCCAGTCGCTTTTGGACCCCATCACGATGGCGACACGCGCCGGATTATTGCGGGAAGACATGCGTCTGAAAACTCCTGTGGTGCGGGACACACTGCTTTTGAGGCCACAGAGAATAGCATGATAATCCGGCAAGGAAAACGGTTGCGCGGTTAAAGTTGCGGCGAATAGCTGTGAGAATTTAAAACGGGAAGGCGATCAGTTCAACGTTGTCTGGCGTGACTTTTACCATCGAGCCTTCGTGGTGCCAGGCACCTAAAACGACACGAAAAGCAGGTTTTCCGTTAATAGTGAGTTCATGCACCGCCGGGCGATGGGTATGACCGTGAACCAACCACTGAACCTGATGTTTTTCCATCTCAGCCACCACGGCCTGCTGATTAACATCCATAATTTCCAGTGATTTACTGCTGTTGGCGGATTTGCTGCCAGCCCGCATTTTGGCGGCAATGCGGCTACGAATAAACAGCGGCAGGGCAAGAAACAGCGTTTGCAGCCAGGGTTTGTGCACTTTGGCGCGAAACGCCTGGTAACCGACATCGTCGGTACACAAGGTATCGCCATGCATGATCAACACGCGTCGGCCATACAGGTCAGGCACCTTTTCCTGCGGTAGCAGGGTCATGCCGCTTTCACGGGCAAAACGTTTTCCGAGCAGAAAGTCGCGGTTACCGTGAATGAAAAAACAGGGCACGCCGGAATCGACCACCGCTTTAATCGCCGCGGCTATTTCGTGGTGCAGGGGATTGGGATCGTCGTCGCCTATCCAGGCTTCGAAAAGATCGCCCAAAATGTACAGTGCGTCTGCCTGACGCGCTTCACCGGCTAAAAAACGCAGAAAACCGGCGGTGATCGCCGGTTCTTCTGTGCAGAGGTGAAGATCTGCAATAAACAGTGTCGCCACGATTACTCGCTGACGGTCACGTTTTCGACGATGACGTCTTCTTTTGGTACGTCCTGATGCATGCCGCTGCGACCGGTGGACACCGCTTTAATTTTGTCTACAACGTCCATGCCTTCAACGACTTCAGCAAATACGCAGTAGCCCCAGCCCTGCATGCTTTCAGCAGAGAAGTTCAGGAAGTCGTTGTCGACAACGTTAATAAAGAACTGGGCAGTTGCGGAGTGCGGAGCCTGAGTACGCGCCATTGCCAGCGTACCACGGGTGTTTTTCAGACCGTTGTTGGCTTCGTTTTTGATCGCCTCTTTGGTGTCTTTTTGCTTCATGCCCGGTTCAAAACCGCCGCCCTGAATCATAAAACCGTTAATGACACGGTGGAAAATGGTGTTGTTGTAAAAACCTTCGCGGCAGTAGTCCAGGAAGTTTTTAACTGTTTCAGGCGCTTTGTCATCAAAGGTTTTGATTACGATATCGCCGTGATTAGTGTGGAAAGTAACCATTTTTGCATCCTGTTCCGATATAGTGGTGCTTCGACCCAACGCTGGGTCACAGATAGTGGGGTGTTATAGCATAACCGTAAGACGGGATCATCTTGCAATGTGTGCTGATTCCAGTCTGAATTATGGGTATTATACAGACTTTATTATCCACACACGTCTATACGGAATCTTCGATGTTAAAAATCTTTAATACACTGACGCGCCAGAAAGAGGAATTTAAGCCTATTCATGCCGGGGAAGTCGGCATGTACGTGTGTGGTATTACCGTTTACGATCTCTGTCATATTGGTCACGGACGTACATTTGTTGCCTTCGATGTGGTGGCGCGCTACCTGCGTTTCCTCGGCTACAAACTGAAATACGTGCGTAACATTACCGATATCGATGACAAAATCATCAAACGCGCCAACGAAAACGGCGAAAACTTTGTGGCGCTGGTCGATCGCATGATTGCCGAGATGCACAACGATTTCGATGCGTTGAACATTTTGCGCCCGGACCTCGAACCGCGCGCAACGCACCATATCCACGAAATCATTGAAATTACTGAACAGTTGATTGCCAAAGGTCACGCCTACGTGGCAGATAACGGCGATGTGATGTTTGATGTCCCGACGGACCCGAACTATGGCCTGCTGTCACGCCAGGATCTCGACCAGCTCCAGGCCGGGGCTCGTGTGGACGTCGTTGACGTGAAACGCAACCCGATGGATTTCGTGTTGTGGAAGATGTCCAAAGAGGGCGAGCCGAGCTGGCCGTCACCGTGGGGCGCAGGGCGTCCGGGCTGGCATATCGAATGTTCGGCGATGAACTGCAAACAGTTAGGCAACCATTTTGATATTCACGGCGGCGGTTCTGACCTGATGTTCCCGCACCATGAAAACGAAATCGCCCAGTCCACCTGCGCGCATGACGGCGAGTACGTGAACTACTGGATGCACTCCGGCATGGTGATGATTGACCGCGAGAAAATGTCTAAATCCCTGGGCAATTTCTTCACCGTGCGCGACGTCCTGAAATACTACGACGCCGAAACCATTCGCTACTTCCTGATGTCCGGCCACTATCGTAGCCAGCTGAACTACAGCGAAGAGAACCTGAAACAGGCGCGTTCGGCGCTGGAACGTCTTTACACTGCGCTGCGCGGAACGGACAAATCCGTTGCTCCTGCGGGTGGCGAAGCGTTTGAAGCGCGTTTTGTTGAGGCGATGAACGACGATTTCAACACGCCGGAAGCCTACTCGGTATTGTTTGATATGGCGCGTGAAGTGAATCGCCTGAAGGGTGAAGATATGGCGGCGGCGAACGCGATGGCCTCGCATCTGCGTAAGCTCTCTGGCGTGCTGGGTCTGCTGGAACAAGATCCAGAAGCGTTCTTACAAAGCGGCGCGCAGGCGGACGATGGCGAAGTTGCTGAGATTGAAGCGTTGATTCAACAGCGTCTCGATGCCCGTAAAGCGAAAGACTGGGCGGCGGCAGATGCGGCGCGTGACCGTCTGAACGAGATGGGGATCGTGCTGGAAGATGGCCCGCAAGGGACCACCTGGCGTCGTAAATAATCGTCTATTGCCGGATGCGCTGATGCGTGCCCGGCCTACAAAGTATGATCCGCTCGTAGGCCGGGTAAGGCGAAGCCGCCACCCGGCTTTTTAACGTCTACGCCACCACAACATTCCCATCACCACCACACCCGGCAACCACACCCACATCAACTCAGACAGCATCACCTGATGCCCGTACGGCGTGGCATAGCGTGAGAGTGCAAACGGTGCGACTTTGATCACCTGCCAGGGGGCAAAGAAGCGTTCGTCAGACCACGGCCACAACCAGCCGACGCCTTTTCCACCGGAGGTGACTGAATCCAGCAAACTGTGCGACAGCAGTGAAACCGTCAGGAACAGCCAACAGCGAACCAGCCCCGCCCTAAACCATCGTCGCCCGATCAGTACACATAAAAAGGGTATGACAAAGGCAAATAACAGTGAGTGGGTAAAACCACGATGGCCAAATACGTTGCCGTAGGCAATCCCAAACTTAAACGCCAGTACGTCGGCATCGGGCAGCATCGCCAGCACGATCCCGGCAAACAGCAGGCGAGGGGGAATAACCTTGAGGCCGAGGCCTAATCCAAGACAAAGAGGAACGGCGGCGTGGGTAACAATGGTTGGCATGAGGTTCGCTTCGTATGAAAAACAACATGCTAACAGTTTACTGTTTACTGTGAAGGGACGATGAAGTTAATTATCTGAAATATGGGGGAACTGGCCGGATAAGGGGTTAACCGTTATCCGGCAGCTGAGATCACGCGACGACGTTAATGTTGTGACCTTCATAGCTCACGGTGTGTCCCGCGACGATTTTGCAGCGTTTACGGGTTTCCACCGCGCCATCGACCTTAACTAAACCTTCAGCAATGGCTATTTTCGCCTGGGCGCCGCTTTCACACCAGCCTTCCAGTTTGAGCAAATCGCACAGCTCCACGTGCGGATGCTTGCCTAAAGAAAAATTCGCCATATTAATTACCTTGTGGATCGTGATATTCAACACACGCCTGCAGCGTGTTTTCGATAAGTGTTGCGACGGTCATCGGACCGACTCCGCCCGGCACTGGCGTGATGTATGACGCACGTGCCGCCGCATCGTCAAAGACGACGTCGCCGACAACTTTACCATTTTCCAGACGGTTAATGCCGACATCGATTACGATGGCGCCTTCTTTTATCCACTCGCCGGGAATAAATCCGGGTTTGCCGACGGCCACGATCAACAGGTCGGCATTTTCGACGTGATGACGCAGGTTTTTGGTAAAGCGGTGAGTGACGGTGGTGGTGCAGCCTGCCAGCAGCAGTTCCATGCTCATCGGGCGACCGACGATGTTGGAGGCGCCAATCACCACGGCATTCAGCCCGTAGGTATCGATATTGTAACGCTCAAGCAGGGTAACAATACCGCGCGGAGTACACGGACGCAGACGTGGCGCGCGCTGGCACAAACGACCTACGTTGTATGGATGAAAGCCATCCACGTCTTTGTCTGGCGCGATGCGCTCGAGCACTTTGACGTTGTCGATGCCCGCCGGTAACGGCAGTTGCACCAGAATACCGTCGATGGTGTTGTCTGCGTTAAGCGTATCGATAAGCTCAAGCAGTTCCGCCTCGCTGGTGGTTTCAGGCAGGTCATAAGAGCGGGAGACGAACCCCACCTCATCACAGGCTTTACGCTTGCTTGCGACATAAATTTGCGAAGCCGGGTTGCTACCTACCAGCACAACAGCCAGTCCTGGGGCGCGAAGTCCGGCCGCTAAACGTGCCTGAACTTTTTGAGCAACCTCAGAGCGCACCTGCTGCGCAATCGTTTTACCGTCAATAATCTTTGCTACCATCAGAGAGAAGATTCCATCTGTTACGTTAAGTCAAAGGGGATGTGACTATTTTGTCAGAAGCGGGGCGCGCTGTCAGTTTTCGTTTGCGTATTTAGATGCGATCGTGGCGGTGTGGCCTTCACGTTGTGGCCCAGTTTCAGGGGAAATGGCGGTGCATTTTTGTACGCAGGCTAATTAAATTTAACCTTGTCGAAACAATTCATCACCCTGGCATTTTGCGAATGAATCCCCCAAAAACCAGACTGTTATCTGCTCCAGAACCCTTATTTATATAAAAACATCCTGGAATGGTCCTATATCCCAATAAGAATTGGCTTAGGTCAATAAAAGGGTTTGCGGGTATTTTTCATTTATTGAAATGTTTAATTTATCGCTGTGACGAATTGTCATATTCGTAAAGATTAATTAGTGAATCTGCTACTCAGGAGAGTTGGAGGAAAGATTAGCTAATTCTCTTTCGGAATATATCTTTACAGGATGCAGAGATAATTTGCCTGACATTTTATGTCGATATTGATTCAAACGGATCCCGCAGGAAGCCGGAACCGAATGTGTGTAATGCAAGGGAAACCCATGAAACTTAAATTAATGACCTCTTCTGTTATTGCTGGCCTGATGCTCGTTGCGGGCTCCGCTGTTGCGGCAGATCCGGTGAGCGTCAGCGGCGGCACCGTTCACTTTGAAGGTGAACTGGTCAATGCGGCATGTGCCGTTAGCACTCAGTCTGCGGATCAGGTAGTGACGCTGGGCCAGTACCGTACAGCCAGCTTTGCCGCAGTGGGTGACACCACGGCACAGATCCCGTTCAGCATTGTCCTGAATGACTGTGATCCCAGCGTAGCGGCGACCGCTGCGGTTGCGTTCTCCGGTCAAAGCGACCTGAGCAACGATGCCCTGCTGGCGGTTTCCTCCTCCGATAACAGCACAACGGCAGGCGGTGTGGGTATCGAAATTCTGGACAGCAAATCGTCTGCGTTGAAGCCGGATGGCGCGACGTTCTCAACGGCTCAGGCGCTGGTAGAAGGCACGAACACCCTGCGTTTCTCTGCACGCTATAAAGCCACCGCAGCAAGCGCAACGCCGGGTCAGGCTAATGCTGATGCCACCTTCATCATGAAGTACGAGTAAGCGTTCAGGTTTGAGCAAGGATGACGCGTGCCTCAATGGATGAGGCAACACCGGGGATGATAAGGGATGTGGTTGATGATGAGGAAAGGCGTGGCGTTGGCGGGAGTGCTCTGCGCGATGTCTGTCAGTGCGCATACGGTAATACTGGAGAGCGGACGTCTCCATTTGCGCGGAAAACTGGTGAACGGTGCCTGCACGGTCGCCTCGGAAAGTGAGGATTTACGTGTGCAAATGGGGCAATACCGCACGAATGCATTTGCGGGCCCCGGCAGTTTCGCCCCTGTCAGTGTGCCTTTCTCGTTACGTTTAACGTCATGCAGTTCAGATGTTTATGACCACGTCGGCATTGCGTTTTCAGGCGTAACGCCAGTGGAAGACCCGCAGGTATTCCTTGCCAGCAGCGACGCCGGTTCTGCATCCGGAATCGGCCTTGCCTTATTTGATGAGCAACAACGGCAAATTATACCGAACGCCTTGCCGCTCCATTACGCCCCTATTTTAACGCAAGAGATGACTTTCCATTTCACTGCTCGCTATCGGGCAATCTCGGAAAATATGACGCCGGGAAGTATTCATTCAGATGTGTGGTTTACGCTGGTTTACCCCTGATTTATTTCCGCGACGCTAATAAAACGCAAAAGGTATTTTTTGCCATGCTTACATTCATTAAATCAGGCCTTATTATTTTTATTGCCTTAATTTCCTCGTTTAGCGCACAGGCCGCGGGAGGCATCGCATTAGGTGCGACGCGTGTTATTTATCCGGCGGATGCGAAACAAACGTCGTTAGCCATTAGCAATAGCGACAGCAAAGAACGTTATCTGGTCAATTCCTGGGTTGAGAACAGCGCGGGTGTCAAAGAAAAAACGTTTGTTGTCACGCCGCCTCTTTTTGTCAGCGAACCCAAAAGTGAAAACGCGCTGCGTATCATCTACGCCGGACAACCGCTGCCGACTGACCGCGAATCGCTGTTCTGGATGAATGTGAAAGCGATACCGTCGGTGGATAAAACCAATCTCGAAGGGAAGAACGTCCTGCAACTGGCGATTTTGTCGCGCATTAAGCTGTTTGTTCGCCCGGGCAATCTGCCGCAGATCTCAGAAGAAGCGCCAGGTCTGCTGCAATTCTCCCGTAGCGGCAACCACCTGAAAATCGCCAACCCATCTGCCTATTACCTCACGCTGGTCAACCTGAAAGTGGGAAGCCAAAAAGTGGATAACGTCATGGTGGCGCCGAAAAGTGACACCCAGATCCTGTTGCCTGGCGGCGCGCAGGGAAACGTGACGTTCCAGACGGTCAATGATTATGGCGCAGTGACCCCGGCCAAAACGGTTAGCCTGCGCTGAACCGTGAGAAAATGATGAAGAAGAAAACGTATATTCCCGGCCTGCTTCCGGGGTTTACGCCACATCTGACGGGGGTGGCGCTGTCGACGCTGGCGGCACTCTATCCCTCCTTAAGTCAGGGGGAAAGTTACTTTAACCCGGCTTTTTTATCATCGGATGCGGCATCCGTGGCGGATTTGTCACGCTTTGAGAAAGGCAATCATCAGCCTCCCGGCGTTTACCGTGTCGATATCTGGCGCAATGACGAATTTGTCGCCACCCAGGATATTCGCTTTGAAACGACAACGGTGAAGACCGGTGAAAAGTCGGGAGGGTTAATGCCCTGCTTTAACCTGGAGTGGGTTAAGCGCCTGGGGATTAACACCGCCGCGTTTCCTGCGTTGAGTCAGGAAAAGGACAACGCCTGCATCAATTTACCGGAGGCGATACCGGGCACGGAAATCGCCTTCGATTTTGCTACCCTGCGACTCAACGTGAGCCTGCCGCAGGCATCAATGCTCAATAGCGCGCGCGGATACATCCCACCGGAAGAGTGGGATGAGGGTATCCCCGCGGCGTTGATCAACTACAGCTTTACCGGCAGCCGCGGAAACGACAGCGACAGCTATTTTTTAAGCCTGATGAGCGGTCTCAATTACGGTCCCTGGCGGCTGCGCAATAACGGCGCATGGAGTTACAACAAAGGCGACGGATACCACTCACAGAGCTGGAAAAACATCGGCACCTGGCTGCAACGCGCCATCATTCCCCTCAAGGGAGAACTGGTGATGGGCGACAGCAATACGGGCAACGACGTGTTCGACAGCGTGGGCTTTCGCGGGGCGCGGCTCTACTCTTCCGACAATATGTATCCCGATAGCCTGCAAGGTTACGCCCCGACTGTCAGAGGGATCGCCCGCACGCCCGCAAAACTGACCATTCGCCAGAATGGGTACGTGATTTATCAGAGTTATGTTTCGCCAGGCGCGTTTGCCATTACCGACCTTAACCCGACCTCTTCAAGCGGCGACCTTGAGGTGACGGTAGATGAAAAAGACGGCAGTCAGCAGCGCTACACCGTGCCGTATTCCACCGTGCCGCTTCTGCAGCGTGAAGGGCGAATCAAATATGATCTGGTGGCCGGGGATTATCGTAGCGGCAATAGCCAGCAATCGTCGCCGTTCTTTTTTCAGGGCACCGTCATCGCCGGGTTGCCAGAAGGTTTCACCGCCTATGGCGGGACGCAGCTGGCGTCGCGCTATAGCGCCATGGTGCTGGGCGCCGGGCGAAATCTGGGCGACTGGGGGGCAGTGTCTGTCGACGTCACCCATGCGCGCAGCCAACTGGCGGATGACAGTACGCACGAAGGGCAGTCGCTGCGTTTTCTGTACGCCAAATCGCTCAATAATTTCGGCACGAACTTCCAGTTGCTGGGCTATCGCTATTCCACCCGGGGGTTTTACACCCTTGATGATGTGGCGTACCGCAGCATGGAAGGTTACGAATATGAATATGACAGTGAAGGCAATCGCCATGAAGTGCCGGTGGTGCAGAGCTATCACAATCTGAGCTACAGCAAAAAAGGGCGTTTTCAGGTCAATATTTCACAGAATCTGGGGGATTACGGCTCGCTGTATGTTTCTGGCAGCCAGCAAACTTACTGGAATACGTCGGAAGCCAACAGCTGGTATCAGCTTGGCTATGCCAGTGGCTGGCAGGGAATAAGCTATTCCCTCTCGTGGTCGTGGAACGAATCCGTCGGCATTTCCGGCACCGACCGTATTCTGGCGTTCAACATGTCTGTTCCGTTTAGCGTCCTCACCGGACGGCGTTACTCGCGTGATAACGCGCTGGATCGTACCTACGCCACCTTCAACGGCAGTCGCAACAGCGATGGACAGAACAGCTGGCAAACCGGTGTCGGCGGTACATTGCTGGAGGGACGCAACCTGAGCTACAGCGTGAACCAGGGACGCAGCAGCACCAACGGTTACAGCGGTAGCGCCAGTGCGAACTGGCAAGCCGCTTATGGCACGCTCGGGGTGGGCTACAACTACGATCGCGACCAGCATGATTACAACTGGCAGCTTTCTGGCGGCATGGTCGGGCATGCCGACGGCATTACCCTCAGTCAGCCACTGGGCGACACCAACGTACTGATTAAAGCGCCAGGGGCGGAAGGGGTGCACATCGAAAACCAGACCGGGATACAGACCGACTGGCGTGGCTACGCGGTGATGCCCTATGCCACGGTGTACCGCTATAACCGTGTGGCGCTGGATACTAACTCCATGAATAACCACACCGACGTGGAAAACAACGTCAGCAGCGTGGTACCGACGCAAGGGGCGCTGGTCCGTGCGGCGTTTGAAACGCGCATTGGCGTACGCGCGATGATCACGGTGAAACAGGGGGACCGGCCTGTTCCATTTGGCTCCGTTGTCCGTGAGACCGCCAGTGGCGTTACCAGCATGGTCGGCGACGACGGGCAAATCTACCTGAGCGGATTACCGCTGAGCGGTGACCTGCTTATTCAATGGGGGGAGGGGGCAAACTCACGCTGCGTGGCGCACTACGCCTTACCGGAAGAGAGCCTGAAACAAGCGGTCACGCTGAGCAATGCGACCTGTGAACGCCCGTCGCCATGAAAGGAAAAAGAAGATGAAACGACATACAGGATTACTGCTGGGTGGCGCGGCGTTGTTGCTGGCAAACCCGGCATTGGCGACGGTTTGTTATAACTCAAACGGTACGCCGACAGATGTTTTTTACGATCTGTCGAATGTCTTTACCAGCAGTAATAACCAGGTGGGGCAAGTGGTGACGCTACCGGAAAAGTCAGGTTGGGTTGGCGTGAATGCCACCTGTCCTGCCGGGACCACGGTGAACTATACCTACCGCAGCTATGTGAGCGAACTCCCTGTACAAAGCACGGAAGGCGGATTTCAGTATCTGAAACTCAATGACTACCTGCTGGGGGCCATGAGTATTACAGACAGCTATGCGGGGCTGTTTTATCCGCCCCGCAGCTATATCCGTATGGGGACGCATCCTAACGTTTCAAAACAGAAACCTTTTGGGGTGATGGATTCAAAGCTTATCTTCAAACTGAAGGTGATTCGTCCCTTTATCAATATGGTGCCGATTCCCCGTCAGACCATGTTCACGGTCTATGTGACGACCAGCAACGGCGATGCGCTGAGTACGCCGGTTTACACCATCAGCTACAGCGGCAAAGTGGAAGTGCCGCAAAGCTGCAAAGTGAATGCCGGAGAAGTGGTGGAGTTTGATTTCGGCGATATTGGCGCGGCGTTGTTTAGCAAAGCGGGTGCGGGGAATCGTCCGGAGGGGATCACGCCGCAAACGAAAACGATCGCCATTAAATGCACCAATGTGGCGGCGCAAGCCTATTTATCCATGCGCCTGGAAGCGGAGAAAGTGTCGGGGAAAGCGATGGTCTCTGATAATCCTGACTTAGGGTTTATCGTGTCGGATGGCAGCGGCGTACCGCTGACCCCCAACGATCTGGCGAGCAAAATTCCGTTTCGCCTTGATGATAATGCTCAGGCGAATGTCGGGATCCGCGCGTGGCCAGTGAGCGTGACCGGAAGTAAGCCCACGGAAGGTCCCTTCACCGCGCGAGGGTATCTGCGCGTGGATTATGACTAAGGAGAACGCATGATGATCCGGCTCTTTTGTGTCATGGTGTGTAGCGCGCTGATCAGTCCGTTTTGCCTGGCAGAGTCATCGCTGGGGGAGATCAACATTGAACTGCGCGGGAATGTGGTGGATTTTACCTGCGCGGTCATTGCCGGTGACAGCAATAAAACGGTTGAGCTCGGCAGCTGGCCGACGAAACAGCTGCGCACAACGGGGGACACGACACAGCCGGTCCCCTTTAGCTTAAAACTGGAAGGTTGTCCGCCCGGTTCCGCCTCAATGACGTTTTCTGGAACGCCCGCGCCGGGAACGTCGCTGTTGGCTCTGGACGATGCGGTGATGGCGCAGAAGGTGGCGATTGAAATTCGCGACAGCGGTAGAGCCCGGCTGCCGCTTGAGCAAGCCAGTCAGCCCGTCAGTATTGATGAAAACGGCAATGCGACGCTGACCTTTTTTGCCAATTACATCGCATTAGCCGACGGCGTTCAGCCAGGCAGGGCAAAGGCAGATGCGACATTTATGATTAACTACAACTGAGGTAACGCGTTCTCAGCACTCCCGAACGATGTCTCGCCGGGAGTGTCATTACAAGAGTTCGTGTACTTTCGCGTAATCAATAAGCTCCACTATCGTGTTCAGACCGAGCTTAGAAAAAATGTTGGCTTTGTGAGCGCTGATGGTTTTGTTGCTGAGTAAGAGCTGCTCGGCGATTTCTTTATTTGATAATCCGTTTGCCAGATAACGTAAAACCGTGACCTCTCGGTTTGAGAGCGGCATATCATTTAGCTCTCCTTTTCGCATGTTAATATTGCTGATGAAATTAAGTGTATCCGAAGGGAAAAAGGAATATCCCGCGAGGATCATTTTTACCGCATTATAAATGTCGTTCAGATCTTTTCTTTTGCTGACAAAACCATTCGCGCCAGCCCGGATTGCCCGACCTGCATAAAAAGACTCCGATTTTGACGATAAAAACAAAACCCGCGTGTTTTCCTGTATCGATTTGATCCTCTTTAGCAGCGTAAAGCCGTCCGTACCAGGCAGTTCGATGTCCAGAATAACGAGATCCACGGGGTAAGTGCGCAGATAATCGATCGCTGTGCGATTGTCATCGGTTTTCAGGACAACCTGGATATTGTTATTTTTTTCGAGAAGCACTTCTATCGACATTCTGACAATAGGGTGCTCGTCCATAATAATAACGGATGCTGGTTTCATTGTTGTATGCCTCAGACTGTTCGTGCGTCTTGCATTTGTAGGTAAATGGGACGTCGTAGATATTGTCAAATAGCCAGAAACTCTCCCCATGAAATAAGATCATGGCAAATGCAATGACATCCCTGTTAGCTGGCTATTTTGCGTAAGAGCAATGAGTGTGTGGAATATCCATTTCGCACCAACAAAAGAAATTTAATTTTTAACCAAAGAACAGGAATGATTATACCTGGTCTGTTTTTTCGGAAAAGGCTTATAGAACGGTCATCGCCCCAGTCAGTTACAATATTCTGCACGATTTAGGCAGCTTAACAGTCGCTGGAATTATTGTCTTAAGGTTTGCCTTATCGTGGGTTAAAGTGTTTTTTTAAATGTAAAAAACAAAACAAAAAACCAATTGTTTAACGTGTGTTATGTGTGATTATGCTGTTTTTTCAGAAGGTAAAATAAAAAACCCCTATAAATTAAGCGTTTTTCGAATATTGCTGGCGTAGGAGAATACCAGGAATAGTTGTAAATATTAATTTTTTGTGAAAAATTTACATTTAGTCCGTATGTAAAATAAGTAATTTCTTAAAAATTCTTACGGCATAGTGGCTTAGGGTGTTAAATTAAGTGAAGAGAAGTAATGCTGAGACGATGAATCAGATGCAGTAAACTTTGGCGATGGGGAAGTTCTAGCCGTGCCGTCAGGCGATTAATTCGATAGATTACCCGATGGTATGGCGTATTTTGCAAACGGGCGATTGTCTTTAATGTAACACCTTGCGATAAGGCCGAAATTATCGCCCAGTCGGTGTGGCTGAAGATGTCTGGCTGGAGAGAACCTTCTGGCGGGGATAATAATGCCTTGCGCAGAGAGGGGAGATCCTGACGGCGGGGCAGGATCTGAAAATTCCCGGCCATTCGCATAAACTGAACCAGGCTGGCGTCTTTGCCAGAAACCAGAAGATAGATGTGAATCTCGTTTCGCTCGCGAATAAGCAGGCGTAAACGCTCGAGCGTTTCATAGCAGGAAATCGCCAGCCCTTCCATATCGATCACCAGTTGGCGAAGGTGTGATCCTTCAGGTCTAAGCGAAGGGGAATCGAGCGTGCTGAATACTGCAGTGCGTTTACCGGAAAAGAGATAGCGGTTGAGCGTATAGCCCAGATAGCGATCGGTCGTCACAATCGCTTGTGAGAAGGCGCTGTCCGGCAACGCATAATTGAGTCTTTGATCCAGATATTCAATCTGGTCAACGACCTGTTGTGTTGTCCGGGAGGGATTGCGTGTGCAACTGGCGTTCCTTAAACGACGATGCCGTTCTCTGCGCATCCTTTCTTTTTCCGTTTTTTACTTTCTATCCGGCAAAAGCGCTGGCCATAAATATCCCTGACCCAGGTCTGCGCCAGAGCGATAGGCAATTTCCTTTTGCTGATGATTTTCAATACCTTCAATCAGTACAGCCGTTGCAATGTTATACCCCATAAGGACAACCTGATGCAGTTTATGAGGGGATGCGCTCAGCGCCCAGAACGCATTCTTATCCAGTTTTATGCCGCTCAGACGCCAGTTTGCGGCAGCAAATGTTGCGATTAATGACTCATCGACATCATCCAGCCACACCGGGATACCATTTGCTTCAATATGCTGAACTTTTTCATATAGCAGAGATCGTTGTGACAAATTGAGGGTGAAAAATGTTTCCGGGTCCTGGATTTCAATAATCACATTCGGCGGGTAGAGTGCCATTGCCAAATTAAACAAATCCCAATGCAGCAGCGCATTCATCGGGAGATTAAGGAAATACCAACGGTCCTGGGGATAATGCGCAATAGCGGTGAGTTGCTGGAAAAAATGCGCCAGCAGACGTTCAGGCGGAAGTTCGCCAAAAAAATGTTCAGCATTCCCGGGGGGATGAAGTTGTGTTAACACTTCATAGCCGAACGTTTGTGCAGAAGACAGATTAACAATCGGTTCTAGCTTTAACCTAAATTCGGAGTGAAGGGCACGACCTGTATTGGTGGGAAAAGCAGTATAGCCGAAATTACTGTCCTGTATTGACGGGCTCTTTGCCACAAAGCAGCTCCTGTAAACAGAGTCAACGCCGCTGGATATCTCCGGCTCCTGAATATTTCAGTACATTGAAATATTTCCAGTGCGTTAGTGTGGCAGCATCAAAAGCGCATCTGTAGGCGAGACTACTTAATTATTGATGAGACATTTCGCAACATGCTAAGAAAAACGGCCAGGTGTCTACTCCTGCAGAAAATCTAAATTGACTCTAATGTAGTGCAGAAATTGTTGGTCGTTTTTAAGATGCAGTTTTTTCATAATGCGATGGCGAATAGATTTGGCTTGATGTTCGCTCAGCGAGAGGCGTTCTGCGCTTTCTGCTAAGGGATAGCCTTGAGCGAGAAGTTTTAATAACTGGCGTTCTAAAATAGAAAAGTGGCGAGTAGTACAGTAATGACAGATTGCCGGGGGAACACGATGACGGAGCGCGCGTTTTTGCAGAATAAGGACCATTTTGCGGGTGATCTCCTCCACATCATCTTCACGATAAATATGCGGAAGCATGTAGAGACAGGGCCTGAACATCAATTTTTCTTTTTCATTTTTGTTGCAAATAATGATCCTTTGCTGATGTCGTGTATGCACCGGA
Organism: Citrobacter sp. GW821-FHT02E08; assembly: GCF_059421685.1. Classification (NCBI taxonomy): domain Bacteria; kingdom Pseudomonadati; phylum Pseudomonadota; class Gammaproteobacteria; order Enterobacterales; family Enterobacteriaceae; genus Citrobacter; species Citrobacter sp. GW821-FHT02E08. The sequence goes on along the minus strand of NZ_JBWKVL010000002.1, from coordinate 210,479 downwards.
ACCTGATAGCAACCTGCACTAAACCAGTCTTCATCAAGTGATACGAAGGCGATTTCCGCAGTATCCAGAAAGCCGACAGGGAGAAACTGAATTTCCTGATGCCACTGTTCAGCCAGACGGGTAATAATGATTTTCAGACCATGTTCGAAGTGACTATTTTGTTCCTTGATAGCGACACTCAGCATAGAAAACATCCAAAACAGCAGAGAGGGTAGGCCAAATATTAATTAAATTTATTAATTTTAAAATACTTTATATCCTTAAATCCCTCTTTACAGGGGCTGAGATCTTACCAGGTGATTTCCTGGAACCCTGGAAATGACAAGAAAGTAGAGACATTCGTACACTTCATCAGCAACCAGAACGAAAGCCATTGACTCGGCAGGTGCTGACCGTATAATTCACGCGTTTCACCCGCATGAAGTCACAACTTCACAATGCGCCCTTAGCTCAGTCGGATAGAGCAACGGCCTTCTAAGCCGTGGGTCGCAGGTTCGAATCCTGCAGGGCGCACCATTAAACTCAATGAATTACGTAAATCCCTTCACTAAAAGCCACATATCCAAAAAGTTTATGTAACGGCTGGTGTAAGTCAATTTTCTCAACGCCAATCAACGATAGCGTGGATTAGCCAGCATTCCCGGATAGTGTTTAGCGATCATATCGTTCATCTTCTCAATCAGTTCCGGACGTTTAAAAGTTAAGTGTGCTGTCCCCTTCTGAAAGTCACGAATGCTAAAGAACCCCTCTTCGTAAATATTTGTGGCCCATCGGCCAGAGACGATTGCCTCCGCCAGTTGGGTGATGCTGCGTCACAGCTATGACGTGATAAACCCCGGCTCCCTGCCGGGGCTGCGACGCGTTCAGGTGGCGTGATGCGTTGTCAATTTACAGAGGCCGGGCGATAGCGCATCCAGCCTCTTTTGTATTCACTAAATTTATCGATTCATGCTTAGGGATACTTTGTTTCTTGATACTTATCTTGATAAGTATTATTTTCTAACCTGCTATCAGGGGGAAGAAATATGACTGAAGATGAACTTTTTGCCCGCCGCCCGATGGGGATGCGCATGGCAATGGTGGTGCGCCAGTGGCGTGCCATTATTGATGGTGCTATCACCGGTACCGGCCTGACACAGTCAAGCTGGACGGTTCTAATGCAACTGCATCAGTTGGGGGACAACGTCTCGGTCAGTGAGCTGGCGGAAGCGCAGGGTATTGAACTGCCGCCGCTGATGCGTACCCTCACGCAACTGGAAAAACAGGGCTATCTGGTGCGTTCAACATCGCCTTATGACAAACGCATCCGTCAGCTGACGCTTACCACGCAAGGTCGCTCAAAGCTGGAAGAACTAAACCGGGTGATTGAGGCCTGTCAACATAGTGTCACCTGCACCATTCCTGAGGTAGAGCTCGCTTCGTTCAGCGCAACGTTAAATCAAATCGCCTCCAATTTGCGGACAATCCGCGAAGAAGACAATCAACTATGATGACCCCAGAACAAAAATTTGCCCGTTGGGTAAGGGTGAGTATTGCCGCTTTCCTGGTAATATTCGCCTGGTTTATCGTTGCCGATATCTGGATCCCGCTGACGCCGGACTCTACGGTGATGCGAGTGGTAACGCCTGTCTCCTCGCGCGTTTCCGGCTATGTCTCACAGGTTTATGTGCACAACAATAGCCAGGTGAAGAAGGGTGACCTGCTGTACGAGCTGGATCCAGCGCCGTTTATCAATAAGGTTGAGGCTGCGCAGATTGCTTTTGAGCAGGCGAAGCTGAGCAACCAACAGCTGGATGCGCAGCTCGCTTCTGCACGTGCCAACCTGCGCACTGCGCAATTCACCGCCCGAAATGATAAGACGACCTTTGATCGCTATCAGCGATTAAGCACCATGCAGAATGTGTCGCAGTCGGATCTCGACAAGGTGCGCACCACCTGGCAGACCAGCGAGCAGTCGGTTGCGGCACTCAATGCCAGTATCCAGAATCTGCTGATTCAGCGTGGTGAGCGCGACAACAACCGCAACGTAACGCTGCAAAAATATCGTAACGCGCTGGAAGAAGCTCAGTTGAATCTCAACTGGAGCAAAGTGCATGCGGAGACCGACGGTACGGTGAGTAACCTCCAGCTTAGCCCCGGACTTTACGCCACCGCCGCTACGCCGGTGTTAGCGCTGGTCAGCCACCAGACGGATATAGTGGCTGATTTTCGCGAGAAAAGCTTGCGCCATACCCGCGTAGATACCGATGCAGACGTGGTCTTTGACGCCATGCCGGGCAAGGTTTTCTCCGCGCGGGTGGCCAGCAGGGATGCCGGTATTCTGGCCGGCCAGGAACAGGTCAACGGCCAGCTGTCGCAGCCGGAACAGTCCACCCGCTGGGTGCGCGATGCTCAGCGTATGCGTATTCACGTAGCGCTGAACGAACCGCTCGATACACCGCTCCCGACCGGCGCGCGTGCTACTGTGCAGCTTTACAACAGCGAAGGGATGTTTGCCCGCACCTTTGCCGGGGCACAGATCCACCTGGTAAGCTGGCTTCACTATGTCTATTAATACGCTGGCCCATGCATTTACCCCGCATGGGAACATTGTCTACACCCCCAATGATTTTCGCCAGACCCTGCGCATCTCCGTTGCCGGGACGATAGCACTGAGCATCTCGACGTTCTACAACGTCCAGTACGGCGTGTTCTTTGTGGTTTATCCGCTGATGCTGCTGTCGCTGGTGCCGGTATTCAACCGCCATGTCGCAAGACAGTTTGTTTTCAGCGCAGCGGTGAACTGCGTCGAAATGGTACTAATCGTCGGCTATCTTTCACAGTGGCCGCTGATTATGACGCTGGTGGTGTTTGGACTGTATGTGATGCGTTTTCGTTTTATGAGTAAAGGACCGCTGTTTCTGCTCGGCTCGATGGGCGTGGTGTGTCAAAGCACGATGCTCAATTTTATGAGCTATCCCACCACGAACTGGCATACGCTGGTGTTCTCCAATATGGAAGCTTGCGTGATGGCGGTGGCGCTGAGCGCGCTGTTGCACTATTTGATTCCGGATGTAGAGCCGCGACAGCCACCGCCGCGTATTGAGAAAGATGCCGCCCGGGTTCGTCATGAGTCGCTGCTCTCTGGTACGGTGGCAACCATGATCTTTGTGATTTTCCAGATTTGCGATCTGAGCGATTCCCTGTCGGCGCTGATGGCGGGAATTTTGATCCTCTTTCCGATGCACTATCGCGGCGCAGTGATAAGCTCAGTCTGGCGCGTGGTCGGTGTGGTGCTGGCCTGCTTTTATATTCTGCTGGTGCAGTTGCTTATTTATGATTTCAGTAACCATATGGTGCTGATGATGCCGCTTATCGGTCTTGGGCTGGCCTTCAGTGCCCGACTGCATGTGATGGAGAAAGTCGGCGCAGGCGTTGGCTTTGCCAGCATCACCACTATCGGCATTATGTTCGGTCAGAACCTGCACCCGGATCAGGACCTGGTGTTCAGCGATCTGTACCGCATCACCTCGGTGACCGTCGCGTTAGTGGCAACATTAACGATGGTGTTTCTGGTGCACCGGATTTTGAATTGCCTTGCGGCGACACGCTTTGTGATTACCGAGTGATGAGGGGATTACCGTGCCGGATGGCGGCGCAAACGCCGCTCTGATCTCGTCTTCCGGCAAATTAATGCCGATAAATACCCGTGTGCTGTGTGGTCGTGATCTCAAAAAGTGCATGGCGCTAAAATGGGTCAATTTACATACCTGCCTCTACCCGCATCAAGTCGTACCTGTTGGTCTATGTGCGGGTACATCCCCGTTCAATAAAAACGTGCCCCATCGCCAGCAATGTCAGGGAGCGGCAAATACCGCTCCCTTGCGGTATCAGGATTTCGGGAAGATCCAGACATGTTTTTCCGGCAACGCCAGGTGGCAGTGCTGCGGATCGCGAACCTCATTGCCATAGGCCCGGATGACAAAATCATCCCCTGAGGTGCGGAAAAGATATTCCCAGCGATCGCCAAGGTACATGCTGGTGAGCAGAGGCAGCTCAAGCTGATTTTCGCCAGGACCGTCGACTAACGCGACACGCTCTACACGAATCACCGCCGTACCGGGTTGACCCACTTGCACACCTTCACCCGCGTGTCCCCATAATGTCCAGTCGGACCCTTCAATGCGCGCTCTGCCGTCACGGAGTTCAGTGATTTTGCCGTGCAGGCGGTTATTGCTGCCCATGAATTCCGCCGTAAATAACGTTTTCGGGTTACCGTACATCTCCTGCGGCGTACCCTGCTGTTCAATCTTGCCGTTATTAAGCAGCAGGATCCGGTCAGAAATGGACATCGCTTCGTTTTGGTCGTGCGTCACCATCAGCGCTGATAAGCCCAGATTGATGATCAGTTCACGCAGGAATACGCGGGCCTCTTCCCGCAGTTTGGCATCCAGATTCGACAGCGGTTCATCGAGCAGGATGACGGGGGGGTTGTAGACCAGTGCCCGGCCAATGGCGACACGCTGCTGTTGACCACCGGAAAGCTGATGCGGATGACGTTTACCCAGATGACCGAGACCCAGCTGATCCAGGACATCCTGAACCCGCTGGGTGATCTCTTTTGCGGCAACTTTGCGAAGCTTCAACGGATATGCCACGTTCTCAAAAACGGTCTTATGGGGCCACAGCGCATAGGACTGGAATACCAGCCCAAGATTACGCTCTTCAGCAGGGATCTCGCTGCGCGGCGTGCCGTCGTAAACTTTGTTTTTACCAATGACAATTGCGCCCTGGGTGGGTTTTTCCAGCCCGGCGACCGCCCGCAGCAACGTCGTTTTGCCGCTGCCTGAAGGGCCGAGCAAAGAGACAACCTCGCCGCGCTTCAGGTTCATGGACACCCCTTTTAACACCGGATTGTCGCCGTAAGTTAAGTGCAGGTTCTCGACCGATAATTCAATCATGTAATTTGACTCCAAAGCGAAGGGCAATACCCAGACCTACCACCACCAGCAGGATGTTAATAAAGGAGAGCGCCGCCACGATATCAATCGCGCCCGCCGCCCACAGAGAAACCAGCATTGAGCCAATGGTTTCCGTGCCTGGCGAAAGCAGGTATACACCGGTTGAATATTCACGCTCGAAGATCAGGAACATCAGTAGCCACGAGCCGATAAGACCGTAGCGCGATAATGGGATCGTCACATGACGGGTAATTTGCCCGCGTGTGGCGCCGGTGCTGCGTGCGGCCTCTTCAAGCTCTGGCCCCACTTGCAGTAGGGTTGAGGAGATCAGTCGAAGCCCGTATGCCATCCACACCACGGTATACGCCAGCCAAACGCTGAAAATGGTACTGCGAATCCCACGAAGCCAGACAATCAGGTTATCGCGCAGCCACTGCGACCACGGCATACCGGAAAGCCAGCCGGATTTCAGGGCGTTATCGAGCCACATCGGCAGGAACAGAAACACCCACAGAAATGCCAGGCCCGCGAGAAGACCGGGTACTGCGCGTGGCACCAGTACGCTGTAATCCAAAAATCGGGTGGTGCTGTCGGGTTTACGGTGCATGGCGATGCCGACAAACAGATAACAGGCAACCGCCAGCGCGCCGCCAACCACGCCGATGGACATGGAGTTCACAATGGCGCGCAGCAGGTTGGGCTGTGACCAGATAGTGCGGAAGGTGCTGAGTGAGAGTTCATCCCACAGGGATACCCCAACGCCCCAGTTGGAGATAAAGGCGCGCAGCACGACCCCCAGCAACGGAACGCCGATGGTCACGGTCAGCCAGAACGCCACGACGCCACCGGCAACCCAGCGCCATTTCCCCAGGGGTAACGCGCGCGCCTGGGAGGCTTTGCCTTTCATGGTGACAAAGCGGTTGGCGGTGCGCATCAGGCGACGCTGTAGCATGACCAACGGAACAGTAATGCAAATCAACACCACCGCCACGGCGGCCATCAGGTGATAAGACGGCGTGCCGAGTTTATTGGTCAATTGATACAAATAGGTCGCCAGCACCATATTGCCTTCCGGATCGCCCAGCACCAGCATCAGACCAAACACTTCCAGCCCGAGGAAAAACAGTAGCACGGTCGCGTACAGAATCGACGGGCGAACCATCGGCAGACTGACTGACGTCATCACCTGAAGCGGCGATGCGCCTGTAATACGCGCGGCTTCCTCAACATCGGAACCCACGCTGCGCAATGCCGAGGAGATATAAAGATAGGCGTGGGGGACATGCGTCAGACCCGCAATCACCACGATGCTCGACATGTCGTAGATATTCCACGGCACAAAGCCAATCAGCGACTGCGCCCATAAAGAGAGGAATCCCACCGGTCCGGCCGCCACCACATAACCAAATCCCAGCACCATAGGAGAAACAAAAATCGGTACCAGAATCAGCGGTTCAATGAGACGTCGACCGGGCAAATCGGTGCGTACCATCAGAAAGGCCAGCACGCCGCCGAGCGGAATAGCGATGGCCACCAGGCCGAAGGCGAGAATAAAGCCGCTTTTGAGGGCTTTATAGAAATCAGGATCGGTGAAAATGAAGCCAAAGGATTCAAGGCTCCAGGCTTTTGTCGGGGAAAAGAAGGGGGCCGACAAGAAACTCTGTATCATAATGAACGACAGTGGAATATAGATAACCAATGCCGTTATCAGTACCACCGCGCCACGCGGCAGACTTTGCCACTTTCTGTGTATTGCATTCATAGTGTATCCCTGGTTCCGAAACCCAGAATAACGACATCAGGAAAGCGAAGCGAAGCGCGCCGGGTGGGCCGCGCTTCTGTGAAGGTTGGTCTTATTTGGCGGCGGCTTCGCGCCACAATTTGATGTATTCCAGACGTTTTTTCGGCTGCAGGTATTCCAGCAGGCTTTCATCCACCGGGATCGGTTTCAGGGCCTGGCCGAGCATTTTGGTCATCCCGTTGATGTCATTATCCCCTTCGATATCGTTACGAATTGACGGGATATCAGCCTGATTCGCCAGAATACTTTGCCCTTTTTCAGACAACACATAGTCCAGCCACAGTTTGGCGGCATTGCTGTTTTGCGCCTGCTGACTGATAAAGGAAACGCGTGACAGGACCAGGGTGTAATCCTTTGGATACGAGATACCTAACGAGGGATCCGTCTTAGCACGCGCTTCAGAGTAGGAACCCAGGATATTGTAACCAATCAGGTTTTCGCCCGAGGAGACCCTTTCCATCATGGTACCGGTGGAAGACTGCACCGCTAAGCCACCTTTGGCGACCTCTGCCAGCGTTTTGAAGTAGTTCGGATCGGCTTTGGAATCCTGAACAGAGAGCATAAAGCCAACACCGGATTTCTCAACATCGTAGGTGGTCACTTTGCTTTTGAATTTGTCTGCCTGGCTGGCGACAAGTTTCGCCAGCGCAGCGTGGGAGTCGGGAACTTCATTTGCCGGGATCAGGCGTTTGTTATAGATGAAAACCACCGGCTCGTAGGTGGTGCCATACGCCTTATTATTCCAGATGGACCATTTCGGCAACTGGCTTTGCTCGGGGGAGGTGTATTCCTGCGCGTAATCGGCGGCGAGCTTCAATGCGGTATCCATCGATGAACTCCAGACCACGTCACCGCTACTGCTACCGGAAGCCTGTTCGCTGATAAAACGGTTGTACAGTTCGGTACTGTTCATATCGTTGTATTCAACTTTAATGCCGGGATAAGTGGCTTCGAAACCCTTAATCAGCGGGGCGGCGGATTTGGTATCGGTAGTGGAGTAGACCACCAATTTGCCTTCTTTGGTCGCAGCATCGACGACGTTTTGATAGTCAGCCGGGTAGCCTTGCGGTAATGCAGACATTGCAGAAGTAGAGATCAGCACAGCAGTAGCGATCAGAGAGATACGGAATGTGTTCGACATTATAATTAACCTTTTAGTTACATTTGAGGAACTAATGGTCAACATAGCGTATGTCGTCAGTCAGACAATAGGGGGGCAAGGGTTCCGTTTCTGAAGTGTGATTATGGGCATTGTTTAGACAATTAACACCATTAAAACCACGAAAAATCATCGGCAGACTGACGCGTTGTGTCGCCGTTTATTCTGTGCCAGGCGCTTTAAGATACAGCCGCCTCGGATGGCCGATGTTGCCATACAGCATTTCGACGCGGATAAACCCCACCTCCACGCAATATTCCAGGTAGCGACGGCCGGTGGTTTTGCTGATCCCCACGTTTTCCACCACCTCTTCCACCGACCAGTTGTTTTCCGGGTTGTCGGTAAAAAAGCGCTTAATGCGCTCCAGCGTATTGGATTCAATCCCTTTGGTGGACGGAGTGGGGGATACCTCGCCAGTGGGCAGGTTGAACAACCGATCCAGGGCATGCTGATCGACTACCTTCACCTGACGCATGGCGTTGACCAGCAGCATAAAACGTTCCAGTGATGCGCGCAGACGCTGGAAGAATACCGGTTTAATGAGGTAATCAAACGCGCCACTGCGCATCGCATGACTGCAGGTTTGCATGTCGCTTGCCGCGGTAATGAAAATCACTGAACACTCAAAACTTTTCAGCAATGGGCTGTCGATGAGTTCGACGCCCTGACCATCCGGCAAATAGTTATCCAACAGGACCAGACGCGGCCGATGTCGGCTAATCAAAGTGCGGGCCTCTTCGAGAGTGGTGGCGATACCCACAACGCGTAAATGAAAATGCTGTTCGATATACTCGCGATGGAGTTCGGCGAGATGGGGTTCGTCCTCAACAATGACGACATCAAGCGCCCGCGAATTTGTCATGCTTTAGCCCTGTTGAACTGGAATGTGTGTAGGGAATAAACACCGAAAAAATAGTGCCTTGCGGTATGTTGTTGGTGATTTCGATGCTGCCGCCCGCCTTATTAATATAGCCTGCCGCCAGATACAGGCCGATACCGTGTTCTGATCCTATGATGTCATCTTCGTTTGCGGGTTTACTGCTGAACCCCTGCCTGAAGAGATGGGGTTTTGCCGCATCATCCACCCCGCAACCTCTGTCGGCGACCTCGATCAGCAGTTCCTGATTTCTGTCCGAAATATACAGTTCCACGGGTGCGGCGGAATTGGCGGCTTTAAGCGTAGCATCGACGGCATTGTCCACCAGGTTACCAATGACAGACATCAGTTCTGTTTCGCTGAGCATGGCCGGAGGGCGGGTCAACTGGCAGGCGGGGTCAAACTGGAGTTCGATGCCTTTCTCTCGTGCGCTGACGTATTTTCCCAACAGCAGTCCGCACAGTGCCGGAGACGCGAAATGGGCCGAGACAAAATCCAGCACTTTCTGCGCCCCTTCTGACTGCACCTGAATATAGCGGATGGCTTCGTCATAATGCTGCATCTGCAACAGGCCCACCAGCGTTGCGGTCCAGTTCAACTGTTCATGGCGCATGATGCGCAAGTTGTCGGCGTAGCGTTTTACCTGGCTTAACTGACTGCTGAGGGTGTTGATGTCGTTTTTATCGCGGAAACTAAATACCCAGCCGCTTTCAATGCCGGGCTCCAGTTCAATGGCGACGCGATTGACGATCACCTGGCGCTGATTGAGCACGGCAATGTGGTCGTGGCGGTCGCTGCTTTTTGAGGCCGGAGGCTGAGAAAAAAAGTCCGGAGAGGTCTGTAATACATTCTCCAGCGGTTTACCGATGAGCTCTTTTTCCGACTGGTGAATATCCAGTAATTCTCTGGCGGCACGGTTGATTAATATCAGCTGCCGTTCGCCGTTAACCGCAAATACGCCTTCATACATAGCTTCAAGCAACGCTTTTTGTTGGCGGACCAACAGGGCAATGTCTTTGGGCTCGAGCCGGAACATCTGTTTTTTGAGATTGCGGGTAAACATCCAGGAAAAGAGAAACAACAGAAGCAAAAGGGCGATGCCATATAATCCCGCCTGCCAGAGAATGCGGGCATTAATATTAGCGATATATGACGTGAGATAGCCTACCGAGACGATACCGATGACCTGATGATCGGCATTGAAGACCGGGGATTTGCTGCGCAATGAAACGCCTATCCCACCTTTACGCACCGAAATAATGGTTTTCCCCTGTAAAACTTCCGCATTATCCCCACCGATCATGGGTAAATTAAGACGCTCCGGGGACTCTGAATGGTAGAGATGCTGTTCGTTGACGTCGCCAATGACAATATAACTGGCGTCGCTTTGCGCGCGCAGCGGCTGAATTAAGCGGGCAATGCCGGCGATATCCCGGGCGGCGATTTTTTCTGCAAGCCCCGGCATTAGCGCAATTTCGCTGGCCTGAACGCGCGCTCGCTGCCCGAGATCGTGGTGCAGTTGCCGGTCAATAAAATGAAACAGGATCGCGCCCAGCAGAATTAATAACAGGCAGGAAAAGGCCACCAGAGACAAAAAAAGTTTCACCTGAAAAGGGAGTCTGCGTTTCATACGACCTGCGGCAGGAATACAAAAAAGAGACATCCGCGGAGCCTACCATGCTCCAATGCAGGGCGTAATCAGGCGAAAGCAGAGTTGTGAGCTGGCTAGACTCTCTGAGCCATTACAGGGTGATGCGCAATGATGCTATTTTCTATTGTCCACATCTATGACGTGCTAAATAAATTAGAGAGCAATGGATATCCCGGTAAATACGGTATTGCAGCAGGGCACGATTAGCGGTGAAAGTCAGCCCAGGATAGTTTGTAGTTGATTCAATAATCACGGTATATAAAAAATATTTACGCACGGCAATCATCATGTTTCATAGTTGCTTTTAAGCCTTCTGACGGTATAGTGCTTATTCTGCCTTGGCGAGAATAACTGCCTGACAGAATTGATTTTTTTACTGATTGAACAGAATAAGGCGACGGTTGGTTTAATGGAAAAAACACACTCAGACTCGCCGGTCACAATGTGTAAAATTGTTGCGACAGGGATTGCCTTACCGTCGACGTGCGTCACGTCTGCCGAACTGGATAGCCGACTCGGCAAAGCGGCGGGTTATGTGGAAAAACGTTGTGGGATTGTCCACCGTTATCACGCCGCGCATCATGACAGCCAGGCAGGGCTGGCGGCAGAGGCGCTACATCAGGCGCTAAAAGCAGGTAGCCTTGCACCTTCCTCTATTGATCTGTTGATTTGCGCCTCTGCGGTGGCTGTTCAGGCGCTGCCGTGCAGTGCTATTCATATTCTGAAAGCGGCGGGTATGCCGCCCGGTGTAGCGGGATTTGATATTAATAGCAGCTGCGTCAGCTTTATTTCGGCGCTGGAAGTGGCCGCCGGATTACTGAACAGCGGTGCTTACCGACGGGTAGCGATTGTCTCTGCGGATCTGGCCTCGCGCGGTATCGACTGGAATCACGAAGAATCCTCACTCATTTTTGGTGATGGCGCGGCATGCGCGATTGTCGAACGCGGCAACGGGCGCAGCGGTATTGTCGCCAGCCTGATTGAAATGTATCCCGACGGCAGCGAGTTTTGCGAAATCCGTGCGGGTGGCACCCGGTGTAATCCGCGCGTCGGTATGACTGAAAGCGATTTTCTCTTTCAAATGCAGGGCAAGCCGTTGTTTCGTTATGCCTCCTCGCTGATTGAGGGCTATTTCGCCCGGCTGCTGCAAAAAAGCGGGCTGACACTGGCGGATATAGCCACCGTGGTGCCCCACCAGGCGAGCCACCTTTCCCTCGAACATATGCGCAAACGCCTGCATGTGCCCGCTACAGCGCTGGTGGATATTTATCGTTACTATGGCAATCAGGTTGCCGCCTCAATCCCAACAGCGCTGCATGAAGCCGTTAACAGCGGTCGGTTTACGCCGGGTAATCCAGTGATGCTGATTGGCACTGCCGCGGGTCTTACGCTGGCTGGTATGGTTATACTGCCATGAAAATACTGGTGACTGGCGCAACCAGCGGCCTCGGGCGCAATGCGGCGCAATATTTGCTGGAAAACGGTCATCATGTCGTGGCGACAGGACGTAACCGGGAGGTGGGGAAACAGCTGGCACAAGCGGGTGCGCATTTTACTCCGCTGGATCTGACGCAGGCGCATCAGAATGACTGCATCCGGTTGATGGCGGACTGCGACGCGGTGTGGCACTGTGCTGCTAAATCGTCACCGTGGGGGAAACAGTCCGAATTTTTCATGGCGAACGTTCACGCTTCGCGCATGTTGGCACAGGCCGCCGGGCACGCTCAGACACCGCGTTTTATCCATATTTCGACCCCCGCAGTCTACTTTGATTTTCAGCATCATCACAATCTTACGGAAAGCTACCGCGCGCGATCTTTTTCCAGCCATTATGCCCACAGCAAATGGCTGGCGGAGCAGGAGATTAGCGCCGCCGTAACGCGTTTCCCTGCAACCACCTTTGTACGGCTGCGCCCACGTGGTCTGTTTGGCCCGCACGATAACGTCATCATCCCGCGCTTATTGCAGCAACTGCAGCGTGATGGCGGGGTGCTGCGTTTGCCGCGCGGCGGTGAGACGTTGCTGGATTTAACCTTTGTTCAAAACGTGGTGTATGCCATGGAACTGGCGACGCGCAAACCGGCGCTGCGTTCCGGCGGTGTGTATAACGTGACGAATCATCAGCCGCAGCGGCTTAACGCGATGCTGGACGCGCTACTGCATCAGCAACTGCAGCTGAATTATCAGATCAAAACCGTGCCCTGGCCGTTGCTGTCGCTGGTGGCGCGTGGCATGGAACTGGTCGGGAAATGTCTCGACAGGGAACCGCCGGTCACCCGCTATAGTGCGGGAACCCTTAGTTTTGATATGACGCTGAGCGCGGAAAACGCAATGAATGAGCTGGGATACCGGCCCCGATTTTCAATGGAAGAAGGGGTAGCCCTAACCGGTGAGTGGCTAAGGACACATGGCAAAAATCAGCGAATTTGAAATAGGGTACTGTACACACATCGGTTGTATGGCGGTGAAAGGCGCCGGATTTCGGGTGTGTAAATTTCCTGCACGAGTCTGGCTGCTGGAAGTCGGCGATCGCCGCTGGCTATGGGATACGGGCTATTCGTCCTGGTTTGATCGCTACACTCGCACCGGTATTTTTCGTGTCTACCGCCACCTTACCCCGGTCTATTTCGACGAGAAACTGTCGTTAGTCAATCAACTGGATGCGCTCGGGCTGGCTGGCAACGATATCGACGGCATTATTCTTTCGCACTTTCATGCCGATCATATTGCCGGGCTGCGTGATTTCCCGGATGTTGCCTGTGTCTGTTCCGGTGAGGGATGGCACCATGTACGCCCGTTACGGGGTCTGGCGGCGTTACGCGAAGCGTTTATTCCGGGGTTGATCCCCCCTGACTTTGAAACGTCATTACGCTTTATCGAAAGCTTCGACACCCTGACGCTCCCCGCAGCGTTGGCGCCGTTTGAACGGGGTTACTTGCTGCCCGATAGCGATGGGCAAATCATATTAGTCGATCTCCCCGGGCATGCGGTGGGCCACATCGGCGCGTTTGTGTTGACGGATGAGGGCTGGACATTGCTGGCAGGCGATGCCGCATGGGCACCCGCTAACTATCAGGAACTTCGCGGCCCGTCGCGACTGGCCAGGCTGGTGCTGGCCGATTCTGCCGTTTACGGGCGCACCCTCGAGAAAATGAACCAGTTGTGGCGTGCAGGCGCTGTAACCATTCGTCTGTGTCACGAGGGGGATCTGTGATCCCGCTGATGACGCTGTGGCGATATTTTCGTTTTCGCCAGCTACGCTTTACCCGACGCGAACAGCTGGAGGCGTGGCAGGAAAAAAAACTGCGTGCATTTCGGCGTCGGGTGCTGAAAAACAGTCCGTGGTTCCGGCGCTGGCTCTCGCTGCCGTTTGAGCAATGGCCGCTGATGGATAAAGCGCTAATGATGACGCACTTTGACGAGATGAATACGGCCGGTTTGCGCCAGCAGGCGTTGATGGACTGTGCGCTGAGCAGTGAGCGCAGCCGCGATTTTACGCCGAAGGTGGGCCGATTCAGCGTCGGGTTATCGTCAGGCAGTTCCGGCAGGCGCGGCTTGTTTGTCGTCAGCCCGCAGGAGCAACAAATTTGGGCGGCGGGCATGCTGGCGAAAGTGCTGCCAGACGGCCTGTTTGCCGGAGAGCGCGTCGCGCTATTTCTGCGTGCAGACAACCATCTCTATCATAGCGTCAACAACCGTTGGTTAAGCCTGATGTTCTACGATCTGTTTGCGCCGTTTCGCCAGCAGTGGTCACAGCTAGAGCAGCAATCGCCGACGTTGCTTGTCGCGCCCGCCCAGGTGTTGCGTGCGCTGGCGCTGGCGGTGATGGCGGGGGAATTGTCGCTGAACGTCAAAAAGGTTATTTCCGTGGCGGAAGTGCTGGAAGCGCAAGATCGTGAGCTGTTGCAGCAAGTGTTTGGCGACGTAGGGGAAATCTATCAGGCCACTGAAGGTTTTCTGGCTACAACCTGTCGCTGTGGCACGCTGCATCTGAATGAAGAGTTTATGTATATCGAGCCTGAATGGCTTGATGAGCGGCGTTTTGTACCGATTATTACCGACTTTACCCGCACCACGCAGCCGATTGTCCGTTACCGACTGGATGATGTATTGGTTGCCAGCGATACGCCTTGCGCGTGCGGCAGCGTGACGCGGACTCTTGAACGGATTGAAGGGCGGCAGGATGACCAACTCTTAATGCCGGGTGACGGTGGCGGCGCGCATACGGTGTTTGCCGACCCGTGCAGCCGTGTGCTGGCGCAGGTGTTACCGTTGACGGCGGATTATCGGCTGGTGCAAACCGCAGCCGATCATCTCCGGTTGATGGCCGATTGCGACCTGCCACGTCTGGAACAGTGCCGTCGTGCGCTGGAGCAACTGTTTGTCCGTCAGGGCATCGACACTTCACGTCTGAGCTGGTCGTTAATATCGCAAACACCCCCGACGCAATTTGACAGTAAACGTCGACGAATTATTTGCCAGTGGAGACGGGAATGAGACTGACTGCACGGTGTTTGCCCGGTTGTCGTGAAGCGCGGTTGCGCACGTCAGGAGTGTGAGGGTGAAGATATTGCTGACCGGCGCATCGGGGTTTATTGGCAGCACGTTTCTGCGCCGCTTTGCTGACCGTGCCGATCTTGAACTCTGTGGTGTTGGACGGCGAGCGGTAAACGATTTCCCGCCCACCGTGCGTTATCACGCGTTGCCGTTGGAGAGGCTTGCAGAACTCAACGTTATGCCGGATGTGGTTATCCACGCCGCAGGCAGAACCTCGCCCTGGGGAACGCCACAGGACTATGAACGCGATAATGTTGAAACGACCCGGCAGGTGATCGACTTTTGCATTCAGCGCGGTTTTCCCCGCTTGATACTGCTGTCGAGTTCAGCGGTCTATTCGCGCTTTGCCCATCAATTCAACGTGCGTGAAAACGCGGAAATCGGGCCGCAGTTCACCAGTGAGTATGGCCGCAGTAAGTATCAGGCTGAAGCGTTAGTGAAGGCCTACCGTGGTGAGAAAACAATTTTTCGCCCCTGCGCGGTGTTCGGTGCGGGCGATCGATTGCTGTTCCCGCCATTGCTGAGCGCGGCCAAAAAAGGGCAGCTTGTCAGGCTGCGAAACGATGTCACGCCAGCGCAGGCCGATATTATGCCGGTGGGGATGCTGTGTGATTATCTGCTGCGGGCGGCTCGCCACCCGCAGTTGAGAAGCTGCTATAACATTTCGGCGGGACAACCCGTTGAGACGGCTGCCTTTTTGGATGATGTGTTGCGACAACTGGATCTGCCGTTACCGGTAAAAACAGTGCCTCCTGGCACCGCGTTGCGCGTTGCGGGGGCGCTGGAGTGGCTATGGCGCTGGCTTCCTCTGGCGGGTGAACCGCCGATCACCCGTTTTGGCGTCGGGGTGTTTAGTTATGCCGCTACGCTGGATATCACTGCAATGCGCGAGGACTTTGGCGCGCCGGACGGCACCCTTTCGCAAAGTGTGCAGGATTTTTTACAACATTATCGGACGGTGAACGCATGCTGCTGATTGCTCTCCTCTGGCTGCTTATCCAGCTCTTTAAGCTCTTTTTTGCGCTCAGGGTGTTACGTACAGCAGATCGTGGTTGTCATGGCGAACTTGAAGCGGTGACGGTGATGCAACCGATCCTCAGCGGCGATCCGGCGCTGGAAAGCGTCCTGGCGTCAACCGTTGAGCAGTTACGCGGCGCGGCATTTTTCTGGCTTATCGATGATGACGATGCAGAAGCCGCGCAGGTGACGCAGTGTCTGCAACAGCGCTATCCACAGCAGAATATTGCGGTTTTCTCCTTTCCTCCGGCGCCGGAAGGCGTTAATCCCAAGCTGTTTAAGCTGGAGCAGGCGAGGGCGCAGGTCGCCCGCGACGTTATTCTGGTGCTGGACGATGATGCGGTATTGAGCGCGGCGTCATTGCGCCGCATGCTGGGTGAGCTGACGGATAATACTCTGGTGACCGCGCTTCCCTGGTATCGTGCGGCGGACAACCTGCCTTCTCGTTTGCTGGCGCAGTTTGTAAACGATAATTCTGCACTGACCTATTTGCCGCTGTTAACGTTCGCACCGCCGCTGACGCTGAATGGGATGTGTTATGCCATCCGCGGTGAAACGCTGGCGCGCGCTGGCGGTTTTGCGCCAGTGCTGCGTCACCTGACTGACGATCTGGCGATGGCGACGCTGTTAACGCATCATGGTGTACGCATTGTGCAGTCGACTGCGGCGGTGCGTGTGCAGACCAGCGTGGCCGACGGTACACGCTATTTCCGCCAGATGCATCGCTGGTTCCTGTTTGCCACGCTGCTGATGCGTGAAAAAAGCGCG
Source organism: Citrobacter sp. GW821-FHT02E08 (assembly GCF_059421685.1). Lineage (NCBI taxonomy): Bacteria > Pseudomonadati > Pseudomonadota > Gammaproteobacteria > Enterobacterales > Enterobacteriaceae > Citrobacter > Citrobacter sp. GW821-FHT02E08. The sequence continues at coordinate 193,709 of NZ_JBWKVL010000002.1, read as the reverse complement.
GCAGTTAATCTGTCGATTTTTCTGCTGCAGGGGCTGCACCCGCTGCTACTTTGGACGCTGTTGATTCTGGCGTTCGGCAGCGCGGCACACGGCGCGCTGCTGGTGGGAATCGTGGTGATACGCCATCTGGCGCTGCGTGGTGTCCAGCGCGCCGTCGCACCGGAAATTCCCGCGCATCCGTTGCTGTCATTGTTGTCCGAGTTACTCCAGCCAGTCCATCTGCTGCATGCGCTGGTTAATCGCACCATTTACTGGCGTTCGCGTCGCTACCGTATTTTCAGCAACGATTGTTTTACGTCGCTATGAAAAAACCTGATCTGCAGATTGCATTTATTACCGGCCGTAGCCGTCCGGATAACGCGTCGCTCAGTCCTTTGCAGTCGGCATTTATACAGCGGGTTGTCGGCCATCATCAGCCGGTTGCGGTGAATTTTCCGTGGAGTGCTCAACCCGAGCCGTGGCTGGCAACCGGCCTGCTGCGCGCCAGCGTCAATAATGCACGGGAATATCTTGGTGCGCGACAAGCTGGCTTTGCCCTGCGCTACCAGCAACAGGCGCTGGAGATGCTGGCGTCAGCAAACCATACGGTACTGCTCTGTGGCAGTTGTGGACTGGAGTTGTTTAATCAGTTGCGCTTACCGCCTGAGTGGCTGGCGCGTATCAGTGTTTTTGCCTTTGGTCCGGTTGCCCGTCGCCGACCGGACTGCCGCCATTTGCTGGTACAAGGAGAGCAGGACTGGATTTCGCGCTGCTGGTTTCGACACGCGGACAGACGCATTGCCTGCGGTCATATGAATTATCTTGAACAGCCGCAACTGGCGGCGCTGTGTCGCCAGTTTATTGATGAACCAGGCAGACAGGGAGCGTAGATGCAGCGTTTATTCGATCTGATTCCTGCGGGGGTTACCCGTATTGATTTGCTGGCGCCGCCGTTTTCCGGCCATCTACATCCCGTGCTGGCGATGGGGCGCGTGCTGTCGGAACGTTATCAGGTACGCATTATCAGCACCCGAGGTGTTGCGTCTTCTGTCGCGGCGGCGGGGCTGATGGGGCTGTCGCTGCCTGGCGATTACGATACGCCGCTGTTGTCGGTCGTGAATCCGAAATATGCGGTAGGCTCCCATCCGCTGCGGTTGTATCGGCAGTTTCGCCGGGTTGTGGGGTTATTGAAAAGCTTCGGCGATGAACTGGAACAGTTGTGGCTGCGTGAAGGTGCGCCCGATCTGGCGATCGCTGATTTTACACTGCCGATTGTCGGTGAAGTTTGTCGCCGGCGTGACGTTCTGTGGTGGAGCAGTTTGCCGTCACCCTGCGTGCTTGACACTCCCGATGGCGCGCCTGCGTACTGCGGCGGGTTAATGCCTGCGCAGAACGGGTATCAGCGTTTGTGGCACGCCTTGCAACGAAAAAAAGTGCGGCTGTTTAAACACGCCGTATTCTGGCTGTTTCGCGACGTTATTCGCCAGACAGGTATCGAAAGCCTGTATCGGCAGGATGGCAGCGAAAGCGCTTACTCGCCGCTGCGCATTCTGGCGCTCAGCGAAGAAACATTCGAATTCCCGCGCAGCTGGCCTGCAGCTGTCAGTTTTATCGGCCCGGCACTCTACACGCCGCCAACCCAGTGCGTGGCACCGCCATTCGAAGCCAATAAGCGCCACGTACTGGTGACGCTCGGTACACATCTGGACTGGCATAAAGATGCGGTGATGAACGCGGTTATTGCGCTGGCGAGCACCCTGCCGGACTGGGTATTCCATTTCACCGATGGGCATCAGACCGTTGCGGGACAGCAGCAACAGGACAATGTTTACCGCCTGTCCTGGGTGAATTATGACAACTGGCTGACGCGCTATGATGCGGTCATTCACCACGGTGGTGCCGGGATTATGTGGCATTGCCTGGAGAAGAATATTCCGGCGCTGGTGTATCCGGTGGATTATGACCAGTTTGATCATGCAGCACGGTTAGACTGGAGCGGGAAAGGAGTCTGGATTAAGGACGGATTAAAAGGACTGGCAACGGCGGGACCGTTATTAATGGCGCTGGTTGATGCAGATGTTTCAGACCCGCAATAATAAGCAAAGCTACGATTTACCTGAATGTATGAAAACTCTTTATTATTAACAGGTTATAAGGAATTCTATGCTAAACTGGATTTTTAATGATAATAAACTCACGCTACGGCAAATTTGCCTGGACAGCAAACTATCGACCGCTAAAAAAATACAGAAAATCGATAAGTACCTGGCGAATGGCGGTGATATTAATTTTATTGACCCCGAAATTTCTCCGTGTAACGTGCTGGTTCCCCTGACGCGTAACCCGGAGTCAGATGTCTCTCTGGTGCAATACCTGCTCGATAAAGGGGCACACATCGAGTGTAATGGTTTCAGCGCGTTTCATTCGGCTATCGAGTTCAATAATACACAGCTAGTGACGCTTTATCTCAGCGCTGGCGCAGATCTTTATTATCAGAATAAATTTAATAATTGTTGGCTCAACTACCTTTTTCATCCTGATCCACAGTATGTCTATCAGGAAAGCCAACGTAAAGACATGATAGATCTTCTGCTTGAGTCTCACCTGGATATCAATAAACCGGTGAGTTTTTGGACTAATGGCGAGCTAAATCACCCATTGGAAATATTATATTCAGAACAAAGTAAAGCGCTGTTTGTACATATCATAAATAAAAATATCACTCTCAATATTGAAGAGACCACGCTGATTGAAGATATTATTCGATCAAACCAATTTTGGGGGCTTGAGGCATTTGCACCGTTGGTGAAACGCTATCCGGATTATAAAAAAGAGCGCTACATTATGGCCAATGATAGCAGCTTTTGGGATGACGCCAATCTGCTGGAATTGTGTGTTTACGAAAAAGCAGCGGACTATTGCGAATATTTGCTCGACAATTATCCAGAACTGAAAGCAGACTCTCGCGCCAAAAGTCTGGTCTACACGGCGCTGACCTCAGAGTTTGATTTGCGAATAGTCGAAAAACTGCTTAAAGTCACTGTCGATATCAATCGCATCTATAAGATGACGCCACCAGACGCTTATCAGGCACCGTTGATTAGCCAGTATCTGAATAATCCTCATTTTACCGATCCCAATAAGCGCGATTACATCTATCAGGCTCTTGAACTGTTACTCAAATATGGCGCTGATCCCAACAGTGAGTTCGTCAACAACGGTAAACCGTATGAGATGTTGAACTGGTCAAATCTACGATTACTCATTTACCCAATGGTAGAAAAAAGAACGTTCTTACCCCAGTTTCTCGATCTCTTTTTGCAGTATGGTCTGGATATCAATAAGAAATTTGGCTCCGTAGAAGAACCGACCTTACTGACCATCACTCAGCGCGGTTCATGGAAAGAAGACCAGGAAACGATCATTAAGGTGATGGAGTATTTGCAGCCATTGGGACTTGATTTAAGCCTCACCAATATTTACGACACAAACTTTGTCTCAGCCGCCGCTATTTCTTGTCGTACTCAACTGCTTGAATGGTTGATTCACCAGGGGGGCGATATTCATACCCATTGTGGTCACGATAACTCCCCTATCTTACATAAAGCCATTTCGACCTACTCGTTAGCTGAAATAACCGGACCCATACGTCGTCAGACCGTTCAGCTTCTGTTACAACATGGCGCGAAACTCGAAGAGTTTTCAGTCGATGAACAATTTACGCCGTTGATGTGCGCCTGCTACTACGGTGCCCAATCCTGCGTCGACGTTCTGTTGGAGCAGGGGGCCAACCCTAATGCGCGTAATGGTGAGGGCACCACGCCTGCCCTGTGTGCCATCACCGGCGGTGGCTCAAATGAGTTTCCTCGTTTTGAATCCACGGCTGTGCGGATCCTGAAGCTGTTACAGCAGTATGGTGCTGATTTAACGGTGGAGGATTGCCATGGCAACAGTCCGCTCGTGGTCGTAATCCAGTTGAATTATAAAGAGATATTTGAGGCACTTCTCCAGATGGTGCCGTATAGCCACGCGCAGCTTGAACACGCGCTCGCCATCCCTGAGCCAGAGAGCTATTTCCACCGCCGTCTACAGCAGCAGATCAAGGGGGAAACTGCGCCCATTCCCACCAAAGCAGAAAGCGAACCAGAGCAACCTGTCTTGCCTGCAGGCGAAGATAAACCCGTCATTGAGGCAATGGAACCACAACCGCGGGTAATAAAAGCCCGCCCAGAGGCCAGCAGTGCGGCCTCGCAGAGAAGCCAAATTCCGACGATTATCGAACTGAAAGCCAAAGTGAAAAGTTTTTTTAAACCGGTAGCCAGCGATCCCGATGTTACGGCTGCCCAGTTAAACAGTATTGAAGAACAGGTAGACCTGTTAATTGAACAACTGGATAACTTCAGCTTTTTTCGCAATCAGGCCACCAAAGAGGAATTTGAAGAAGGCGTTCAGGAATATATCGATGAAACCGTCGGGCAGATCAACACTCTCATTGAGGATGATTATCCGGCACTGACCGAAGCACTGGTCGATGCGGTTTGGGTCATTTTGCAGTTCTATCGGGTGGATATTGAGATTGAAACCGCGCTGAGAAAACGCTTCTGGTAAGGTTTCGCTTACGGTCAGAGCCATCTGAGTGGGATGGCTCTGAACTCTCCGGCATCATGACAACGCGATATTAAAACGCAGCATGTTTTGGCAGCGTCAGAATAAAACGGGTAGCGCGTAAATCAGAGGTGACGGCGACGGTCCCCTGATGGGCGATGACGATCGATTTCACAATCGCCAGTCCAATGCCGCTGCCTTCGCCTTTACGTTGACGGGAGGGGTCTACACGGTAGAACCGGTCAAACAGCCGCGGTAAATGCTCCGGGGCAATAGGGGTTCCAGGGTTCTCAACAATAATCTGCACCTGATTCTGTGCCTCAAAAAGCCGCACGGTGACGGATTCTCCCTTCGGGGTATAACGCATCGCATTGGAGAGTAAATTACTTAACGCCCGGCGTAACATAATGGGGTCGCCGGATACCCAGCATGCGCGGCCTTCAAAGCGTAAACTCACCTCGCGCTCTTCAGCCCAGGCTTCGAAAAAGTCGAAGACTTTGCCCACTTCATCCGCCAGGTTCAGCGCTTTTTTCTCCGGAATGAGCTGATTGTTGTCTGCCTGTGCGAGGAACAGCATATCGCTCACCATCTTCGACATACGGCCAAACTCTTCGAGATTGGAATACAGCACATCCTCCAGCTCTTTCTGGCTGCGGGGTTGGCTGAGCGCAATCTCGGTTTGCGTCACCAGATTGGTGATCGGGGTTCGGATTTCATGGGCGATGTCGGCGGAGAAGTTGGACTGGCGAGTAAAAACATCCTCAATACGCTCAATCATGTGATTAAACGAGATAACCAGACGTTCCAGCTCGATCGGCACAGCCTGCGGATCTAAGCGGACATCAAGATCTTTCGAGGTCATATTTTGAATGCGTCGGCTCACGCTGCGGATCGGTTCGTGGCCTTTATACACGGCAAGCAGGACGATAAAAATAATCAGTATGCTGACCAACGAGGCCGTCATAATCAGCTTGTTTTTCAGATCGTTAATATAGTGCAGATGAAAATCTATCGATAACGCCATATACAGCGTCCAGGCGGGTTTGCCGTCAGGTAATTGCCCCACCGGCAGACGGATCATCCGCCAGGTAGAGTGAGCGCCGTGTCCCTGATTGTGCCCCTGCATGTTCAGGGTCGGGCCGGAAAGTAAAAAGACGTCGCCGTTACCGGCATTTTTATCCGGCGTTGCACGACCGATAAACTCGCGCAGGTCAGGTGCGCCTGGTGAATGAAAAATGGCCTTTTTATTGGCATCTTCGAGAGAAATCATCACGTTTGAGTAGCCTGAAACCACATTTCGGAGGGTTTCCAGACGGCGGGATTCCGGCTCTTCGCCTTGATTGAGAATTCGCTCCAGCGTCGTGCTTATCTCTTTTAAGTCATTAATATCCTGCTCGGCAAAGTGGACTTTTACCGAGTGGATCATGACCCAGGCAAAGGCGAAAAAGGCGGCGATGGTCGCCAGGCTGATAAAAAATGTCAGTCGGGTCGCCAGCGAGAAAGGGCGGCGAAACCGCTTAGTGGCCATCCGGTACCTCAAGCATATAGCCAACGCCGCGAACGGTCTGAATGAGTTTCGGCTCAAATTCATTGTCTATTTTGGCGCGCAGTCGTTTGACCGCCACATCGATGGCGTTGGTGTCGCTGTCAAAATTCATGTCCCATACCTGGGAGGCAATCAGCGAACGCGGTAACACTTCCCCTTGATGGCGCAGGAAAAACTCCAGCAAGGTGAATTCTTTGCTGGTTAAGGTGATCCGCGTTCCGTTGCGGGTGACTTTTCTGCTGACCAGATCTACGGTTAAGTCAGCCACCTGAAATTGACTCTCCACTATCACCGTCGCGCCACGGCGCAACAGGGTTCTGACGCGGGCCAGCAATTCGGCGAAGGCGAACGGTTTTACCAGATAATCATCCGCGCCCAGTTCCAGACCTTTAACCCGATGTTCAATGGTGCCCAGCGCCGTGAGCAGGAGGATCGGCATCCCTTTGTTGGCGGCGCGCAGCATACGCACGATATCCCAGCCGTTCACGTCTGGCAGCATGATGTCGAGGATGAGCAGATCGTAATCACTGGTCATCGCGAGGTGATAACCGTTCAGTCCGTTATCGGTCAGATCCACCACAAATCCGGCTTCTGTCAGACCTTTAGTCAGATATTCGCCGGTCTTGTTTTCATCTTCGACTATCAAAATCTTCATCACTTATTCCTTCACGCATTGACTGTGCGGGCTCTCAATTCTAGAGAAGCCGGATCGGATAGCAATCGGTTATTCGGAAAATGACAGTTTTGTCATTTTGCTGTCACGGGTTAGCCAGAGTCATTTCGGTAAGGTACGGGGTATGAGTTCATTTTCACATTAGGGTTACGGGTCCACGGCGGACGAAAAGGATTATGTACACATTTAAGCGTCTTACCCTCAGTGCTTTATTTGTCCTGACAGGATGTTCACTGGCGCCGGACTACCAGCGCCCGGAATCCCCCGTACCGCAACAATTTTCCCTCTCGCAAAATGCGATGGTCCCCGCGACAACGGGGTATCAGGAGACCGGCTGGCGGACTTTTTTCGTGGACGAGCAGGTGAAGACGCTGATTGGCGAGGCGCTGCGCAACAACCGGGACTTGCGCATGGCAACGCTGAAGGTGCAGGAAGCGCGAGCGCAATATCAGGTGACGGATGCCGACCGATATCCGCAGCTCAACGCAGACTCGAGCGGTAGCTGGAGTGGTAAAGTCGAAGGGGACTCCCGTACGACCCGCGAATATGAAGCCGGGTTAAATTTGAGTTTCGATCTGGACTTCTTTGGCCGGTTGAAGAATATGAGCGAAGCTGACCGACAGAACTTTTTCGCCAGTGAAGAAGCCCGTCGCGCGGTGCATATTTTATTAATCTCGAACGTCTCGCAAAGTTATTTCAACCAGCGCCTGGCCTATGCGCAACTGCAGGTCGCGCGGGAAACATTGCAAAACTATCAACGCTCCTACGCGTTTGTCGAAAAACAGCTGCTGACCGGCAGCACCAACGTGTTGGCGCTGGAGCAGGCGCGGGGCGTCATTGAAAGTACGCGGGCTGACATCGCAAAACGGCAGGGAGAGCTGGCGCAGGCCACGCATGCCTTACAACTGCTGTTGGGGAGCTACACAACGTTACCCAATGAGAACGTGGGGAACGCCGGAGATATCAACGGCGTCAAATTACCGCCTTCACTCTCTTCGCAAATCTTATTACAGCGACCGGATATTATGGAAGCTGAACACGCATTAATGGCGGCCAATGCCAATATTGGTGCGGCGCGTGCGGCATTTTTCCCCTCCATTACGCTGACCGGTTCGCTTTCAGGCAGTAGCAGCGATCTTTCCAGTTTATTTAATCCCAGTAATGGGATGTGGAAATTTATCCCTAAGGTGGAGTTGCCGATTTTTAATGCCGGTCGTAACCAGGCCAATCTTGATTTAGCCGAAATTCGCCAGCAGCAGTCGGTGGTGAATTACGAGCAAAAGATCCAGAACGCCTTTAAAGAGGTGGCGGATGCGCTGGCATTACGCCAAAGCCTGGCGGATCAAATTACCGCGCAACAACGCTATCTGGATTCCCTGAACATTACTTTGCAACGTGCCAGAGCGCTCTATCAAAACGGCGCGGTGAGTTACATCAACGTGCTGGATGCAGAACGTTCGCTGTTTACCACGCAACAAACCTTACTTGATCTCAATTATGCCCGACAGGTGAATGAAATTAGGCTGTTCACTGCACTGGGCGGCGGTTGGGCGGAATAACACCAGGATACACACTCAGGAGACAATATGATGACCACAACGTTTAAAGCTGCTGTTTTTGGTCTTTTTACACTCGTCGCAGCGAATGCGCAGGCCAATGAACATCAACACGAAGGGATGATGAACGCGACCCCAGCCGCTGAACAGACGCAAGCCATCAGCGCGACGGGTATCGTGAAAGCCATCGATATGGAAAATAAAAAAATCACGATTAACCACGATCCTATTCCTTCCGTGAACTGGCCGGCAATGACCATGCGCTTTACGCTGACGCCGCAAACGCAGCTCGGTGATATTAAGGTCGGTGACAAAGTAGCGTTTAATTTTGTGCAGCAGGGAAACCTGTCGCAGCTGCTGGATATTAACGTCAGTCAGTAATGCATAGGGCTCGCCGCCTATATTCTTGCCTGCGTTCAGCCGAACGCGGGTAAGCGTAGATGAAGAAATGGAAAACACAATGGCGTCTTATAAACTCAATAATCTCGCGCTTATTTTTGCCAGCATGCTTGTCGGCGGTATTATTTCTGTCGGGGGGTATGCATATTATTCTGCAACGCACGGAACTGCTGAAATGACACCCGCGCCGGAAAAAGAGGCGCGGAAAGTTCTGTTCTGGTATGACCCGATGTACCCGAATACCCGTTTTGATAAACCGGGGAAATCTCCGTTTATGGATATGGATCTGGTCGCAAAATATGCCGACGAAGAGGCGGGCGATGCCTCAACGACGGGCGTGCGTATCGATCCTGTCCAGACCCAGAATTTGGGACTGAAAACCGAAACCGTACGCCGTGGGGCGTTGAATTATGCGCAGACGTTTCCGGCGAATGTCAGTTTTAACGAATATCAGTTTGTGATTGTGCAGGCGCGTTCCGCCGGATTTATTGACAAGGTCTACCCGCTGACGGTCGGCGACAAAATCAAGAAAGGCACGCCGCTGATCGAACTGACGATCCCTGACTGGGTGGAAGCGCAAAGTGAATACTTGCTCCTGCGGGAGACGGGCGGCACGGCAACCCAGGTAGAGGGGATTCTGGAGCGGCTACGGCTGGCCGGTATGCCGGAAGAGGATATCCGCCGTTTAACAGCGACCCGTAAAATTCAGACGCGATTTACGCTCAAAGCGCCGATTGATGGGGTGATTACCGCCTTTGACTTACGCACCGGCATGAACATTGCCAAAGATAACGTGGTGGCGAAAATCCAGGGGATGGACCCAGTGTGGGTTGCCGCTGCCGTTCCGGAATCTGTCGCCTGGCTGATAAAAGATGCCTCCCAGTTTGCGCTAACCATTCCGGCCTGGCCGAATAAACCGTTCACCATTCGCAAGTGGAGCATCCTGCCAAGCCTCGACGCCACCACCCGAACGCTTCAGGTGCGCTTGCTGGTGGATAACCCCGATGAAGCGCTGAAACCGGGCATGAATGCGTATCTGAAACTGAATACCGAAAGCGAGCCGATGCTGCTGATTCCGTCAAAAGCGCTGATTGATACCGGCAAAGAGCAGCGGGTGATCACCGTCGATAGCGACGGGCGTTTTGTGCCGAAGCGCGTCTCGGTATTTCACGAATCGCAAGGGATGACGGCCATTCGTTCCGGGCTGACCGAAGGTGAAAAGGTTGTTTCCAGCGGTCTGTTCCTGATCGACTCCGAGGCGAATATTTCCGGTGCTCTGGATCGCATGCGGGCGCACACGCCAGCCGACACCTCCGCTCCGGCGACCCATTCACACTGAGGGAATCGTAAATGATTGAATGGATTATTCGCCGGTCCGTGGCGAACCGTTTTTTGGTGATGATGGGGGCGTTGTTCCTCAGCGTCTGGGGAACCTGGACCATTATCAATACCCCGGTTGACGCACTGCCCGATCTCTCGGATGTGCAGGTCATCGTCAAAACAAGCTATCCCGGTCAGGCACCGCAAATTGTTGAAAACCAGGTGACCTACCCGCTGACGACCACCATGCTCTCCGTGCCCGGTGCGAAAACCGTGCGCGGTTTCTCGCAGTTTGGCGACTCCTATGTGTACGTGATTTTTGAAGACGGTACCGACCCGTACTGGGCGCGTTCGCGCGTCCTGGAGTACCTCAACCAGGTGCAGGGGAAATTACCCCAGGGCGTGAGCGCCGAGATGGGTCCGGACGCCACGGGCGTCGGCTGGATCTTTGAATATGCGCTGGTGGACAGGAGCGGCAAACATGATCTGGCGGAACTGCGCTCCTTGCAGGACTGGTTTTTGAAGTATGAGTTGAAAACGATCCCTAACGTGGCGGAAGTCGCCTCGGTGGGGGGCGTAGTGAAAGAGTATCAGGTCGTTATCGATCCGATGAAACTGACGCAGTACGGTATCAGCCTGTCAGAGGTGAAATCGGCGCTGGATTCCTCGAATCAGGAAGCGGGAGGTTCATCCGTTGAACTCTCTGAAGCGGAGTACATGGTTCGCGCCAGCGGTTATCTGCAAACCCTTGATGACTTCAACAACATCGTATTGAAATCCGCTGAAAACGGTGTCCCGGTCTATTTGCGGGATGTCGCCCGTGTGCAAATCGGGCCGGAAATGCGCCGGGGCATTGCCGAGTTGAATGGTGAAGGCGAAGTCGCGGGCGGGGTGGTTATCCTGCGTTCCGGCAAAAATGCGCGAGAGGTGATTTCGGCGGTAAAAGAAAAACTGGCGACGCTGAAAAGCAGTTTACCCGCAGGTGTCGAAGTGGTGACAACCTACGATCGTAGTCAGCTGATTGACCGGGCGATTGACAATCTCAGCTATAAATTGCTGGAAGAGTTTATTGTTGTGGCGCTGGTCTGTGCGCTCTTTTTGTGGCACATCCGCTCGGCGCTGGTGGCGATTATTTCGTTGCCGCTGGGACTGTGTATCGCCTTCATCGTGATGCATTTTCAGGGGATTAACGCCAACATTATGTCGCTAGGGGGCATCGCCATTGCGGTCGGGGCGATGGTAGATGCCGCCATTGTGATGATCGAAAACGCCCATAAACGGCTGGAAGAGTGGGGGCACCTGCACCCTGGCGAAAAACTGGATAACGACACCCGCTGGAACGTTATCACCCATGCGGCGGTGGAAGTGGGACCGGCGTTGTTTATCAGTCTGTTGATTATCACGCTCTCTTTTATCCCCATTTTTACCCTCGAAGGTCAGGAAGGGCGGTTGTTCGGACCGCTGGCGTTCACCAAAACCTGGGCGATGGCGGGGGCGGCATTTTTGGCGATTGTGGTGACGCCGGTTCTGATGGGCTTCTGGATCCGCGGGAAGATCCCCGCAGAAAACAGCAACCCGCTCAACCGCTTTTTGATTCGCGTTTACCATCCGTTATTGTTGAAAGTATTACACTGGCCAAAGACCACACTTTTGGTGGCGGTGTTCTCTATCCTGACCGTGCTGTGGCCGCTCAAAAATATCGGCGGCGAGTTTTTGCCACAAATTAACGAGGGCGATCTGCTGTACATGCCTTCTACATTACCGGGGATCTCCGCGGCGCAGGCGGCAGACATGCTGCAAAAAACCGACAAACTAATCATGACCGTCCCGGAAGTGGCGCGGGTGTTTGGCAAAACAGGGAAAGCAGAAACGGCAACGGATTCTGCGCCGCTGGAGATGGTGGAAACGACCATTCAGCTCAAACCGCAAGACCAGTGGCGTCCGGGAATGACGATGGACAAGATAGTCGAGGAACTGGATAAAACGGTACGTTTGCCGGGTCTGGCAAATTTGTGGGTGCCGCCAATCCGTAACCGAATTGATATGTTGTCCACGGGGATAAAAAGCCCTATCGGGATTAAAGTGTCCGGCACTGTGCTGGCCGATATCGATGCTACCGCAGAGCAAATCGAAGAAGTAGCGCGAACCGTGCCGGGGGTTGCCTCTGCGCTGGCGGAACGTCTGGAAGGCGGGCGCTATATCAATATTGATATTCAGCGTGAAAAAGCCGCGCGCTACGGTATGACGGTCGGCGATGTGCAGCTGTTCATCACCTCGGCGGTGGGCGGCGCGATGGTCGGTGAAACGGTGGAAGGGATCGCGCGATACCCGATAAACCTGCGTTATCCGCAAAGTTATCGTGACAGCCCGGAAACGCTGCGTCAGTTACCGATTCTGACGCCGATGAAGCAACAAATTACGCTGGCGGATGTGGCTGAAGTGAAGGTGGTTGCGGGGCCGTCGATGCTGAAAACGGAAAATGCCCGCCCCGCCAGTTGGATCTACATTGATGCCCGCGATCGTGACATGGTGTCGGTGGTTAACGATCTCAAAAAAGCGATAGCGGAGAAAGTGAAGCTGAAGCCCGGCACCAGCGTGGCGTTCTCCGGCCAGTTTGAGCTCCTTGAGCGGGCGAACCACAAGCTGAAACTGATGGTGCCGACGACGCTGATGATTATTTTTGTGCTGCTGTATCTGGCTTTCCGTCGGGTGGGCGAAGCGCTGTTGATCATTACCAGCGTGCCGTTCGCGCTAGTGGGGGGAATCTGGTTCCTGTACTGGATGGGATTCCATTTATCGGTGGCGACCGGAACCGGGTTTATTGCGCTGGCGGGCGTCGCGGCGGAGTTTGGGGTGGTGATGCTGATGTACCTTCGTCATGCCATTGAAGCCGAACCTTCGCTGGAAAACCCACAGACCTTCACGCCCGAGAAACTGGATGAGGCGCTATACCACGGGGCGGTTCTGCGTGTCAGACCGAAGGCCATGACTGTCGCGGTTATTATCGCTGGCTTGTTGCCCATTTTGTGGGGAGCAGGCGCCGGGTCAGAAGTCATGAGCCGCATTGCTGCGCCAATGATTGGGGGGATGATTACCGCGCCGCTGCTGTCGCTGTTTATCATTCCGGCAGCGTATAAATTGATGTGGCTGCGCAGGCACCGGAATCAGCAAACGTAATGTCTGAGATGATTGTTTTTCAATAATTATATAATCATCTCACAAAACTATTTAAGACCAGCATAGGTAATGCTGGTCTTTTTTCCTGTGTTCCTGCATTAAACCATGCTTGTAAAAGGGGTATATTTCAAAGCACAGAAAATATGCGAAATACCCCTATAAAGTACGTGTTGATTGACAGATGCTCGCCTTAACTAAAATGTTACCCTTAATTCAGGTAGCTTGATTCTCTATTTCAGGTTGCACTTATGTTTGTTTGTCTTTTTTGATTTAAACTAAATGCTACATTAAAAAAACGATTGTAAACGAAAAGAAACCACGGATACCCGCTACACTGTTTATATTGCAATCTGCCCTTTTTTATTTCAAAATCGCGATGGTATGGGCCATTTTATTCAATTTTGTTATAAAGTTTTGGTTAAGTTTGACGGGTTTAAGGCACAACTTACGCCAGGACCCATCACATATGAATGTTTTTACATATCAATAAAACAGTAAAAATAGCTAAAAACTTAATTTTGCTCAAAATAATCGACATGAGATCCATTATGGTTATCCGAAACCAGGAGTGGAAGCCTGTCTCGTGTTTATCTCAAACGAGAATGAGAAGTTTCTCAAATACAATAATAAGGATTTAATGATGAGTTTTGGTATGGCGAAGGATGATAGATTTGAAATTATTGCCATCATTCGTGAAGAGCTTCTCAAGAAGACGAAACTTGAAATAGTTTATAAAAACAACAGCATAGTAACGCAACTGGAAAAGGTCGACTTCGAACACTTCGCCATCTCCCACCATGAAGATATCGTCACTGAAAAGATTCAATGCTTTATTCTGCACAGTGAAGCCGGAATTATTAAATTCAACGCCCGGTTCGATCGCGAGTCCTCAGATGATAACGCGGGTGGATTAGTTTATTTTATCCCAGACATGATTTTTTTTGTTCAACGCAGGCAGCATCAGCGTTTCTCGTTTCTAAAGGGATTTAGTTTTACCTGCTTTGGGCGCTACAAAAACGGCGAAAATTACTTATTTAAAATTAAAAACATTTCACGTGGCGGTTGTGCGCTTATTGCCGAAGAGGTGAATCCGCGCTTTTTGCATAAAGATGCGGTAATCAAAGCCTCATCGCTGGAATTCGAACAGTTCGGCAACCTGCAACTCGATATGCAAGTTATCGATGTTGTGGAGATCAATGAGTTTGATGATGACAACCACCTGTATTCCTGCCATCAAATTTCGTGCAAGTTTGAGTTTAAAAATCACCGTGAGGAGTCTGAAGTTGAAAAAATCATTATCAACTTTTTGATGAGCAATAAAATTAGAAGTTTATAAGGAAGGTGAACTGGATGTTGATGTGTGGCAATGATAATTTTGTAGGGCGTGGCGTCTCAGAGTTCCTGAAAAGTAAAGATGTGCCGATTAAAACCTTCAGGCGCGAAGAGATGATCAGTCAGTCATCATTGTATCGGCATCATACGATGCTCTTCAATATCATTGATAACGGGCAGTCTTGTGCTGATTTTGTTGATTTTTTAAATAAAAATAGATTCAAGGTCTATGACAACAACATTGTCATCATCACCGAAAGTTTGGTGGCGAAACTGTGTGTTGAGTTACTCTATGTTGATAAAGCAATCGTATTGACTGAAAAGTCACCCTTACGCGATTTTAATCAAATCACGTCATTGTCACAGGGGACGGGTCATTCCCGCTTGTTTCGCTCACAAAAAAGACTTACCGACCGGGAACAACAAATACTGAGTTTATTGGTCGGCGGCTACAACGCAAAAGAAATCTCCGAGTTAGTTAACCTGAATTATAAAACAATTCAAACTCATAAGATGAAGATCATCCTCAAGCTTGGATTAACGAACTCTGCAGACCTGAATAAATTGATTGTCAGATTTAACCATTCGTTGTCTTTTTTACCCTGAATCATATTTGATCAGAAGATTTTGAATTATACTCTTCATACTTCAAGTTGCATGTGCTGTGGTTACGTTCGC
This sequence comes from Citrobacter sp. GW821-FHT02E08, assembly GCF_059421685.1. Taxonomy (NCBI): domain Bacteria; kingdom Pseudomonadati; phylum Pseudomonadota; class Gammaproteobacteria; order Enterobacterales; family Enterobacteriaceae; genus Citrobacter; species Citrobacter sp. GW821-FHT02E08. Next base: position 178,444 of record NZ_JBWKVL010000002.1, on the reverse strand, counting down.
TCACTCCAGTCATTTACTTTAGTAAGCTCCTGGGGCTTACCTCCTTTCTGCAACTCGAATTATGTAGAGTATATAATACTCACAGGGGCTGAGCGTGTAGTCATTTTTATTTGGCGGGACTCGCCGTTTTAGCTGTATTTTTAAGGAGGAGGAGGGTGTTTAATTCCAATGATGTTCTCAGAGCTCTACAGGGAGCGTTGAATACCAGTCAACTTTATATGGTCTATCAGCCCATTTTGAATTTACATACTCAAAAGATTTGTGGGTTTGAGGCATTAATGCGCTGGAATAGCCCCGACATGGGAATGATTTCCCCTGATATCTTTATTACGCTGCTGGAAAAAAGCGGCAGTATTGCTTCAGTCGAAGAGATGGTTTCGAATCCTCCCTGGGATGTTGCGGTCCGGTGGCCAGAAAATATTTCGCTCTCGATCAATTTTTCCGCGCTGGAACTCAGCGATCCCGAGTTACCTGAACGTGTCAGGCGAAATCTGGCATTCTCAGGACTTGCCGCCAGTCGCTGCGAAATTGAAGTCACCGAAACTGCACCGATTCGTGACAGCCTGGTCGCCTCAGCGAATATGTCCGCGCTTAAAGCCATGGGGGTAAAATTGTCCCTTGACGACTTTGGTACCGGACATGCCAATCTTGATTATCTGCTGAAATATCCGTTCGATACCTTAAAAATCGACAAAGCGTTTGTCGCAGAGATTGAGCCTGATACAAAATCGTCAAAGATCGTGGAAGGTATTATCGTGTTAGCCCATGATTTTGGTATTGAAGTTCTGGCTGAGGGTGTTGAAAGTAAGGAACAGTTAGACCGGTTAATTCGTATTGGCTGCGATAAAGCGCAGGGCTATTATATTTCGCATCCTGTCCCGGCAGAAAACATTCCCGCATTTTTAACACAATTCAATTATTAGAGCCTATCCCATTAGGCTATTTCACTTGTCATTTTGGCCCTGGGCAGTGCTCACAAAGGTTTACCTTTGAACGCCCCTGGGCGGCCCGTAAGGGTGAGCGTAGCGAATCAAATCCTCACGTACTACGTGTACGCTCCGGTTTTTCCGCGCTGTCCGTGTCCAAACTGACTACGCCAATTACGCCTACTGGGATAGGCTCTTAATCGTTCACTTCTGCAACGACAATCTCCCCCTAAATCCAGACCATAAAAAAGCCTTCTGTTAAAGCAGAAGGCTTTTGATTTTAATTGTTCACCACCTCTATTTGAGGTGGTGAACAGTTATTTTTACTTTTGATTAAAACATCTTTTTAAAGCCAATGGAGGCATTAATCGGCGCTTCAACCTGCGATTTACTTCCGCCATTGCTGAATTGAGTGCCCAATTCACCGTAGACCTGCAAATCTCTGTCAATCGTCCAGGTCATACCGGCCGCCACTTCGGTACTGGAATACTGCTGAGACGATTCCAGTGTCGTGGTCGTCACAGCGTTGCTGAAGTGCGTTTTGTCTTTTGAACCCAGACCCTGCCACAGGTTTACACGACCGTAAGGCTGGATTTTGCCGTGATTGGTGTCGTAATCCCCCACCAGACGAACGCCGAGGCGGGCAGTGAACGAATCCGCCGTATCCATTTTCACCTTCGTTTTGGTTGAGCCATTCAGTGTGCTGTCGTCAAAGTCACTGTACTGATAGATCAACTGAGCTTGCGGTTCCAGACTCCAGGCGCTGGCGCCTAAGCGGAACGGTTTGCCCACTTCTGTTGACGCCGTCAGCGTGTTGCCTTTCACGGTGTACGAATCGCTATTACCCGATGCCGCCAGGCGGGAATCATGGTTGCCGTACTGCAGAACGTTATCAACGTACATGCCGGTTTCAGAGAACCAGGTGGCATAACCGCCAATGTAGAAACCATTGTCGTCGATATTGCCGCCTTTACCGGCGCTGCCAACTTTGGTGCCATTCACGCTGCTGTCGATATCCAGAACGCTGGCGTAAACCCCGGCTTTCCAGTTCGCGCCGCCGTAGAGATCGGCGCCGACCTGAATCCCGGTGGTATGGCTGCTGGTTTCTGTCCCCGTTGCATCATCCAGTTTGGTTTTTCCGGAGTAACCGATCATCCGTGCCCAGGCGCGGTTGTCTTCATCGATGCCTGGCTTGATATCATCACCCATACGCTGGTGCATGTTACCCAGCAGGCTGAGATCGCCCTGGCGTACTACACTCGCGAGGCCGTTGATCAGCATCGTTTCTGGACGGTATTCACTTCTGAGATACCAGTTTTCTCCCTGACCCTGTGCGTTACCGGCGTGCAGTTGATATTCAAAGGCACCGGCCGCCATACGGTCAGAGGCCAGATGGAAGGCATCCTGCGTGCTTTGCGCAGTGGTGGTGGCGCCATTCAGCGCGGTAACGACTTCGATACCATCGCCGACGGTCGGCGCGCCCAGTCCGGAACCGTCAACATCCAGCAGTGTACTTCCGCTCGCTTTACCGCCGTCGATGACCAAACGGTCTGCAATACCTTTACCGCTGGCGTCCTGCGAGGCCGCGATTTTCAGCGTGCCGCCTTTCGCGTTGTAATCACCTTTAACAGTTAAGGTTGAGCCGACCTGTTGACCGAGGAGTGAAACATCCCCGCTGTTATCCAGTCCTGCTACCGTCTGGTTATAACCCTGGGTGTTCAGGGTCGTACCTTCCAGAACATAGTGCTGCGATGCCGCGCTCAGGGTGTTTTCGCCACCGGCTTGCAGTTCGCCATTGGCTACCAGCGTGACGCCGCTGTAGCTGTTGGAACCTTCCAGTACTGTCGTACCGCTACCGGTTTGCAGCAACATGCCTGTACCGCTGATATTGCCGCTGATGGCATAGGTATTGGCACGGTTGATATTTAACGCGCCGTTATCAACGATGTCGCCCTGGATGCTACCGATATTGCCGCCAGTGCCCAGTTGCAATGTGCCCTGTGCGATGGTGGTGCCACCGGTGTAGCTGTTGTCCTGGGTTAACGTCAATGATCCTTTGCCGGTTTTGGTGAGATGACCGTTACCTTCGACGTCCGTCAGCAGTGCCACATTGTGATTGTTGGTGTCGAAGGTGCCGCCACCGGATTCCAGGGTGACCTGACGCGCCGTGTTGAACGCTTCGCCATACTTCAGCGTACCGCCGTTAAAGGTGATGCCTGTCTCTGGCGCACCCAGATTCTTATCACCGGAAACCTGCAGCGTACCGGCCGTAATGGTGGTACCGCCGCTGTAGGTGTTGTCGCCATTGAGGATCAGCGTCCCCAAATCGCCCTTATTCAGACCGCCGGTGCCGCGAATCTGGCTGTCGATGGTGGCGGTGTATTTCGCGCCATCCACGGTGCCGTCGCCGACACGAATCAGCGTATTCGCCGTGTTGGTCGTAATCGCTTCGCCGCCTACGTGATAACCATCAGTGGCGAACTGCGCCCCGCTGATGATGACATCACCTTTGCTGTTATCGACGGTCACATTGCCCGCTTCACCCTCGAAGACGGCAAATGCGGCATCGGTGAACGGCGCGTTGAGAATACCTTCCGGTGTGGATTCGTCGGTGGTCCAGTTGTCGTTGCCTTTACTGGACTGCCAGATGCCGTCGCCGCCGTTGATCACGCCATTGTTTTTCAGCTCGCCGTTTTCACCCCCGGTACCGTCCCAGAAGCGCAGGGTGAGTCCGGCGTGATTGACCAGGTTGACCTGGTTTTTGACCGAGGTCTGCACGTACAGACTGTCTGCCGCTTCTGGCGCATCGGCAATATCCATCACATTGTTGGTCAATGTGCCGGTGTAATTGATGACGCGGTAAACCCCAACGTCAAAACTTCCGCCTGGTGTGGTTTCAATATTCAGCTTACCGTCGAGGGTGAGATCGCCATTCACGTTGATCAGATCGTTAAATGCGCCCCCCGGCGTGTTGGCCTGGCCGAACTGATAATCCAGTTGTGAATTGTCGCTCAGGTTCAGGGAACCGGTGGTGAGTTTACCGACGCTATTCAGCGCGGCGCCCGCCGTGATGTGACCATTGTCGTCCACATTAACGGTACCGCCGATAATTCCGTCGCCGCCGAGCGTAGCGCCGGATTTCACCGTCACCAGACCCGTTGCCGCAGACTGATTCCCGTTCACCAGCAGGACGCCCTGGTCGACATCCGTGGTGCCGGTATAGGTGTTATCGCCGGTTAAGGTCAGCGTACCGTTGCCGATTTTCACCAGACTGCCGTCAGTGCCGCTGATGATGCCGCTGATGGTGTCATCAAGACTCAGATTGCCCAGTGACAAACGCTTATCGCCCAGCTCAACGTTACCGGCACCGGAAAGTGAACCGATAGAGGTCGCGCTATTGACGCCACGAATATCGACGTTGCCGCCCGCCTGGTTTTTCACCTGAGCCATTTCCGCCATAGCGTTATCGGCAAAGGTCATTAGCCCACTGTTGGTCACTATCGCGGTGCCGCCGCTGGCGTCATCCTGTAGCGCCAGGGTGCTGTCGCTGGAAACCGCAATGCGTGAATTTCCTGCGGTGGTGTTGTCGGTGAACACCGCGGTTGAACCGCTGTTCAGGTTGATTTTGGCGTTTTCCGCTGTCGCCTGTTGCGAGAAGATGGCTTTCGCTTTCTCGGTCAAATTCAGGGTTGAACCGGCTGCGGTGACCGTATCGGCCAGCGTTAACAGACTGTCTGCAATGTTCATGGTGAGCGATTGCAGGCTGGTATCTGCGCCGCTGACGTTGAGCGTAGCGCCTTTGTTCACATCCACAGTGCTGCTCGCATTGCTGCCGAATGCCCCGGTTTTACTGACGTTTACCGTGACGTTGTTGGCCTTACCTGTCCCGGCAATTTCGGTCGCGCCCTGGTAGCTGTTGGCTTGGTCAAACGTCAGGGTGCTGCCCGCCGTGCTGGAGCTGCTGGTGATCTTCAGTTTACCCGCACCCGTGATATCACCGGTTGGGGTGAAGTGATGCGAATTCAGATCAAAGACCTCGGCATCTTTATTCGCGCCCAGGGTGATGGTCCGGTCAGTGCTCAGATCGGCGCCCAGTTGCAGCGTTGAGGCATTGTTAATGGCGAGCCCCGTTCCTGCCTGACCCAGGTTTTTGTCGCTGGAGATTTGCAGCGTACCGCCGTCAATGCGCGTTCCGCCACGGTATTCGTTCTCGCCGGTTAAGATCAGACGACCCAAATCCGTTTTCACCAGCGTCAGTTTATCGGCGCTGTCGCCTTCGAGAATACGCGACTCGATGGTTGCGGTAACGTCAGCCCCTGCGGCGCCTTCGCCGACGCGCAGCATCAGTTCGTTGCCGCCTGCGGTGGTGGCATAACCGTTCAGCGCATCGCCTTTGACCACGTAACCGTCGGTGCCAAACTGCGCGCCGGAGAACGCAACTTTCCCTGCGGCGTCATCCACCTCAACGGTGCCTGCTTTGCCGGTAAAGATGGCGAAGGCTTTTTGCGCCCACGGTGCGTTGCCATTGCCGTCTTGTTGCGTCCAGTTGTTGTCGCCGTTGTCGCCGATAGCCATCCATTTGCCGTCGCCGCCGTCGATAGCACCATTGCCTTCAATACCGGATTTACCGTGATTGCTGCCTGACGTTTGTCCGTCCCAGAATTGCAGAGTGACACCGTTGGCGTTGACCAGGTTCACCTGATTTTTCAGGATGGTCTGAACAAAAATATTGCTCTTATCCTGACCACTCGGCACGCTGCCCAGATCCAGCGTTTGGTTGTCCAGGTTGCCGCCGTAGTTATAAATGCGGTAGACGCCAGGGCCGAACTGTCCGCCTGCACTTTCGGTGACGTTCAGCGTACCGTCCAGCTTCAGGTCGCCTGCAACATCGATTAAATCGTTACGCGCGCCGCCTGGCACAAAGGCTTGTCCAAGCTGGAAGTCGGAGGTGGTCTGGTTGCCCAGTTTCAGATTGCCTTTAATGGTCAGCGTACCCGCGCCGCCATCGCCTGCGCTGATGGTCGTGCTGTTATTCATGGCAACGTCGCCGCCAATCACGCCAACCCCGCCTAACGTGGCACTTCCGTTGACGTCCGTCGCACCGGTCGCTGCACTCTGATCGCCATTGATCAGCAACGTCCCGGTTTTGACGGTTGTCTGCCCTTGATAGGTGTTGTCACCCGTCAGACGCGTCGTACCGTCGCCAATCTGCTGCAACGCGCCACTCCCGGAAATGACCCCATTTAACCGCACATCGTCAGAACGGTTAATCGCCAGCAGGCCGTTATCGAGAATAGTGGAAACTTCAGCAATTCCGCCACTGGTGCCGCCAACGCCTAACTGAAGCGTCCCGGTATTATCAATGGTGGTGGAGCCGGTATAGCTGTTATTGGCGGTAAAAATAGTGGTGCCGCCAGCCGCGCGTTCAAAGCGACCGTCGCCGCTGATAATCCCGGAATACACTTGCTGTGCGCCGACGCCGTCGCCCTGAGTATCAAAGATCACCCGACTGCCGGTACCGCTGGTTTTCACCGCGTAATTGTTGATCGTTGCCGCGCTGCTGCTTGCCTCACGGTGATCGCCCGTGCGCAGCGTCGCGCCATCGTTAACGGCAATGGTTTCACTTTTCAGCTTCAGATCTTCAACGATACGCATGTCTGCCTGCGCGCCGGTGAGGGTCAACGAATCCCAGCCATCGCCAATATTGGTGCCGGAGCTGAGGTTATCCGCCGTCAGGCTGCCAATTTTGGCCGCATCGCCGTGTGTATTGGTGAAGGTGAGGGCGTTACCGCCTCCCGCCTGGGTAGTGATATGGCGAGTCTCTTTCAGAGAGACGTTGCCGATGTTCGCTTTGTTGTTCCCGTTAGTGCCATCGAAATTCACTTCACCGGCAAAGGTGCCGTTGTTCCAGGTAAAGCTATCGCTGCCGCGACCGGTATTGATGATCCCGACGGTTTTGCCGCTGATATTGATGGTGTCATTTCCGAGACCTGACTGGATAGCAATCGCCCGATCGCTGGCTGCCTGTACGGTTCCGCTGTTGGTGATCGATTTACCGTTATCGCCGCTGGCATCAATCACGGCTTTGCCGCTGGTGCTGTTGGAGATAATGATTCCGCTGTTGCTCAATGCCGAGACATTTTTAGCAATAATGGCGGAATCCCCGGTCGTATCCTCAACGGTGATGTTGGCCTTAGTCGTGAGATTGCCGTTGGTTTTGGCGAGGATACCGCTACCCGTGGCGTTGTTGGTGTCGTTATGCACCCGTACGGTGTAGCCCGTGCCGATGTTCAGATTGCCAGTGGCGTCGCTACCATCTTGTTTTTCAAAAGCAAAACCGGTGCCTGCGCCTGTTACGTTCAGTTTATTGTTGTCGCCGTCTTTCACGTTCAGCTCAACGCTGGTGCGGATGCCCGGACCGTCGTTGGCGTTGATGGTGACATCGTTAAGCGTAATGTCTGACCGTTCCGCATTGTTCTGGATCCCCGCACCGCTGCCCAGTGCGCTGATGGTGACGCCCTGTGCGTTCAGCGAACCTGCACCCGCTTCCAGACGGATGCCGTCGGCGGTGCCGTTGGTGGTGATCTTGTCGGGTTGACCGCCCGTGGCAGAGGAGATGCTCAGACGCGCGTCTTTGGCTAACAGAACACCGGCCGTGCCGTCATCCACCAAAATGGTGCCCAGCTTTTTAATCTGCGCATCGTTACCGGAGGCGCGAACGCCAATGCCATCGGCGACGTGCAGGGCAGACGTGGAATTGTTGGTAAAGCGCCCGCCCTGTTGTACGTCCACCCCGATGCTGTTTTTGCTGGCGAGATCGATAAGGGCTTTGCCATCGAGGATCAGGTTGCCCAGATTCTTCGTCACGTAGGCAATCACGTTATTGCCGCCAGCGGCAGAGGTGATATTAGCACTGGACGTGAGTGTGGTGTTCTGAGCATTGCCGTCGGGCTTGCCATTTAGCTTATGCGCCTGGCCGTCGACAATCCCGGCGGTGGTGTCGGTACCGGTCAAATTAATGGTCGTTTTATCGCTGATGCTCCCGGTGGCTCCGCCTTCGATGAGCAGGGCGGCGGCGCCAGTGCCTTCTACGGTGAACCTGGCCTCGCCGGTATCGACCGTACTGCCTACGCCGGTCGCCAGAACACCCGTTGAATTCTCACCCTTTAAGGTCAGTTCAAGATTGGAGCTGGTGCCGGTGATCGGGTTTTTGGTGTTCCCATTAAACTCCGCGCCATTGGCGATACGGAAAATGGTCGTCCGCGCCTGGCCGTTGTCATCCATCACCGCTTTGCCGATATTGGCCGTCGCACCCTTACCAAACAGATAGTAGCCAATCTGGTCAGTATTATTGAAGGTAGGGCTACTGATGCTGTCGACGTTGGCTACGGCGTTGTCACGCACATGCACGCCGATATTACCGACCTGCTGCAGCGTAATGTGAGAATTCACATTGGCGGTGGCGCGATTCGCATCGTTCCCTTCAACCCAAACGGCATAGTTGCGGTCGGTGGTTCCGCCGGTGCCCGCGACGGTAATCGTGCCAGTGGCGCTGGTGGAGGCTTCTGCCGCTTTGTTACTCGCGCTGATGTGAATACCGACGTTATCAGTGCCGTTGACGTTAATTTGGCCATCATTGCGGATGACCTGGTTGTTCTCAGCGCCGCTGTCACGGACAGAGATCCCGTGGTTTTGGCTGTTGCCGGCTGATTTGTCACCGTTCACCGTGATGGTGCCGGTGTTAATCACATTACCGGTGGCGTTGCCTACCAGAATACCAGAGGCATTACGCACACCGGTGCCGAGGGTGATAGTACCGTTGTTGGTGACATCGCCCGCGCTTTTGGTCAGGATCCCGGCGCTCTGGCTGGAGCCGCCAGGCATTAACACATCCTGGGTCGTATCGTTGGCATTGCGTCCCAGAGAAATGGAGGCGCCTTTTTCGTTGACGAACGTGGATTTGCCATCCACTTCAACACCATAGGCGGTGCCTTTGCCAAAGGACTGGCCATCTTTGCGCCCGTCCACGACATTGATTTGCCCTTTGTTAACCCCGGTCGTTTCGCCGGACAGCTGCATCCCGATAGCCAGTGTCAGAGAGGTGTTAGGTCTGGTGTTGTTCCAGGGATCGGCGGCAGAGGCGGTACCGTAGTCATCCGTGGTAATGGCCTGGTTGATGGTGCCATTGTTGGTGACGGTACTGGAGCCTTGTCCCTGCATCCCGTACGCGCCGTAGCTGTTGACGTTCTGGTTGCCGTTCTTGTCGATAAACAGCCCGGAGTTGATGATGCCGTTGTTGGTGGCGGTCGAATTATCGGCCAGCATACCGACAGCCAGACTCAGTCCGCCAGAGGTACGTAAGGCGTTAAGTTCACCCTCGTTATTGAGGGTGCCACCGTCCGTCGCTTTCATGACGCCATTAATACTGCCGTCAACCGCCAGAATGGAACCCTTCTGGATAGTCCCGGTGGTTCCCTGGCCGTTGGCGTAGACAGCATGTAGCTCGCCGCTACCCGCAGTCGCATTGTTGTTATGCGCAAGGCCGTCGGTCCAGACGTCGTAATCCCAGTTGACGCTATCGGCGGCCTTGTCGGACTTCAGCAGGTCGTCGATAAGCGAGGCATATTTGGCCTGTGCGTCAGAGACTTTTGTGACCACGCCCGCATCCAGCCACAGCTGAATTTGGCTGACTTTTTTGCCATCAGGAGAGGTGGCGGCATCGCTGCTGTTGCCCAGCAACCAGTCATTGAACTGGGCTAAACCTGTGACATCGCTGATCGAAAAGGTCTTGTTGCCGGTCTCGACCACTTTTCCGTCTTTGTCATAGCCGTAGGTCATGATGGTGACGTCGTGGCCGAAGGTATCGGTTGTTGTGCCGCTCTGAAATTCTTTACCCGGAACGACCGGCGCTGCGCCAAACTTGACGTAGTTATCCGATTGCCAGTTGACCTTACTACCCGCGTTTTGTGCTTCCAGCAGCGAGGAGTCTTTGGCCATTAACTCAATGGTATTGGCCTTCGCGCTGGCATTCTGCGTATCATCGCCAATGTTCAGGTTGGCCGTCGCGCCCTTATCGGCAAGGGCAAAGCCAAACTGCTTATAAATTTTTGTCTGATTGGCGTCGTAGGTATTTAAAACGACGGAGCCTAGATCCATAACGCTAAGAAAATTCTCTAGATCTTGGGTGTCGAACACTTTGATCGACGCTGTGTTTTCCGGGTCGGCAGGATCGGAAATACCGAAATCAACATTTTGCGAAGGCGTGGAGGATTGATAATGGAACAGGTAGCCAGACAGTTGGTCGACGGTGGTGATCTTCGAGGTGGTCTGACCATCGGCGCTGGTGGCCGTCAGGGTAATTTTGCCCGCTTCCAACAGTTCCTTGATGGTGGTGGAATCGACGACGCCGCTCTGACCGTACTCAATGGTCGGGAGTTTACCTTTGATGTTCAGCTGTTGGGACGCGTTCTCGTCTTTATATAAGAAACCGTAGTCAAAAGTCCCGCTGTGTACGCCTGCGGAGATCGGTTTGCTGAAATCTTTGGAAATAACATGATCGCCGTAGGTGTTCATTGGCGTTGCGGTGGCGACCATGGATACGCCGGTTAATGCGGTCGCCGCGATGATGCTCACAGATTTACGCGTGCTGCTTTTTTTCTTCCCGCGGGATAATTCGGAAACGACGACCCAGAGACCGAGCGCCGCGTTCCAAATAATGCTGTAAACCTTATTCATATATAACCCTCATCTGCATTTCTGTTTTGCATGTGTTAATACGTTGAGTTGTTGGCTGTGTTTGGCTCGCGGAGTGCTGCCTGAGTGTCGATTTTTGAAAAATAGAAAGCCCTTCCGAACGAAGCAGAATTAAAATGGTGAAGATAAGACGCGATATTAAAATATCTGGTGGTTAATTCCTTAAGCCAGTGAGCTACAGTTGGCTATACTGAGAAATCATATATTTCAGTCGGGTATTATTGTGTCCCAGTTTTTTGGCAATATTGCTTTTATAGGCGCTGATGGTTTTCTCGCTTTTGTGCGATGCCCCGGCGATTTGGGACAGCGACCAGCCGCGGGCAAACAGCATCATCACGTTAAACTCATTGACCGTCATTGGGTTCGCTAATGGTTTAGGCGCACATGGCTTTTTACCATTGATAATACTGGTCATTTTTTGCAGGATTGCATCGAGAGAACCACGATCATCCAGAAATTCCAGGCGCATCCCGCAAACGGTCTGGAAGAGTGAGAACGTGTTTTCATCGGCTAAAACGATGATCGTCGCAGAAGGGCGCAATGACATCGCGCGGATAATTCCGGCGTATTTCAAAGCCTCACTTTCACTCGGGTTAATGATGAGATAATCAGCGTTCTGTGATATTTCTTTTCCCGTCAAAAGTGTCCGGGAAGAATGAAATTCCATATCGACAAATAACGTCGTACCGCGCAAGATATCTCGCATGCCAAGCCAGGTGTAAAATGACTCACCTAAAAAAATAGCTTTTGACATCACGATCTCCTTGAATTTGGGTACAGCGTACCGCCCCTTTTTTCAACCATTAAAAAAGGGTCTGTCTCACTTTATAAATACGGTTAGATACAGGCGTATATTCGTGCGCGTACTGAACGCTGTTCAGGCATCCTGATTTATTCGATATTCGCTGTCTTTATTTGAATTTGTAACTATTCTTACGGTGAATATTACTCTTAGCCAAAATGTATGATAAATCGTTTATTTCAGTACACTGGGTATGATTGATAGATTTCACTTATGGATGGCCTGTAACGTCTGGTGACTCATCGGCGAAAGACAGCCAAATCCGAAGTTGTCATGATGAAATTTATTAAGAGTTCTTATATTTCAGCGTGATGTTCGTCACGTTTTCTGGAGGGGGAAGATGGCTAAGAAAATTCCTGGCATGCTGAGGGGGAAAGGGCAGAGAAAAGAGAAAAATGGAGGGTGAAAAGATGTTATTGGGTTTAAATTTTTAGATTTATCATCCACGTGGTGTTTTGTGCTAGATTATCTAAATTATTTAGTGTTTTGATTTTAATTTTGCAATTGGTGCTAAATAACAAAATGTAACTTGCTAAGAAACGTTTTGGCAGGTAGCGGATTTTCGCGGTTTAGCCTGCCTGGATCTCCTGCTCAGCCTGTTTCATTTGTTCTTCCAGCGTGTCGCGGATGCCCGCCAGGGAGCGTTCCTGCTCAGATAACCAGGCTTCTTTATCCTGGACGGATGTTGCAAGACGCCAGGCGTTTTCAGACTCCAGTTCAGTAATCTCTTTTTGCAGGGCGTTAATCTGTGTTCTGAGCTGCGCTATTCTGGCATGCAGGTGTTCGGAATTGTTCAGCCTCTCGCTTGCCATCATGGGTTCCAGACCACGATGAAGCTGGGTGAGTAGCGCGCGAATGGTCGCCAGATCCGCATTCTGGCGGGCCTGGTTAAGCTGAACCATCATCTGATGCGCTTTTTCCTTCAACGCGTCGGCGACGACATCAGGGTGACAGAGTCGGCTTGCCTGACGCCACAGGCGCTTAAGCTCGTTGCGCTCATCCGCAGAGAGGTGTTGGTCCCGGTCATGGCGATGCAGCGCATCCTGCTGCTGTTCCCGGTATTGCGCATATTCGTTATCTGCGTTTTCGCGTGCCTGGCGAGTGGCGCTCTCCTCCTGACGGGTAAAATCATTTTCCAGCTCGCGAATCTCAGCCAGCAGGGCAGTGATAAGTTCGGTCTGTTGTTGAACACGTTTTCGAACCTCCGCCGCTTCCTGGGATGTTGAGCTGAGACTCACCCAGTGCCGTTTGAGGGTCGCCAGTTGATCGATCGCCTGTGAAATGTACTGCTGGCAGGATTGGTAGTCCTTTTCTCTGCGCCTGAGCTCGGCTTCTTGTTTGCGTTGCGCGCTAGTGGCCAGTTGCTGGCGTAATTCCAAAATGCGGCTCATTAATGGGCCAAGACGGAGGTGGTAGAGATCATTAAAGTCATCGAGGATCTGAAGGCGGGTATTACGCTTGTCGATCAGCGCGTGTAACTGGGACTCGAGTGCTTTCAGTTCCAGTTTGGCGGCCGCGATAGCCGGATCCTGCCATGTTGACACCGCGCGCTGAGCGTCCAGCCAGGCGGTAATCTCAGCCAGGGCGTCGCTGAAGCGTCTCTCTTCAAGGGCGTGGGCAATCGACCCAATGGCGGCATCCAGAGCGTCGTCTTTCAGGTAAACGAGCTGCTGCAAGATGATCTCTTCATCTTCGAGTTCGATGGCGCTTTTGACGATCTCTAGCCGTTTAATGATCTTATTCATGAAAACTGTTGCCTGGCATGGCTTAAAAATGAGTGACAGAGAATAGTTCTGAGACACCCGTTTGAAAATACAGAAAAAATATTAAAACGCATTCTGTGGTCTGCGACGCCTTTTCGTCCACTGGAATTCATGAAAATTATCTGTTTCCCGCAATATTAGGGCTTCTGTGGCGCTTTAAACGCCGGTTTTCGCGTTCTCCGTTCCCTCGGATTGTGCCTTGCGACAACGAAGTCGAAATGTTAAAAGGAGCGCCTCAATAAAAACGACACAGGGGTAGGGCGTGAAAAACGCGTCAACTGCATCTGACACCAGTGTGTCAGATGCCGCGTCGAACAGTGAACCGACGCTTCATCGAGGGTTACAAAACCGTCATATTCAATTGATTGCCCTCGGGGGCGCTATTGGTACGGGTCTTTTTCTGGGAATTGGCCCTGCCATTCAGATGGCCGGTCCGGCCGTTTTGCTGGGTTACGGTGTCGCCGGGATCATTGCCTTTTTAATCATGCGTCAGTTGGGCGAAATGGTCGTTGAAGAACCGGTTTCTGGCTCTTTTGCCCATTTTGCGTACAAGTATTGGGGACCGTTCGCAGGCTTCCTTTCCGGCTGGAACTACTGGGTGATGTTTGTGCTGGTGGGTATGGCGGAGCTGACAGCGGCCGGTATTTACATGCAATACTGGTTGCCCGATGTCCCGACCTGGATCTGGGCCGCCGTCTTTTTCGTTATTATTAATGCGGTAAACCTGGTGAACGTGCGTCTGTATGGCGAGACGGAGTTTTGGTTTGCGTTAATTAAAGTGCTGGCAATCATCGGTATGATCGGTTTCGGGCTGTGGATGCTCTTTTCCGGCAGCGGCGGCGAGCACGCAAGCATTGAGAACCTTTGGCGTTATAACGGCTTTTTTGCCACCGGCTGGAACGGTTTAATTCTCTCGCTGGCGGTGATCATGTTCTCCTTCGGCGGGCTGGAATTGATTGGTATTACCGCGGCGGAAGCGTGCGATCCGCAAAAAAGCATCCCGAAAGCGGTGAATCAGGTGGTTTACCGTATTTTGCTGTTTTATATCGGTTCTCTGGTGGTGCTGTTAGCGCTTTATCCGTGGGTCGAGGTGAAATCTAACAGCAGCCCGTTTGTGATGATTTTCCACAATCTGGACAGCAATGCGGTGGCCTCAGCGCTGAATTTTGTCATTCTGGTGGCCTCGCTGTCGGTCTATAACAGCGGCGTCTATTCCAATAGCCGGATGCTGTTTGGGCTGTCCGTTCAGGGCAATGCACCGAAATTCTTAACCCGTGTCAGCCGTCGTGGCGTGCCGGTGAACTCGTTGCTGCTTTCCGGGGCGGTCACCTCGCTGGTGGTCTTGATCAACTACCTGCTGCCGCAAAAGGCGTTTGGCCTGTTAATGGCGTTGGTGGTGGCGACCCTGCTGCTGAACTGGGTAATGATTTGCCTTGCGCACCTGCGTTTTCGTGCTGCAATGCGTCGTAAGGGACGTGACACGCAGTTCAAGGCGCTTCTCTATCCTGCCGGGAACTACCTGTGCATCGCGTTTCTGGCGATGATTCTGGTTCTGATGTGTACGATCGACGATATGCGTCTGTCGGCGATGTTACTGCCCGTGTGGGTTCTGTTCCTGTTTGTGACCTTCAAATTGCTGCGCCGTAAAGCCCGCTAACGAATCGCCGATCTCATCCTGTTGATGAGATCGGCATCATCCCTGGACGTCTAATTAGCGCTGAATCGCGCCCGATAACGACCGAATATCATTGCCGGTTGGCGACTGGTGGATGCGCAAGCCGAACTCTTCGATGACCGCAAAAATGTGATCGAAAATATCGGCCTGAATGCTCTCGTATTCCAGCCAGACGACGGTATTGGTGAACGCATAAATTTCGATCGGTAAGCCGTGATCGTCCGGCGCCAGCTGGCGCACCATCATAGTCATATCTTTGCGAATCCGCGGGTGATGACGTATGTATTCATTCAGATAGGCGCGAAAGGTACCAATATTGGTCATCTGACGGTGATTGAGGACCGACTCCGGAGCCGATAATTGTTGATTCCATTCATTAATTTCCTGATGACGCGAGGTTAGATAAGGCGCTAACAGGTGCGCTTTATTCAGCTTTTGCAGCTCCTCTTCACTGAGAAAATGAATGCTGGTCGCGTCAATATTGATACTGCGTTTGATTCGACGGCCACCGGACGCGGACATGCCACTCCAGTTTTTAAACGAGTCGGACACCAGCGACCAGGTCGGGATGGTGGTGATGGTATTATCCCAGTTACTCACTTTCACTGTGGTTAAGCCGATATCGATCACCGCGCCGTCTGCGCCATATTTCGGCATCTCCAGCCAGTCGCCCAGCTTGAGCATATCGTTGGCAGAGAGCTGGATCCCGGCGACCAGCCCGAGAATGGGGTCTTTGAACACCAACATCAACACGGCGGCCATGGCGCCGAGACCGCTGATGAGAATCGCGGGCGATTGACCAATTAACAGCGAAATCATCAGAATACCGACCAGAATCGCGCCGATAAGCTTAATGCCCTGGAAGATCCCCTTCAGCGGAAGCTGAGACGCAGTGGGGAATTTTTGCGCCAGGTTTAGGATCACATCCAACAGGGAGAACATCGACAGCAGGGAATACATCATGATCCACAGCTGCGCACAGGTGGTCAGAATGCCTGCCGCTTCGCTTCCTTTGTGTAACCACAGCACGGCCTGGATGTTGACGATAATACCTTGCAAGGTAAACGCCAGTCGGTGGAACAGCTTGTTCTGAGTAATAATTTGCAGCCACAGGTGGGAACTGGCCTTCGCACGTCTCTCAAAGGTACGCAGCACTACCCAGTGCAAAATAATATGCACAATAATGGCAGTCAGAAAAATAATGCCAAAAATCATCACCAGCGAGGTGGTGTGATTCATTTCAATGCCTAACTCCTCTACCTGAGATATCAATTCCTGCATAATGTCTCCTTAATAAACAGAGACCTATGATGACGGTTGTAGAGAAAATATGCAAATGCGGGCAGGGGAGACAATGCGCAGATCATTGATCGGCCGGATCTCAGGCAACGCCGTGATCCGGCACGGAGAGTGCGTTTTAGACTTCCGTCAGGGTAGTTTCCTGAGGCAGACGCGATTTCGGTAGGGCAGCGTTAAAATCTTCGATACTGTGATGTCCGACAGGAACGACGACCAGGCTGGTGTAGCCTTTTTCCGTCAAACCAAACTCTGCGTCGAGAATGTCGGCAGCAAAACCTTCGATGGGAACAGCGTCAAGGCCCATTGCCGCCACGCCCAACAGGAAGTTACCCACGTTGAGGTAAACCTGTTTTGCCATCCAGTGGTTGTCGTCTTTGAGTTCTTTACGGTGCATATCGGCGAAGAACGTACGGCCTTTGTGGTTAGCGGCTTTGGCTTCTGGCGTGGCGAAGCGGCCATCGATCTCTTCCTGATCCACGACGCGGGTAAGCCAGGCGTCATCCATAGCCGTTTTGGCACAGAAGACCACTACGTGGGACGCGTCGAGCATTTTGCGTTCGTTAAACACAAAACTCCCGGCGGCAGATTTCGCAACGCGCGCTTTACCTTCATCAGTGCTGGCCACGATGAAATGCCACGGCTGAGAGTTGGTGCTGGACGGGCTGAATTGCAGCAGCGTTTTCAGCTTTTCAGCTTCCTCTGCGGTCAGTTTTTTGCTGGGGTCGAACGCCTTAGTGGAGTAGCGTTTTAAGGCGACAGAAACGATATCCATAAATACTCCTGAGTGTTTTGGCACCCTCTGCGGGTGTGTTATCTGCCAGCAGAGTACAGGGTTGGCGCAGAAAAGATAAGAGAGAAAAATGCAAAAACACTTATCCGCGCCAACGATAAATCAGGTGGGGCGCAGCCGTTTCTGATCTTTTTTCGCCAGGCCATCGACCACCCGGTTCCAGGAATCATTCAGCAGATCGTGAAGCAGTGACTCGCTGATATCGTCGCCCGGATACACGGAGATCCAGTGTTTTTTGTTCATGTGATAGCCAGGCTTAATGCTGGGATAAATTTGCTGATTAAGCAGTGATTTTTGTGGATCGGACTTCAGATTAATCAGTGGGCGGCTTTGATGCGCTAAGGCAATCATGAAAATTTTGCCCCCCACTTTAAAGACATCGTATTCCGGGCCGAATGGCCAGCAGAGCTCGGTAAAGGGCAGTTCAAGCGCGATGCGTTTCGCGCATTCATGCAGGGTTTGCCCATCCATCATTTTTCCTCACGGGTCAGGGCGCGCCACATCGCTTCAAAACCCAGCGAGATGAGCGCATCGGCGCGGGCGGGATCGCGGGCGGCGAACTCGATGGTCGTTTCCGCCAGTGAAAGAAACAGCGCATCGCCAAACGCGCGGTATTCCTCAGACATGAAAACCGGCAGCACGGAGCGATGGCAGAGATCGCGCAGTTCAGGGAACATGTCATCAGCCAGTTGCTCAGTCTCTTTGGTGATCTTTTCACTGACCGCGAGCTGGCGAATGGTGCGATGCCCGGTGGTATTGTTCAGACCCCAGTTGATGTAGCTCTTCCAGATGAAGTGGGTCAGGGTCTTGTCATCGGTAATCGAACGATCCAGTTCCGCCATCATGGACTGGCAGAGATTCTGTTTCAGATGGAGATAAAGCGCGTTGATTAAGTCATCTTTTGTCGCGAAATAGCGAAACAACGTTCCCTCTGCAACCCCTGCGCCCCGGGCGATGACCGCCGTCGATGCCGCGATGCCGGATTGCGCAATCGCCGTGGTTGCGGCTTCCAGTAATGCCTGTTTTTTGTCTTCACTCTTCGGACGAGCCACTACACTTTACCCTTAAGTCTGTAAGAAAATACGATTGAATCACGGCATGTGCAGCGCCGCAACGGCGAATGTCAAAGATTGAAAATCATCTTGACGGGAAACGTTCGCTTTCTATAATGAGTGCCTACTCACTCATAATCAAGAGTCAGCCGCGCAAACCATCGGAAAGGTGCGCGTTTTCGGGTCAGGATATGAAGCGTCTCACAGTTTGTGTGGTTTTTATTATGCTCATTACCTCAGCAGCCAGTTTGCCGTTTGTCCTTAATCCCGGGTTTGGTCAGGCGCCGCAAGGCAGCCAATTAACCCGGATTGAACAGTCGCCGCACTATCGCGATGGCGCGTTTCGCAACGCGTTGCCTACGCCGGGTTATACCGGAGATAAAGGGATGATTGCCGCGTGGTGGGAGTTTCTGGTGGCGAAACGGGAAAATGCGCGACCGCCTCAGCCCTTGCCGCTGGTGCCTACCGATATTGCCGGTTTGCCGCAGGCGCAAGAGACGCTTATCTGGCTGGGGCACTCTTCCTGGTATCTGCAACTGTCAGGCAAACGCATTCTGATTGACCCCGTATTCAGCAACTACGCCGCGCCGTTTTCGTTTTTAAACAAAGCGTTTGCCGGGAATTATCCCTGGACGGCACACACGATGCCGGACATCGATCTGCTGATTATTTCGCACGATCACTATGACCATCTGGATTACGCCACCATCACGGCGTTAATACCGAAGATTAAACGGGCGATCGTTCCGTTGGGCGTCGGTTCGCATCTGCGCTACTGGGGAATGAACAGCGACATCATTGAAGAGCGCGACTGGAACCAGTCAGTCAGAGTCGATGACTCACTGATGGTTCATGTCTTGCCTGCCCGGCATTTTTCTGGCCGGGGTATTAAACGCAACCAGACCTTGTGGGCGAGTTTTATGTTTGAGACGCCAGAACAGCGAATTTACTACAGCGGCGACTCGGGTTACGGGCCGCATTTTAAAGCGATAGGGGAACAGTTTGGCTCCGTGGATCTGGCCATCATGGAAAACGGCCAGTATGACCAGGACTGGAAGTACATCCATATGATGCCAGAAGAAACGGCGAGGGCCGCGCAGGACCTGCATGCAAAGGCGGTTTTACCCGGCCATGCAGGGCGCTTTGTGCTAGCGAAACACACCTGGGACGATCCGTATAAACGTCTGGCGTTTGCGAGTCGCAATAAAGACTACCGGTTGCTGACGCCGACGTTAGGCGAGCAGGTAAATCTGGCTGACCCAACGCAGTCGTTTACGGCCTGGTGGGAATAAGGATTCTTTTTAAAGAGGGAAGAGCACCATGACGATTTCCGCTCGGGTTATCGAAACAATTGTTGCGTGGATTGATGATAATTTAAATCAGCCGTTACGCATTGATGATATTGCGCGTCATGCGGGCTATTCAAAGTGGCATCTGCAACGCCTGTTTTTGCAGTACAAAGGTGAGAATCTGGGGCGCTACGTTCGGCAGCGTAAACTGCGACTGGCCGCGCGTGATTTGCGCGATACAGACCAGAAAGTGTATGACATCTGTCTGAAATACGGCTTTGATTCGCAGCAGACGTTTACGCGGGTGTTTACCCGTACGTTTAACCAGCCGCCCGGTGCGTACCGTAAAGAAAATCATAGCCGTGCGCACTAAACAGCATCGGGAGGCGCAATGGCACGGCCTTCGCGATTCACTCCGCCAGTGAGAACCAGCGCCGCCAGATAAAACGAATCACAAGGTATTCGAGGGCGCCAAGCACCAGGAACCACAGGCAAAACAACAGGGTGTAAAACTGGTTGAGATCCATCAAATGAAAGGTCGCAACCAGCTTTTGCGCCAGCACCAGGCCGAGCGACGGCGCGGGCAGCAGCAAACAAGAGAGAAACGCCATCAGCAGAATACCGGCAGCGGTCATCAACGATTCAAGGGGGTGTTTCATGGCATTGTTAAACTTGAGTTAAAAAGCCATTGTCCGGGATATCGTCAGGTAACGCAAACCACACCGTTAAAGTCCCGCCCAGATTTCAGTATGTTTTTTTACCAGACCGGTTAACGAACCGCCCTCCTTGATGAAATGACGCATTTGCTGCGCCTCGTTCAGCCCATTTTTCACCTGCAGATGCAATGCCTCAATCGCGCTGGCGGCATTGACCTTGTCAGCAAAGGGGGCGATTTTTTCCAGCAGACGCAGCGTGTCGTCCGCCAGTCGATGATGCTCGCCGGTGTGTACATCCGTCACAATACCGTCCAGACCGTACCGACACGCCTGAAAACGATTGAATCTATACAGCAGGTAATCCCGTTCCTGATGTTTAAACGGGCGCTCAGAGAGCAACCAGCAGGCGGTGGCCTGAATCAACCCCGCCATATTGACTGCGTGGCTCAGGGTCAGCGGCGTATCCATGACTCTGACTTCTACCGTCCCAAAGTGAGGGCTGGGGCGAATATCCCAGTGCAAATCTTTGATGCTGTCGACCATACTGGTGTAGCTCAGACGGCGAAACAGACCCTCAAATTCCTGCCAGTTGCTGACCCACGGCATGGGACCGTTATCCGGAAAGGCAGAGAAGATATTCAGCCGCGAGGAGGCAAAGCGGGTGTCTGAACCCTGCATATAGGGCGATGCGGCAGAAAGCGCAATAAAATGCGGCACAAAGCGGGACAAGCCGTGCAGGAGGTTGATGGCGTCATCACCGCTGGCGCAACCGACATGCACATGCTGACCAAATACGGTCGCTTGTTGGATCAGATAACCAAAGCTTTCCAGGTTACGTTGATAGCGTTTATCGTCGCAGACTTGCTGGCGCTGCCACGTCTGAAACGGATGGGTGCCGCCGCCGCAAATGGCGAGATGGTGGTTTGCTGCAACGTTTAGGATAATCTGCTGCATCGCCGAAAACTGTGCGGCAGCCTGGTCGATGTTATGGCAGATGCCGGTTGCCATCTCCAGCATGCTTTCAGTGATATCGTGCTTCACTTCTCCGGCCTGAAGATGGGGGATGACGTCATCAATAAGGTGTGAGGAATCCTGGCTCAAATCATAACCCGGCGGGTTAACCACCTGCATTTCCAGCTCAATGCCCAGCGTAAACGGTGTGGAGGTATGAAAGTCGGGTAGCGGCATAGCGGACTCGTGTGTGGGTGTTTATTCCTCATTATAGAAGACGGTATTTATTCACCAGACTGATGATTTCCTGGGCGGTGTCTTTTCTTGCCGCAAGCAAACTGATATAAAAATTTAACGACCAATCTGCTGGGGTGAACTGTGCCGGAAATTAATCTGTATGGACAAACGGTGGGCGACGCGCTGCCGGACTGGACGGGGGCGTCACGGCTTTCCCGTGTTGCGCTTGACGGGCGTTATTGTCGACTGGAACCCCTCGAACCTGAACGCCATGCCGCTGACCTTTTCGATGCTTATGCGCAGGCCGCCGATGAGCGTGACTGGACCTGGCTTGCCAGCGAACGCCCGGAAAGCGTGCAGGCGACAACCCGCTGGCTCGATGGCAAAGCCCGTGACGAGACGCTGGTTCCTTTTGCCGTGATTGATGCCCGCTCGGTACGTGCAGTAGGGCTGGTTTGCTATATGGCGATTGAGCAGGAGCATGGGTCGGTCGAGATTGGGCATGTGACCTGGTCACCGCGAATGAAGCAGACGGTGCTGGGTACAGAAGCAATCTGGCTACTGTTGGGCCATGCGTTTGCGCAAGGATACCGTCGCATCGAATGGAAATGCGATTCGCTGAATACGGCATCGCGCCAGGCGGCGGAGCGATTAGGTTTTGTCTATGAAGGCCGGTTTCGGCAAAAAATTGTGCGCAAAGGGCGTAATCGTGACAGCGACTGGCTGTCGATGATTGACGGCGAATGGCCGCAATGCGATCGCGCGCTGCAATGCTGGCTGGCACCGGAGAATTTTGATGAGCACGGCCAGCAGAGAAAAACGCTGGTGGCGTGTCGCGAAGCATAAGTGCGTCTCCGCTCTGCGCCCAGAGCGGAGTCCGTGTTAGCGCTGCGGCGCTGTTCGTACTGGCGTATCGCCTGCCACATAATAACGGGCGGTACTTTTGGCCAGTGGTGTACGACCGCGAATGGCGTCGGCAATTTTCTCGCCGATCATGATGGTGGTGGCGTTCAGATTGCCGGTAATGATTTGCGGCATAATAGAGGCGTCCACCACGCGCAGATTCTCAACGCCATGGACTCTCCCTTCGCCATCCACCACCGCCATCTCGTTATACCCCATTTTACAGGTCCCGCAGGGATGGAACGCCGTCTCGGCGTGATCGCGTACAAAGGCGTCCAGTTGTTCATCGGTCTGACAGTCAATTCCCGGGCTGATTTCCCGGCCACGGTATTGATCCAGCGCGGGCTGGTTGATGATTTCCCGTGTGATGCGAATCGCGTCGCGAAACTCCTGCCAGTCCTGCTCCGCCGACATGTAATTGAACAGGATGGCCGGGTGTTCACGCGGATCACGTGATGCCAGATGTACATGGCCCCGGCTGGGGGAGCGCATCGATCCCACGTGGCATTGAAAACCGTGTTCTTTGACGGCGTTAGAACCGTTGTAATTAATGGCGACCGGCAGAAAATGGTACTGAAGGTTCGGCCAGGCAAACCCGTCATGGCTGCGGATAAACCCTCCCGCTTCAAAATGGTTGCTGGCGCCCGTGCCAGTGCCGCCGAATAACCATTCTGCGCCAATCTTCGGCTGGTTCCACCATTGTAGGGCCGGGTAGAGCGACACCGGTTCTTTGCATTCATATTGCAGGTACATCTCCAGATGATCCTGCAAATTTTCGCCGACGCCAGGCAGAGGGTGTACCAGCGGAATCGCAAAGGCGGCGAGCAGCGCCGGATCGCCCACGCCGGAGCGTTGCAGGATCTGTGGCGAGGCAATCGCCCCGGCACAAAGCAGCACTTCTTTGCGCGCGGTCGCTGTATTTGCAAGGGTGCTGTCGCCTTCCAGCCACTCCACGCCCACCGCTTTTTTACCGTCAAAGAGGATACGGTCGGTCAGAGCATGGGTGATGATGGTCAGATTCGGGCGCTTCCGGGCCTGATCAAGATAGCCCCGCGCGGTGCTGGCGCGACGCCCTTGTGGCGTGACGGTTCTGTCCATCGGACCAAATCCTTCCTGCTGGTAGCCGTTGAGATCGTCGGTGCGTGGATATCCTGCCTGGACGCCCGCTTCTACCATCGCATGGAACAGGGGATTGTTATTGTGCTTTGGGGTGGTGACGCTCACCGGGCCTTCGCCGCCGTGATAGTCGTTAGCGCCGGTATCACGGCACTCCGCTTTACGGTAGTAGGGCAGGCAATCGAGGTAGCTCCAGTGTTCGAGACCCGGTTCCTGCGCCCAGTTGTCAAGATCAAGGGCATTGCCGCGGATATAACACATGCCGTTAATCAGTGACGATCCGCCCAGCCCTTTTCCTCGCCCGCACTCCATGCGGCGATAGTTCATGTACGGTTCCGGTTCGGTTTCATAGGCCCAGTTATAGCGCCTGCCCTGTAAGGGGAAGGCGAGGGCGGCGGGCATTTGAGTGCGAAAGTCGGCGCGATAGTCCGGACCGCCTGCTTCCAGCAGCAGTACGGTGGTATCGTTGTCTTCTGTTAAGCGTGTCGCCAGCACGTTGCCGGCGGAGCCGGCGCCAATAATGATGTAGTCAAAATGCAAATAAACCTCCTGGTTAGAATTGGGATTGAAACTGACCCATCTCAACCTGGATGGATTTCACCTGGGTGTAACTTTGCAGCGTCATCACGCCATTTTCGCGACCAATGCCCGAGTGTTTGTAACCGCCAACCGGCATTTCGGCGGGGGATTCACCCCAGGTATTGATCCAGCAGATCCCCGCTTCCAGTTGGTGAATCACGCGGTGCGCGCGGTTGAGATCGTGGGTCACCACGCCTGCCGCCAGTCCGTAGTCCGTATCGTTAGCGCGGCGCACGACCTCGTCTTCGTCTTCGTCTTCGTAAGTCAGGATTGACATCACCGGGCCGAAAATTTCTTCACGCACAATGGTCATTTCGTCATGACAGTCGGTGAAGACCGTCGGGGCAACCCACGCGCCGTTGTCAAAGCCGTTGCCTTTCAGCGCCTCGCCGCCGCAGAGCAGCGTTGCACCTTCCGCCTTACCGCTGTCGATATAGCGCAGAACGTTTTCGCGGTGCGAAAAACTGACCAGCGGGCCAAAGTTGGTGGACGGGTCAAACAGATCGCCTGCGCGAATGCGCGCTACGCGGGCGAGGATGGTTTGTTCAAAGGCGCTTTTCATCCGTGTCGGAACAAACACGCGGGTGCCATTGGTGCAAACCTGGCCGGTGCTATAGAAATTCGCCATCATGGCGATGTCTGCGGCAAGATTGAGGTTGGCGTCCTCAAAAATAATCAGCGGTGATTTCCCGCCCAGCTCCATCGTCACCTCTTTGAGCGAGGATGCCGCTGAGTTCGCCATCACTTTTTTGCCGCTGGCGACGCCACCGGTGAAGGATACTTTCGCGATGCCTGGATGTTCGGTCAGCCATTGCCCGGTTTCGGCGCCAGTCCCCGGCAGCACGTTAAAGACGCCGTCCGGCAGACCCGCTTCAGTGTAAATTTCTGCCAGCTTTAAGGCGGTGAGCGGGGTGACTTCACTGGGTTTGAAGATCATCGCGTTGCCTGCGGCAAGTGCCGGAGCGGATTTCCACAGGGCGATTTGGATCGGATAGTTCCACGCGCCAATGCCCGCGACGACGCCCAGCGCTTCGCGGCGCGTGTAAACAAAAGAGGTTTCACGCAGCGGGATTTGCGTGCCTTCCAGCGCCGGGATCAGCCCGGCGTAATACTCAAGCACATCGGCGCCGGTCACGATATCGACGCTGGCGGTTTCGCTGAACGGCTTTCCGGTGTCGAGCGTCTCCAGTGTTGCCAGTTCGTCGTTACGCTCGCGAAGAATATCCACCGCCCGGCGCAAAATCCGCGAGCGTTCCATCGCGGTCATCGCTGCCCAGATTTTCTGCCCACGTTGGGCGCTCTTCACGGCGCGATCGACATCCTCGCGGCCCGCTTCCTGTACGGTGGCCAGGATTTCACCGTTGGCGGGATTGGTAGTCTCGAAGGTGCGACCGCTGGTGGCGGCAGTGTATCTGCCGTCAATGTAAAGCTGTTGTTCTGCCATTCGGGACATACGCTCTCCTCGGTTAGTCAGTGGTTTTCGGCAAATGTTGACTGATGAAATGGGTGGTCAGCGCCTGAGCGCGACTCAGATTGAACGGCTCGTTGCTGAGTGCGGCGCGTAGCCACAGTCCGTCAATCAGTGCCGCCAGCCCGTAGCCCGCCTGTTGCGCCTGTTGATGCGAAAGCTCACGCCTGAACTCGTAAACGATGTTGGAGAGCAGACGTTTACCGGCGATCTGCTGCAGCCGAAACAGCATCGGTTGATGCATACTGCTCGCCCAGAAGGCCAGCCAGGCTTTCATTGCCGCCTGACTTATCTGACTGTCATCGAAATTCCCCGCCACAATGGCGCGTAATCGCAACTCGGCGCGGGCGTCTTTCAGCGCATGCAGACGATGTAAAACAGCGTGGCGAAGCTGGCTGGTGATGTCGCGCATCGTCGCCTCCAGCAGCCCATTTTTATCCTTGAAGTAGTGGCTAATGATGCCGGTCGAAACCCCGGCGCGACGGGCTATTTGCGCGATGGTGGCATCGTGCATGCCAACCTCATTAATGGCGTCCAGCGTGGCGTCGATCAACTGCCTGCGGCGAAGGGTTTGCATCCCCACTTTGGGCATTTTTTACTGCTCCAATCATCAGTTGTGTTTATGTATTTAACCGTTTTTTGATTGGACGTTCAATATAAAATGTGTATTAATTGTTATATCGATTGGCTGATTTCGTTAAGGAGATATTCAGGGGTGTTTAATTTTTTCATTTAAAAACAAATAATTATTCTTATTTCATTTCTGTGTATAAGGTTATTTTTGGTAAGCGTACAATAACCTTACAGAGTCTCCAGGAGTTTGCTGCTCAACAGAGTAGTCAGCGTTACTTAATCTGAGGTAATCGATGACGAACCTTGTTACCGACGGAGAAAAGGACAAAATCAATCCCGTTGTTTTTTACACGTCAGCCGGACTGATTTTGTTGTTTTCCCTGACCACCATTTTCTTTAGTGATTTTTCCGCCATCTGGATTGGCCGTACCCTCAACTGGGTTTCCAAAACGTTCGGTTGGTATTACCTGCTCGCCGCCACGCTCTATATTGTTTTTGTTATCTTTATTGCCTGCTCGCGCTTCGGTTCGGTCAAGCTGGGCCCGGAACAATCGAAACCTGAATTCAGCCTGCTAAGCTGGGCAGCGATGCTGTTCGCGGCGGGGATTGGTATTGACCTGATGTTCTTCTCGGTGGCTGAGCCTGTTTCTCAATATATGCAGCCGCCGGAAGGGGCGGGGCAGACCATTGAAGCGGCGCGCCAGTCGATGGTGTGGACGCTTTTTCACTATGGGCTGACCGGCTGGTCGATGTACGCGCTGATGGGGATGGCGCTCGGTTATTTTAGCTACCGCTATAATCTGCCGCTGACGATCCGCTCGGCGCTGTATCCGATTTTCGGTAAGCGCATCAACGGACCTATCGGTCATAGCGTCGATATTGCGGCGGTTATCGGCACGATTTTCGGTATCGCCACCACGCTGGGAATTGGCGTGGTACAGCTCAACTACGGGCTGAGCGTGCTGTTTGATATTCCGGATTCGATGGCGGCGAAAGCGGCGCTGATTGTGCTCTCGGTGGTGATCGCCACAATCTCGGTGACCTCGGGGGTAGATAAAGGGATCCGCGTGCTGTCGGAACTCAACGTGCTGCTGGCGCTGGGGCTGATCCTCTTTGTGCTGTTTATGGGCGAAACCTCGTTTCTGCTCAACGCGCTGGTGTTGAACGTGGGCGACTACGTGAACCGCTTTATGGGCATGACGCTCAACAGCTTTGCCTTTGACCGTCCGGTCGAGTGGATGAATAGCTGG
Organism: Citrobacter sp. GW821-FHT02E08; assembly: GCF_059421685.1. NCBI lineage: Bacteria > Pseudomonadati > Pseudomonadota > Gammaproteobacteria > Enterobacterales > Enterobacteriaceae > Citrobacter > Citrobacter sp. GW821-FHT02E08. The sequence continues at coordinate 151,362 of NZ_JBWKVL010000002.1, read as the reverse complement.
ACGCTGTTTTTCTGGGCGTGGTGGGTGGCGTGGTCGCCGTTTGTCGGCCTGTTTTTGGCGCGCATTTCCCGTGGACGTACGATTCGCCAGTTTGTTTTCGGCACCCTGATTATTCCGTTCACCTTCACCCTGCTGTGGCTGTCGGTGTTTGGTAACAGCGCGCTGTACGAGATCATCCACGGTGATGCCGGTTTTGCCGAAGAGGCGATGACCCATCCTGAGCGCGGTTTCTACAGTCTGTTGGCGCAGTATCCGGCGTTTACCTTTAGCGCGTCTGTCGCCACAATCACCGGGCTGCTGTTCTATGTGACCTCAGCGGATTCCGGTGCGCTGGTGTTGGGGAATTTCACCTCGAAACTGAAAGATATCAACAGCGATGCGCCCGCCTGGCTGCGCGTGTTCTGGTCGGTGGCGATTGGTCTGTTGACGCTGGGTATGCTGATGACCAATGGGATTTCCGCGTTACAGAACACGACGGTGATCATGGGACTGCCCTTCAGCTTTGTGATCTTCTTTATTATGGCCGGACTGTATAAATCGCTGAAGGTTGAAGATTACCGACGGGAAAGCGCCAACCGGAACACTGCTCCGCGCCCGATGGGCGTTCAGGACCGGTTGAGCTGGAAAAAACGGTTGTCGCGGCTGATGAACTATCCGGGAACCCGTTATACCCGCGAAATGATGGAGACGGTCTGTTTTCCGGCCATGGAAGAGGTGGCGCATGAGCTGAAACTGCGCGGCGCGAACGTTGTGCTTTCAAGCCTGCCGCCGGAAGAGGGGGAAGCACTCGGTCATCTGGATTTGCGGGTGAATCTGGGCGATGAACGTAACTTCGTTTATCAGATCTGGCCGCAAAAGTATGCGATCCCCGGTTTTACTTATCGGGCGCGTAGTGGGAAATCGACCTACTACCGGCTGGAAACCTTTCTGCTTGAGGGCAGTCAGGGGAACGATCTGATGGACTACAGCAAAGAGCAGGTGATCACCGATATTCTCGATCAGTACGAGCGGCATCTGAACTTTATCCATCTGGATCGTGAAGCGCCGGGGAACGGCGTGCTGTTTCCTGGAATGTAGGATGCGCCAGGCATAACGTGATGACACATTCATCATAAGTTTGCCACTCGACGTTAACGACATGATCGACGACGTTGGGTGAAAAGAGTGCGGTTAAACGCAAGCTAATACGGCTTGCGTTTATCGCGATGACTTTCGCGCTGTCGAATCCCGGCCACGCATTGACCCTTCCACAAAACGCTTTATACAGACTCTCTTTGGCGGAAAAGGCCAGCGTTAAGGCGAGAGTATAAGGAAGGGCGCTGGAGAGTAAAATCTCCCGCTCCTCATTATCAACGATGCTGCCTGTCAGTTCTTCTGCCATCTGCGGTGTAAAAATCGCCTCGATATCCACACCCACTGGCTGCCTCGACACAACGGCCAGTGCGGTCGTTGCACAATGACTGATACTGCCCGATAAACCCGCAGGCCATAACGGCTGGCGCTGTTCGCCGATAGCGGGAACGGCTTTACTGCCGTAATCACGCAACGCGTGGACGGCGGCGATGCGCCCGGCTAAATGCTCGGCTTTGCGTTTTCGTCCGGCTGCGTGTAACTGTGCGTGATGCGGGAGCCAGAAGAGATCGTGCTCATGGAAGCTGTCAGGGTCGAACGCAATACAGTGCAGCGTGTGCCCGGCAAAAGAGAGGGTTGAGTGATGAGTTAGCATGGCTTTTCAGGAAATCCCCCTCCCCATGAGGAGAGGGGGAATCAGCATCAGAAGTGGGTATTTACGCTCATATACCACGTACGACCCGGTTCGTTATAGGTGTACGCGCCAGCGCCTGCCATAAAATCACCGGTTTTAGTATCGCTGACGGTCTGCGCATTACCTTCACGCCACAGACGTTTGTCAAAGACGTTATCCACGCCGCCGGTCAGACTGACGTTTTTCGTCACGTCCCAGGTCGCGCTCAGACCGACAATGCTGTACGGACTGACGGATTGTTTATCCGTACCCGTTACCGGTTTGCCCTGGTAATCGTATTTCTTCGGCTCTTGTTTGCCGTACCAGGTGAACGTTGATTGCAGAGAAACATCCTGACGTACCTGCCAGCTTAAGGTTGAGTTCAGCGTGTACTCCGGAATAATCGACAGACGTTCGCCGGTTTCTTTATTCTTACTCTGCAGCATGTAAGTGATGTTGTTGGTCCAGTTTACGGTTTCGCTAACCGGCACGTTCAACGTCCCTTCCAGCCCTTCTACCACCGCTTTTGGTACGTTTTCCCACTGATAGATATCGGTGTAGGTCGTTTTCCCTTTGTTGGAGATGGACGTTCTGCTGAGCGGCGTCGTACCGGCTTCAATCTTGTTACGATAATCGTTACGGAACCAGGTCACGCCCGCCAGCCAACCGTCACGCTTGAATTCCAGACCAATCTCTTTGTTGATGCTGGTTTCGGCTTTCAGGTCATCGTTACCCATCATGTAGCAACCGATGCCGGTGGCAGCCCCCGTGGCGTAACAGCCCTGACCTTTACTGTACAGAATATAGTTCGGGTTAGTCTGGTACAGGCTTGGCGCTTTGTAGGCACGCGCGATACCCATCTTCAGGGTGAAGTCATCGCCCAGCCCTTGAGACAGGTTCAGGGACGGACTCCAGTTGTCGCCCACAATACTGTGATGATCGAAACGCAGGCCCGGCGTTAACATGGTGCTGTCGGTCAGCTCCATGTTGTTTTCAGCAAACAGCGAGAAAATTTCCGCTTTGGAGTACGGGCTTCGGTCAGTACTGGACGATCCCGGAATGTCGCCGCCCATAAAGGTTTGCGAGTTGGAGAGCATATCCTTCATGCGCTGCTGGGCCCATTCGGTACCCACCGTCAGGTTCTGATTCACGAAGAGATCGAACGGAATGCTCACTTCGCTGTGCAGCGTCACGTCGTTCAGATCGGCATCGACATATTTCTGCGATGCTTTCGGGTCAAAGATCCCTTCGGTCCCCCCCGCTAAACCTTCAGGAGTGCGGGAGTTACGGGTATGTTCATACTGCACCCAGTTGCTGGTGGTGACACCGTTATCCCAGCCGCCGTTCCAGGTGAGGGCGTAGTTCTGACGATACAGACGGTTCGTTTCCTCCCCGTAGTTATCTTTCACGAGCTGGTTGGTGTTGGTGTTCTGCGTATCACCGGCGTAGAGGTTGCCCTGGCGGTTGTAACCGGCTTCGAATTCCAGAGACTGGAGCGGGGCGAAATCCCAGCGTACAACACCATTGATATCTTTATTGATCACCCCTTCACGACCCGCAGGCAACGTGTCGGCATAGCTGCCAGTACGTTCCGATTGATGGCCCTGGTTGATGTCACGCGCATCGGCCTGCGTTTTGTCGAGATTACCGAACAGACGGAAACTGAAATCCCCGCCCAGCGGGCCGTTCAGGCTAAAGTTGGTGCGTTTGGTTGAACCTTCTTCTTTATGTTCCGGCGCGTTGAAATAGGTGTTCCACGAACCGTGCCACTCGCTGCTGCCCTTTTTGGTGATGATGTTCACCACGCCACCGGCGGCGCCATTACCGTAACGGGCTGCGGCAGGACCGCGCAGCACTTCGATACGCTCAATCATCTCCGGCGGCACCCAGGAGGTATCACCGCGGGTATCGCGTTCACCGCGCCAGCCAAGGCGCACAGAGTTACGGCTGGTGACCGGTTTGCCGTCAATCAGGATCAGGGTATTTTCCGGGCCCATCCCGCGAATATCAATTTGACGATTGTTCCCGCGCTGACCACTGGTGGAGTTGCCCGTCAGGTTGACGCCAGGCATGGTGCGGATGATTTCCGACACATCGCGGGCGGGAGGATTTTTGCGGATTTCATCAGCGGTGATGGTGGAAACACCCGGTGCCTGTAAGTTCTGTTGGGCGGCGGTCACCACGATAGTGTCTTCATTGGCGACGGCAGGGGTGTCTGCTGTCTCTTCTGCCAGTGCGGGCAGCGCTACCCCATAAATCCCTAAATTGACCAGTAAGGCCAGGGAATGAATCTTCTTGTTCATTGTATGTCCTGCTTTTTTTAGCCACGTGTGCCAACGTCGCCCGGTAAAGGGGAGTTAGCCTGATGTCGCCCGCCTCTGCGAAGACCCTCCATTCCAGAAAAGCACGCAGTGCCAGAGCGTTTATAAGTGGTGAAATACTGTTCGCGCTTCCCACAGCGCGACAATACGCTATTGCAAATGCAAATAGTTATCAATAATATTATCAATATATTTCAGCGATGAATGAAAAATTGCACAATAAACATGGGGTTATGTTGGTGGCAGCGTTTTCGGTGGGAAGTGATAGCTGGTGGCAGTCAAAAAATGGACCTGAATGGGTACGTACGGAAAACGGTGATTGCCGGGTCACTTTCTGGTGGCGCGACCCGCAGGGAACAGAAAATCACTCCCCGATACGCCGTGTATGGGTCTACATCACGGGTGTCACCGATCATCATCAAAATTCCATTCCGCAGTCAATGCAGCGCCTTGCCGGGACGGATGTCTGGCAGTGGAGCACGGAACTTAGCGCCCGCTGGCGGGGCAGTTACTGTTTTATCCCGTCTGCGCGTGACGATATTTTTACCTCATTGGTAGCCGGTGAAGCGCCTGACCGCACAGCGCTTCGTGAAGGATGGCGACAACTTTTACCGCAGGCGATTGCCGATCCTCTCAACCCGGTCAGTTGGACAGGAGGAAGAGGGCATGCCGTTTCGGCGCTGGAAATGCCCGATGCCCCGGTACAGCCAGGATGGGATCGCCCTGAAAAACCGGATACCCCCCCGCGTTGTTTGCAATGGCGCAGCGAACGTCTGGGCAACACCCGACGCGTGTGGGTGTTTACCACCGGGAAAAATTCCGGGGAGAAACGTCCACTAGCGATTCTGCTGGACGGGCAGTTTTGGGCGCAGAGCATGCCGGTCTGGCCCGCTCTCACCTCGCTCACGTCCCGAAAGCAGCTTCCGGCTGCGGTTTATCTGCTGATCGATGCCATCGACACCCCTCACCGTAGCCGGGAATTGCCGTGCAACGCCGACTTCTGGCTGGCGGTTCAGCAGGAGTTATTGCCGCAAGTGCAAGCCGTCGCGCCCTTTAGCGATAGCCCTGAGCAGACGATCGTAGCCGGACAAAGTTTTGGCGGACTTTCGTCGCTGTACGCAGGACTGCACTGGCCTGAGCGATTTGGCTGTGTGCTGAGTCAATCGGGATCTTACTGGTGGCCGCATCGCGGTGCTCACCAGGAAGGGATCGTTACTGAGCAATTGAAGACGGGCGCTGTTTCGGCACAGGGATTGCGCATTGTGCTGGAGGCGGGCATCAGAGAACCAATCATTTTTGAGGCGAATCAGGCGCTTTACCGCCAGTTGCATAACGTGCAGCCATCGGTGTGCTGGCGTCAGGTTGACGGCGGACATGATGCGCTTTGCTGGCGCGGCGGATTAATGCAGGGGTTGATGACGTTATGGCAACCGCTGACTGACCCCCGCGAGCACCAGAACAATCAGGCCTGATCCGGGCGGGTTTCCACGACAGGAGTTGAGTATGGAATTCAGTAATCCCTTCGATAATCCGCAGGGACAGTTTTACATTCTGCAAAATGCGCAGCGCCAGTTTAGTCTCTGGCCTCTGCAGTGTTCACTGCCCGCGGGCTGGCAGGTGGTGTGCGAGCCGCAATCACAAGAAGACTGCCAACAATGGCTGGCGACCCACTGGACGACATTGACGCCCGCCCATTATGCCGATGTGCAGGAGGCACAATGACCCAACGTTTACCTTTAGTCGCCGCGCAGCCGGGGATCTGGATGGCGGAAAAGCTCTCTTCTCTGCCTTCCGCCTGGAGTGTGGCGCATTACGTGGAATTATGCGGCGAGCTGGACGCGCCTTTACTGGCGAAAGCGGCCGTGGCGGGAATGAAACAGGCTGACACGCTGCGTTTGCGGTTCACGGAAGATAACGGAGACGTCTGGCAATGGGTTGATCCACAGTTACCGATTGCCGAGCCGGAGATCATCGACCTGCGCGGTGAATCTGCGCCCGTCGCCGCCGCGCTGGCGGTGATGCACGCCGATCTCGGGCAAAATCTGCGGGCCGATGGCGGAAAACCGCTTGCCCTGCACTTATTGATTCAGGTGGATGACACTCGCTGGTACTGGTATCAACGCTATCATCATTTGCTGGTGGATGGCTTTAGTTTCCCGGCCATTACGCGACAGATCGCCGCCATTTACCGCGCATGGCAACGGGGAGAACCAACACCGGACTCCCCGTTTACCCCCTTTGCCGAGGTCGTGGACGAGTATCAGCGCTACCGTGACAGTGAAGCGTATCAGCGTGATGGGGCATTTTGGTCACAACAGCGCACTCAGTTACCGCCTCCCGCATCGCTCTCTTCCGCCCCCTTGTCTGGCGGTACCGCCAGCGCTGATGTTTTGCGCATGAAATTGAACGCGCCGGAAGGCATGTTCCGCCAACTGGCAACCCGTATGCCCCATGTGCAGCGCGCAGATCTCGCGTTGGCGCTGGTATCACTATGGCTTGGGCGGTTATGTGGACGCCCTGATTACACCGCCGGCTTTATCTTTATGCGGCGGATGGGATCGGCCGCGTTGACCGCGACGGGGCCGGTGCTGAATGTTCTGCCGCTGGGAGTGAACATCAGGGCGGCAGAAAGTCTTGCGGAACTGGCGACGCGTCTTGCCGGACAACTGAAAAAAATGCGCCGCCATCAGCGTTATGACGCCGAACAGATTGTCCGCGACAGCGGACGTGCGGCGGGCGGCGAACCGTTATTCGGCCCGGTTCTGAACGTGAAAGTGTTTGACTATCAACTGGAAATTCCTGGCATTCAGGCTATTACCCACACGCTAGCGACGGGACCGGTTAACGATCTGGAACTGGCGCTCTTCCCTGATGAAGAGGACGGCCTGAGTATTGAAATCCTCGCCAATAAACAGCGTTACGAGGAAGCAACCTTAGTTCAGCATGCTTCGCGTCTGATGGCGCTGATTAACCAGTTTGCGGCAAATCCTTCGCTGCGCTGTGGCGATGCCGATATGCTGTTGCCTACCGAGTATGAACAGCTCGCGAAGGTGAATGCGACGGCGGTGAATATCCCGTCGACCACGCTCAGCGCGCTGGTGGCGGAACAGGCATGTAAAACGCCGGATGCCCCTGCGCTGGCGGATGCGCGCTATCAGTTCAGCTATCGTGAAATGCGTGAGCAGGTGGTGGCGCTCGCCAATTTACTGCGTGAACGTGGGGTGAGACCGGGGGACAGTGTCGCGGTGGCGTTGCCGCGCTCGGTGTTCCTGACGTTAGCGTTGCATGGCATTGTCGAAGCCGGTGCCGCCTGGCTACCGCTGGATACGGGATATCCGGACGACCGACTGCGAATGATGCTGGAAGACGCGCGGCCGAAACTGTTGATTACCACCGATGAGCAATGGGGCCGGTTTAGCGGGATTCCAGGCCTGGAAAGTCTGTGCTACAGCGAGCCGCTGGCGGCTGGCGACACCGCGCCATTAGCACTTTCTCAGCCACACCATACTGCATATATCATTTTCACCTCGGGGTCGACGGGAAGACCGAAAGGGGTGATGGTGGGGCAAACGGCGATCGTGAACCGTTTGCTGTGGATGCAGGATCATTATTCGCTGACGACAGACGATGTGGTGGCGCAAAAAACGCCGTGTAGTTTCGATGTTTCGGTGTGGGAGTTTTTCTGGCCGTTTATTGCCGGTGCCAGGCTGGTGATGGCGGAGCCGGAGGCGCATCGCGATCCGCTGGCGATGCAGCATTTCTTTGCACGCTACGGCGTGACCACCACGCATTTTGTACCGTCAATGCTGGCGGCGTTTGTCGCTTCGCTGACATCTGAAACCGCCCGCAAACGTTGTGCTTCGTTACAGCAAGTTTTTTGCAGTGGAGAGGCTCTGCCCAGCGACCTGTGTCGCGAGTGGCAACAGCTGACCGGCGCGCCGCTGCATAATTTGTATGGGCCAACGGAAGCGGCAGTGGATGTCAGTTGGTATCCAGCCTGTGGCGATGAACTTGCTGCGGTGACCGGAAGTAGCGTGCCGATCGGTTATCCGGTCTGGAATACCGGTCTGCGGATCCTCGATGCCATGATGCGCCCGGTGCCTCCGGGAACGGCGGGGGATTTGTATTTGACCGGCATCCAACTGGCGCAAGGCTATCTGGGAAGGGCGGATTTAACGGCAAGTCGTTTTATCGCCGATCCGTTTGCGCCGGGTGAACGGATGTACCGCACTGGTGATGTGGCGCGCTGGCTCACCTCTGGCGCTGTAGAGTATCTGGGGCGCAGTGACGATCAGCTTAAGATCCGGGGTCAGCGTATTGAACTGGGGGAAATCGACCGCGTGATGCAAATGCTGCCGGATGTCGAGCATGCCGTCGCTCATGCCTGTGTGTTTAATCAGGCGGTGGCAACGGGCGGCGATGCCCGACAACTGGTGGGATATCTGGTATCACGTTCCGGTTTGCCTCTGGACGTAACCGCGTTGCAGGAACAGCTCCGTGAAAAACTCCCGCAGCATATGGTTCCGGTGGTGCTGCTTCAACTGGCGGAACTGCCGCTGAGCGCCAACGGAAAACTGGATCGCAAAGCATTGCCGATGCCGCAGGTGACACAACGTACGCAGGGGCGTGCGCCGCTGCCCGGTACGGAAACGACAATCGCTAACACCTTTGCTCAAATGCTGGGATGCGAGGTCAACGATGTGGAAGCTGATTTCTTCGCGCTGGGGGGGCACTCATTGTTGGCGATGAAACTGGCCGCGCAGTTGAGTCAGACATTCTCGCGCCAGGTCACACCGGGTCAGATTATGGTGGCCTCCACCGTCGCACAACTGAGTGCGCTGCTGGATACTGTTGAAGACGAGCACTCCCGGCGACTGGGATTCGAAACGCTATTACCGCTGCGCGAAAGCGATGGGCCGACGCTGTTTTGTTTCCATCCGGCTTCCGGTTTTGCCTGGCAGTTTAGCGTCCTGGCGCGCTACCTCGCGCCACAGTGGTCAATCATGGGGATTCAGTCGCCACGACCCTATGGTCCAATGCAGACGGCGGCGAACCTTGATGAGGTCTGTGAGCACCATCTGGCGACGCTGCTGAAACAGCAGCCACATGGTCCGTACTATTTACTGGGGTATTCTCTGGGAGGGACGCTGGCGCAAGGAATCGCTGCGCGCTTACGCGCCAGAGGGGAAAACGTCGCGTTCCTCGGTCTGCTGGATACCTGGCCGCCGGAAACGCAAAACTGGCAGGAGAAGGAGGCTAACGGATTAGATCCGGAAGTGTTGGCCGAGATCGACCGCGAGCGTGAAGCGTTTCTGTCCGCTCAGCATGGGCATGCCAGCGAGGCGTTGTTTTCGGCCATAGAAGGAAATTATGCGGATGCGGTACGCTTGCTCACCACGGCGCGTAGCGTACCGTTTGATGGCCGGGCCACACTCTTTGTGGCCCAACGAACGTTACCGGAAGGCGTTAGCCCTGAGCGGAGTTGGGCTCCGTGGATAGCCGGGTTGGATATCTACCGTCAGGACTGCGCGCATGTCGATATTATTTCGCCGTCCGCGTTCGAGAATATTGGCCCAATAATTCGTGAGCTGCTTAGCATATAACGGGCGTTTTCTGGACGCTTTCAGATAATATCATTATACAAACCCATAATAAGAGCTAATTATTATGGGTTTTTGTTTGTATTGATTGCTATTTAACATAAATGAAACATAACCAGAGGGTAAGCACAATTCCTAATAATGTGTTTGATGAGGACTATTATACAAAGATCGTTTCGGATAATTCTGAGTAGCTGTTAGAATCGTGTCAAAGAAGGATTCTTTCATCAAGTTTTGTACTCAGGTTATACGGTATGTCATCACTTAATGTTAAACACGAAAAAGACTCGGAATTTACTGCCTGGCAACCCGCATCGGCAACCCGTAATAGTAATGAGATTGATTTATTAAACCTCATTGATGTTTTATGGCGTGCGAAAAGTCGAATTGTTGCTGTCGTTTTTGCTTTTGCATGTATCGGGTTACTGATCTCATTTCTCCTACCGCAAAAGTGGACCAGCGAGGCGATTGTCACACCGCCTGAACCTATTCAGTGGCAGGGGCTTGAGAAAACCCTGACGAAACTGCGGGTGCTGGATTTGGATGTGAGCGTCGATCGTGGCGGCGTATTCAACCTTTTTATCAAGAAGTTTCAATCCCCTTCATTACTCGAAGACTACCTCCGCTCATCACCTTACGTTATGGATCAGTTGAAAGATGCCAATATCGATGAGATGGATTTGCACCGGTCAATCGTGGCGCTGAGTGAAAAAATGAAAGCGGTCGACAGTAATGCAGGTAAGAAAAATGAAACGTCGTTATATACGTCGTGGACTTTGAGTTTTACCGCTCCGACGCAAGAAGAGGCACAAAAGGTTCTTGCAGGATATATCCAGTTTATTTCCGATCTCGTTGTGAAAGAGTCTATTGAGAATATTCGCAACAAGCTGGAAATAAAAACCAGTTTTGAAAAAGAGCGACTGGTGATGGATCGGGTCAGACTCAAAAACCAGCTCGAAGCCAATATTCAGCGACTCAATTACTCACTGGAGATCGCTAATGCGGCCGGGATCAAGAAGCCTGTTTACAGTAACGGTCAGGCAGTAAAAGATGACCCTGATTTCTCTATTTCACTGGGTGCTGACGGTATTGCACGTAAACTACAAATCGAAAAATCCGTGACGGATGTCGACGAAATTAACGCAGAATTACGTAATCGCCAGTACAACGTTGAGCAACTGAGCGCGATGAATGTCAGGGATGTCAAATTTGTTCCCTTTAAATACCAACTGGCGCCTTCTCTGCCTGTGAAGAAAGATGGTCCACGCAAATCTATCATCGTTATTCTGGCGGCGTTATTGGGTGGCATGGTGGCATGTGGTGGGGTATTACTGCGCCATGCATTGATATCCCGCAAGATGGGGGAAACTCTCTCAATGGAAGAGCGGTTGACCTGATGGTCTGCCGGAGGGGGAGCCCTCCGGCTATCATGAGAGGGCGTCCGGAGACGAGTTTTTGGAACGCCCAAGCGGTACGACTAAAGGCGTTCCAGCGATCGGGTCTTCAATGATCATGCAACGCAGCCCATAGATTTCTTCAATCAGTTCCGACGTCACAATCTCCTTCGGCGCGCCCTGTGCCACTATTTTGCCTTCACGTAACGCAATCAGATGCGTGGCATACCGACAGGCCTGATTCAAATCATGCAGGACAGCGGCGAGGGTATAGCCTTTCTCACGATTCAGTTCACTCAGCAACTCTAGCAGATCAATCTGGTGGCTGATATCCAACCATGTTGTGGGTTCATCCAGTAGCATGATGGACGTCTCTTGCGCCAGCACCATGGCTATCCAGGCACGCTGTCGCTGTCCGCCGGAAAGTGTATCCACACTTTGTGTCGCCAGGTTTGTGATCCCCGTGGCGCGCATGGCGCGCATGACCGCCTCTTCATCTTCTTTGCGCCAGCGGGTAAACAAGGGTTGATGCGGATAGCGACCACGCGCGACCAATTCCTGTACGGTGATATCGCCGGGCGTAGTGGCATTTTGCGCCAGCAGACCGATACGACGGGCCACTTCTTTACTGGCGTAGTGCTGAATATGCTCGCCATCCAACCAGACGTGTCCTTTGGCGGGGGGCATCAGGCGACTCAACGTACGCAGCAGCGTCGATTTTCCGCACCCATTCGGTCCGATAATGGCGGTGAAATGGCCGTCGGGAATAGCGACATTCAGATTTTCTGCCACGGTAAATTTGCCGTACCCCAGCGTTAACTGGTCGCCACGCAAACGGGCTACTGATTCGGTCATTTTTTGCGGGACTCCTGAATTAACAAGACGATAAGATAAATGCCGCCAAGACTGACGGTAACAACGCCCACCGGGAGCTGATAAGGCATAAACAGTTGTTGGGCAACCTGATCGGCGAGCAGCAGTAATAACGCGCCGCACAGGGCTGACTGGGTTAATCCCCAGCGAGCGGTGCCGCTGAGGCGACGCGCAATATGTGGCGCGACAAGCGCGATAAAGGAGATAGGACCGGCGAGTGCCGTCGCGGCGGCGGTCAGGACCACCGCCACCAGCATCATCAGCAAGCGGGACCGCTCCACGCTAACACCGAGCGCGCAGGCGCTGTCATCCCCCATCTCCAGCAGACGCATACGCCGTACCAGAAGCGCCGCACAAACCAGCATGACGACGATCAACGGGGCTGAGGGCCAGGTTTTCGCCCATGTCAGCCCGTTGAGCGAACCCGCATTCCATAAACCGGCGGTCAGCGCCGTCTCTAAAGAGGCTTCCAGGAGCAGCCAGGTATTAAATGCCACCAGCATCGCGCGTACGCCGATGCCGATAATAATCAGCCTGAAGGTCTCAATACCGTTACGCCAGGCAAGCGCCCAGACCACCAGCGACGTGAGTATCCCCCCCAACATCGCGCTCAGTGCAATCGCCGTCAGATGTTGACCAAATAGCACCATGGCAATCAGCACGCCGCTCCATGCGCCAGTGTTGAACCCCATCACATCCGGGCTTCCCAGCGGGTTACGCATTAACGACTGGAAAATTGCGCCGCTGACGCCAAGGGCTGCGCCGATAAGCAGCGCCATCAGCACGCGCGGTAAACGCCATTCGGTGACGACCAGCGTGATGCTACGCGGAGCGTCTCCCAACAATGCAGCGATAATTTGCGAGGTATCCAGCGTGACGCCGCCGCTGCGCAGACTCCATAAACTGACGCATGCCGCGCCGAACAGCAGCCACAGACAGCAGAGGATCAGACGGCGGGAAACGTGTTTCATACGGCGCCTCCGCGTTGTCTGCGTCGGACAAGGAAAATGAGTACCGGCGCGCCAATAAACGCGCTGACGACGGAAACGCGTAATTCGCCAGGGACAATCACACGACCAATGATATCGGCAAACAGCAGCAGGGCGGGGGTAGCCAGAAGTGTGACGGGCAAAGACCAGCGGTGATCGGCTCCCACCAGCCAGCGTGCCATGTGCGGCATCATCAGACCAATGAACGCGATTGGACCGACAATTGCCGTTGCGCTCCCGCATAACACGGTAATCACCAGCAGGCCAATAATCTGAGTACGCGCCACCTTGTTGCCGAGCGCCGTGGCGGTATCGCTGCCCAGACTCAGGCTATTGAGCGTCCGGCTCAGGCATAACGCAACGACGCCTGCTATCAGTACCGGTGCCAGTACCACCTTCAGCGTTTGCAAACTGCGGATATCCAACGAGCCCGCTTGCCAGAAGCGGAGTTGGTCGTACACATCCGGGTTAAGTAGGGCAATTCCACTGGATAGCCCTTCCAGCACCGCGCTGAGCGCGACACCGGCCAGCGTCAGGCGTACAGGGCTTAGCTGACCGCCCCCCTGGCTGCCGGTAAACGCTACAATCAGCGACGCCGCAAGGGCACCGGCAAATGCCATCAAGAGTTGTTCTTCTGCGGAGGAGTAGCCGAAAAGTGCGGCGCCCAGAACAATGGCAAAGCTGGCGCCGGCATTAACGCCAAGAATGCCCGGATCGGCTAGCGGGTTGCGGGAGAGCGTTTGCATTAAGGCACCGGCAAGACCCAGCGCGCCACCGGCCAGTAATCCGGCCAGCGTACGCGGCAGTCGCGCATCCAGCACGATAACGCAGTCAGGGCTTTGACAGCTACCGGTCAGTGCGTCCAGAACGACAGAGGCTGGCAGTGGTTTTGCGCCTATAGCCAGACTTAATGCGGTGGCGAGAACAAGTAATAACAACAATCCGGGGACGGCGATTGCGCGCGTCACGGAAATAGAGCATGACATATCAACTTCCCTGATAATGATAGTAATTATCGTTATCGATCTTATTTGGTTATGTTAGCATGTGCAGCCTCTGAATGGATATTTAAAAAAGCTCGTATTAAGGCGTTGTAATGAATCGACAATCCTGGCTGTTGAATCTCAGCCTGTTGAAGACGCACCCGGCATTCCGTGCGGTTTTCCTTGCCCGTTTTATCTCCATCGTTTCGCTGGGTTTGCTCGGCGTGGCGGTTCCGGTACAGATCCAGATGATGACCCACTCAACGTGGCAGGTCGGTTTGTCGGTGACGTTGACCGGTAGCGCAATGTTTGTGGGTCTGATGGTGGGCGGCGTATTGGCCGATCGCTATGAGCGTAAAAAAGTGATCCTGCTGGCGCGCGGTACCTGTGGTATTGGCTTCATTGGCCTGTGCCTGAACGCGCTGCTGCCGGAACCTTCGCTACTGGCAATTTATCTGCTTGGCTTATGGGATGGTTTCTTTGCTTCTCTGGGGGTCACCGCGCTGTTGGCGGCAACGCCAGCGCTGGTTGGTCGTGAAAATCTGATGCAGGCGGGGGCCATAACGATGCTGACGGTTCGCCTAGGGTCGGTGATCTCACCCATGCTGGGCGGACTGCTGTTAGCCACGGGCGGCGTGGCCTGGAACTATGGTCTGGCTGCCGCTGGCACCTTTATAACATTGCTGCCGTTATTGCGACTTCCGCTGTTGCCTCCACCGCCTCAGCCGCGTGAGCATCCGCTTAAATCGCTGCTGGCGGCGTTTCGCTTTTTGTTTGCCAGCCCGCTTATCGGTGGTATTGCGCTGCTCGGTGGTTTACTGACCATGGCGAGCGCGGTGCGGGTGCTCTATCCGGCGCTGGCGCTGAACTGGCACATGTCTGCGGCGCAAATTGGGTTTCTCTATGCCGCCATTCCCCTCGGCGCAGCGGTAGGCGCGCTGACCAGCGGACAACTGGCTCACAGCGTACGCCCCGGTCTGATTATGCTGGCCTCCACGGTAGGTTCCTTCCTGGCGATTGGCTTGTTTGGCCTGATGACTGTCTGGGCGCTGGGCGTTATTTGCCTCGCGCTGTTTGGCTGGCTCAGCGCCATCAGTTCGTTACTGCAATACACGATGCTACAAACGCAAACGCCGGAATCGATGCTCGGCAGGATTAACGGCCTGTGGACGGCGCAGAACGTCACTGGGGATGCTATCGGCGCGGCGCTGTTAGGCGGTCTCGGCGCGATGATGACACCGGTCGCCTCGGCAAGCGTAAGTGGATTTGGACTGGTGATTGTGGGGTTATTACTGCTGCTGTTGCTGAGTGAGTTGCGGCGTTTTCGCCAGACGCCTGCAAGTGCCTGATGGCGCTTTGCTTATCAGGCCTACGGGATATGTAGGCCGGATAAGGCATTAGTCGCCATCCGGCAAAATAAATTAAAACAGGGCGGCAAGACGGTTCAACAGTAGCGTCGCACTGTAGTAGTCCAGACGGAACGTTTCGGTGCCCAGTGCGTAAACGCGTTTACTTTGTACCGCAGGCAGGTGTGCCAGCAACGGGTTGGCATAAATGGCATCGGCGTCGTTGCTGTTGCCAGCAAACAGGAACAGCGCCTCGCCGTTCAGACCCGCCGCCAGATTCTCACCGCCGAGCTGGACGATGTCGTGGCGTTTACCCTGACTGGTGCTGGTGTGCATGTTGATTGGCAACGCGGCCAGTGTAAAGCCGAGTTGCTCCATCATCTTGCCCTGCGCAGACTCAGGCGTCCATAAATTGGCGGTGTGTGCGGCGGCGGTGTACACCAGCGCGCTGACCGGCTGTGGCGGTAGTTTAATCTGTTGTTTTACCACCGCCATCTGCCGATCAAATTCAGCAATGCGTTGCGCCGCTTGTTTTTCCTGGCCTGTGATCTCGCCGAGTTGCGTCAGCAACGACTGCCAGCTTTTATCGTCATAGTTGATGATAAGCGTCGGTGCGATGGAAGAGAGCTGATCGTAAAGCGCCAGTGCAGAGTCGCCGCCGGTGGCGCTGATCAGGATGAGATCGGGCATCTGTGCGGCCACCGCTTCAGCACTGGGTTCGCCAATGTACAGACGGTTCAGCTTGCGCGCTTTCGCCACCTCGCTCCATTGGCGCAAGAACCCCTGATCGTCACCGATGCGGTTGTTGGGCGTGGTGGCCCCGCTGGCAATAACCGGCGCGTCTATGGCCAGCAGCGAACCGGTCAGTGTGACGCTGGTCGAGACAATACGCTCAGGTTTGTGCTCCAGCGTGTGTGTTCCACGGCTGTCGGTGATTTGACGTGGCCAGTCAGCGGCGTGGGCTGAGGAGAATCCGAAAACGAAGAGCCCAATCAGCAGGCCAGGCAAAAAAGGTAATCTCACAAATCAGTTCCTGTTATCAGTGAAGTTAATGCTTCTCATTTTCATTGTTGGCGAGAAGGGATGCAAGTCAAAGTCGCACAATGTGTTAGCGCAAGAGTTGACATGCCGTCTGTTTGCTTTTAGGTTAGCGACCGAAAATATAAATGATAATCATTATTAAAACCTTTATCATTTTTGGAGGATGATATGGATACGTCACTGGCCGAGGATGTACAGCAGAAAATGGCAACGCTTGCCCCCGATCATTTTTTCTTTATGTCGCCGTATCGCAGTTTTACGACGTCCGGATGCTTCGCCCGCTTTGATGAACCTGCTGTGGATGGGGATTCCCCTGATAGCCCGTTTCAACAAAAATTACATGCGCTGTTTGCCAGGGCCAAATCGCAGGGGATTAAAAACCCGGTCATGGTCGGCGCGATTCCCTTTGATACACGCCAGCCTTCGTCGCTGTTTATACCGGAGTCCTGTCAGACGTTTTCCCGCCCGGCAAAGCAACAGTCATCGCGCTATTTCACTGAGTATCCGTCGTTGAACGTCGTTGCGCGTAAAGCCATTCCTGAGCAGGATGATTTTGAGGAGATGGTGGCGAAAGCGGCGGCGCTGACGGCGACGCCGGAAGTTGACAAAGTGGTGTTGTCGCGTCTGATTGATATCACCACCGACGACAATATCGATAGCGGAGCCTTGCTGGAACGCCTCGTAGCGCAGAACCCTGTTAGTTACAACTACCATGTCCCGCTGGAAGACGGCGGGGTGTTGCTCGGTGCCAGCCCGGAATTACTGCTGCGTAAAGAGGGCGATCATTTCAGTTCTCTGCCGTTGGCTGGGTCGGCTCGCCGCCAGCCTGATGATGTGCTGGACAGAGAGGCGGGTAATCGTCTGCTGGCGTCTGAAAAAGACCGTCATGAACACGACCTGGTCACTCAGGCGATGAAAATGGTGCTGCGCGATCGTAGCCGTGAATTGCAGCTTCCGTCCTCCCCGCAACTGATCACCACCCCCACGCTGTGGCACCTTGGTACACCGTTTGAAGGCAAAGCGAACGCCCAGGAGAATGCCCTGACGCTGGCGTGTCTGCTGCACCCGACTCCGGCGTTGAGCGGTTTCCCGCATCAGGTCGCGAAAAAGTGGATCGCGGAACTTGAACCGTTTGACCGTGAATTGTTTGGCGGCATCGTCGGCTGGTGCGACGCCGAAGGCAACGGCGAATGGGTTGTGACGATCCGCTGTGCGACGTTACGCCAGAATCAGGTGCGTTTCTTTGCCGGTGCGGGAATTGTGCCTGCTTCCTCCCCAATTGCGGAGTGGCGTGAAACGGGTACGAAACTATCCACCATGTTGAATGTGTTCGGACTGCATTAAGGAGCGATGATGAACATTCCTTTCACCCGGTGGCCAGACGAATTTGCCCGTCGTTACCGTGAAAAAGGGTACTGGCAGGATTTGCCCTTAACGGACATTCTGACCCGCCATGCGCTGAGCGATAAAACGGCGGTGATTGAGGGCGAGCGTCACCTGAGCTATCGCCAACTCAATCAAGCCTCGGAGAATCTGGCCTGCAGTCTGCGTCGTCAGGGGATTAATGCGGGTGATACTGCGCTGGTACAACTGGGCAATGTGGCGGAGTTATACATCACCTTTTTCGCCCTGTTGAAGATTGGCGTGGCCCCGGTTCTGGCGCTGTTCAGCCATCAGAGAACCGAACTGAATGCCTACGCAAAGCAAATTGAACCGACGCTGCTGATCGCCGATCGCCAGCACGCGTTGTTCGCCGGGGATGATTTCCTGAATACGTTTATTGCTGAACACGCGTCTGTTCGCGTCGTGCAATTGCTTAATGACGAGGGCGAACACTACCTGTGCGCGGCAATGAATCAACCCGCTGCAGATTTTACTGCGACGCCGTCGCCTGCCGATGAAGTGGCGTACTTTCAGCTTTCGGGCGGCACAACTGGCACGCCGAAACTGATCCCGCGTACCCATAACGACTATTACTACAGCGTGCGCCGTAGTAACGAAATCTGCCATTTCAGCGAAGAGACACGCTATTTGTGCGCCATTCCGGCGGCACATAACTATGCCATGAGTTCTCCGGGAGCGCTGGGCGTGTTCCTCGCGGGGGGAACCGTGGTACTGGCCGCCGATCCGAGCGCCACGCTGTGCTTCCCGCTCATTGAAAAACATCAGATCAATTCAACGGCGCTGGTGCCTCCGGCAGTCAGCCTGTGGCTTCAGGCCATTGGCGAATGGGGGAGTAACGCACAGCTGGCGTCGCTGAAGCTGCTGCAAGTGGGAGGAGCGCGGCTTTCCGCCACGCTGGCTGCACGCATTCCGGCCGAAATCGGTTGCCAGTTGCAACAGGTATTTGGAATGGCCGAAGGGCTGGTGAACTACACCCGTCTGGACGACAGCCCGGAGCGCATTATTCATACCCAGGGTCGCCCGATGTGTCCGGATGATGAAGTCTGGGTGGCGGATGCCGAGGGCAATCCGCTGCCGCAAGGGGAAACCGGTCGCCTGATGACGCGTGGGCCGTACACCTTTCGCGGCTATTTCAAAAGTCCTGAGCATAACGCCAATGCATTCGATGCCGACGGTTTTTACTGCTCCGGCGATCTGATCTCGATAGACGAAGCCGGATACATCACGGTGCAGGGGCGAGAAAAAGATCAGATCAACC
The DNA here is from genome assembly GCF_059421685.1 of Citrobacter sp. GW821-FHT02E08. Classification (NCBI taxonomy): domain Bacteria; kingdom Pseudomonadati; phylum Pseudomonadota; class Gammaproteobacteria; order Enterobacterales; family Enterobacteriaceae; genus Citrobacter; species Citrobacter sp. GW821-FHT02E08. The sequence goes on along the minus strand of NZ_JBWKVL010000002.1, from coordinate 132,409 downwards.
GCGGTGGGGAGAAGATCGCCGCCGAAGAGATCGAAAACCTGTTATTGCGTCACCCCTCGGTGATCCACGCGGCGTTGGTCAGCATGGAAGATGAGCTGATGGGGGAGAAAAGCTGCGCGTATCTGGTGGTGAAATCGCCGCTGCGCGCGGTACAGATACGACGCTTCCTGCGTGAACAGGGCGTTGCGGAATTCAAATTACCAGACCGTGTGGAATGCGTTGAGGCTCTGCCTCTGACCCCGGTAGGTAAAGTCGATAAAAAACAATTACGTCAGTGGCTGGCGTCACGGGCACCTGCCTGAAGGAGAAAATAAAAATGGCTATTCCTAAACTGCAGGCTTACGCGCTGCCCACCGCACTTGATATTCCCTCCAGCAAAGTGAACTGGGACGTTGAACCGGAGCGGGCCGCGCTGCTTATCCATGATATGCAGGACTATTTCGTCAGCTTTTGGGGCGATAATTGTCCGATGATGGAGCAGGTGATCGCCAATATCGCCGCACTGCGTCAGTACTGTAAAGAGAACCATATTCCGGTCTATTACACCGCTCAGCCTAAAGAGCAAAGTGATGAAGACAGGGCGTTGCTGAACGATATGTGGGGACCGGGGCTGACGCGCTCTCCTGAGCAACAAAAAATAGTCGGGCCGCTGGCGCCGGACGAAGCCGATAACGTGCTGGTGAAATGGCGTTACAGTGCATTCCACCGTTCTCCGCTGGAGCAAATGCTGAAAGAAACCGGCCGCAACCAGCTGATCATTACCGGGGTGTATGCGCACATTGGTTGTATGACTACCGCAACGGATGCTTTCATGCGTGATATTAAGCCGTTTATGGTGGCGGATGCGCTGGCCGACTTTAGTCGTGACGAACATCTGATGTCGCTGAATTATGTGGCGGGACGTACTGGCCGGGTGGTCATGACGCAAGACCTGTTGCCCACACCGGTTCCTGCCAGCAAACAGGCGCTGCGGGCGGCTATTCTGCCGTTGCTGGATGAGTCCGACGAGCCGATGGACGATGAAAACCTGATCGACTACGGTCTGGATTCGGTGCGCATGATGGCGCTGGCGGCACGCTGGCGTAAGGTGCACAGCGACATCGATTTTGTCATGTTAGCGAAGAACCCGACGATTGACGCCTGGTGGGCGCTGCTTTCCCGCGAGGTGAAATGATGGCTGGTTTTGATTTTCAGGGCAAAACCGTCTGGGTGACCGGTGCCGGAAAAGGCATTGGCTATGCGACGGCGCGGGCGTTTGTCGACGCTGGCGCGCACGTCACAGGGTTCGATCGTGAATTTACGTGCGACGACTATCCGTTTGCGACCCAGGTACTGGATATTGCACAGCGTGAGCAGGTAGCGCAAGTGTGTCAGCGCCTGCTGCAAAAAACCGAACGTCTGGACGTGCTGGTAAACGCTGCGGGAATTTTGCGTATGGGCGCCACGGATGAACTCAGCGCTGATGAATGGCAGCAGACTTTTGCCGTCAACGTGGGCGGCGCGTTTAATCTCTTCCAGCAGACGATGGCGCAGTTTCGTCGCCAGCAGGGGGGAGCCATCGTCACCGTGGCTTCCGATGCCGCACATACGCCGCGGATTGGCATGAGCGCTTATGGCGCATCGAAAGCGGCGCTGAAAAGTCTGGCACTGACCGTCGGGCTGGAACTGGCCGCCAGCGGCGTGCGATGCAATCTCGTTTCACCGGGCTCAACGGACACCGACATGCAGCGCACGTTGTGGGTCAGTGATGACGCCGAACAGCAGCGAATTCACGGTTTTGGCGAGCAGTTTAAACTCGGCATTCCGTTGGGGAAAATCGCGCGTCCACAGGAAATCGCCAATACCATTTTGTTTCTGGCTTCCGATCTGGCGAGCCACATTACGCTGCAGGATATTGTGGTTGATGGCGGCTCAACGCTGGGGGCATAACGATGATCTGGAAACGCCATTTAACGCTTGAAGAACTGAATGCCACCAGCCAGAACACGATGGTGGCGCATCTTGGCATTGTCTATACCCGACTCGGTGACGACGTGCTGGAAGCGGAAATGCCGGTGGATGCCCGGACGCATCAGCCGTTTGGTTTGCTGCACGGCGGGGCGTCAGCGGCGCTGGCGGAGACGCTGGGTTCAATGGCGGGTTATCTGATGACCCGCGACGGGCAGTGCGTTGTCGGTACTGAACTGAACGCCACTCATCACCGGGCGGTATCACAGGGAAAAGTGCGCGGTGTGTGCCAGCCGCTGCATCTCGGACGGCAAAATCAGAGTTGGGAAATTGCTGTTTTTGATGAACAAGGACGGCGTTGTTGCACCTGCCGTTTAGGGACTGCGGTTCTGGGGTAACGTCGGCAAAATAAAATGATATTGCAGGGTTAGCAGGTGAATGGAGTGATCTAGTTAACAATGCGATGTAAATGATCAGTGATATATCTGGTTTATGAAGTTGTCATGTTGTTAAAACCAGCAGAGGTGTTATAGAAACAAAATGTAACATCTCTCTGGAACACGCAAACGGACAACAACCATGAATAAATCAGGGAAATACCTCGTCTGGACAGTGCTCTCTGTAATGGGAGCATTTGCGCTGGGATATATTGCGTTAAACCGTGGTGAACAGATCAACGCGCTGTGGATTGTGGTGGCGTCGGTCTGTGTCTATCTCATTGCCTACCGTTTTTATGGTCTGTATATCGCCAAAAATGTGCTGGCGGTTGACCCGACGCGTATGACGCCTGCTGTGCGTCATAACGACGGTCTGGATTACGTCCCTACCGACAAAAAAGTGCTGTTCGGTCACCATTTTGCCGCCATTGCTGGCGCGGGCCCGCTGGTGGGACCGGTGCTGGCAGCGCAGATGGGCTACCTGCCCGGCATGATCTGGCTGCTGGCTGGTGTGGTATTAGCCGGTGCGGTGCAGGACTTTATGGTGCTGTTTGTGTCGACTCGCCGCGACGGTCGCTCGTTGGGTGAGTTGGTCAAAGAGGAAATGGGTCCCACAGCAGGCGTCATTGCGCTGGTGGCCTGTTTTATGATCATGGTGATTATTCTGGCGGTGCTGGCGATGATTGTCGTCAAAGCCCTGACCCACAGCCCGTGGGGAACCTATACCGTGGCGTTTACCATTCCGCTGGCGATCTTCATGGGGGTTTACCTGCGTTATCTGCGCCCCGGACGGATTGGCGAAGTGTCGGTCATCGGTTTGGTTTTCCTGGTCTTTGCCATCATTTCTGGTGGTTGGGTGGCCCAAAGTCCCACCTGGGCGCCGTACTTTGATTTCACTGGCGTACAGCTGACCTGGATGCTGGTGGGGTACGGTTTTGTGGCGGCAGTCCTGCCCGTATGGCTGCTGCTGGCACCGCGTGACTACCTCTCCACCTTCCTGAAGATTGGCACCATTGTGGGTCTGGCGGTCGGCATTCTGATTATGCGACCCACGCTGACTATGCCTGCGCTGACCAAATTTGTTGACGGTACAGGGCCGGTGTGGACGGGCAATCTGTTCCCGTTCCTGTTTATCACGATTGCCTGTGGGGCGGTGTCCGGATTCCACGCGCTGATCGCTTCCGGCACCACGCCGAAGATGTTGGCGAACGAAGGCCAGGCCTGTTTTATTGGCTACGGCGGCATGCTGATGGAATCCTTCGTTGCCATTATGGCGCTGGTTTCCGCCTGTATTATCGATCCGGGCGTCTACTTTGCCATGAACAGCCCAATGGCTGTGCTGGCGCCAGCCGGTACCACCGATGTGGTGGCTTCTGCGGCGCAGGTGGTGAGCAGTTGGGGCTTTGCGATTACGCCGGACACGCTGCATCAAATCGCCAATGAAGTGGGTGAACAATCCATTATCTCGCGTGCGGGCGGCGCACCGACGCTGGCGGTGGGGATGGCTTACATTCTGCACGGTGCGCTCGGCGGTATGATGGACGTCGCGTTCTGGTATCACTTTGCGATTCTGTTTGAAGCGCTGTTTATTCTGACGGCGGTGGACGCAGGAACCCGCGCAGCGCGCTTTATGCTGCAGGATCTGCTGGGCGTGGTTTCTCCGGGGCTGAAACGCACCGATTCACTGCCTGCCAACCTGCTGGCGACCGCGCTCTGCGTGATGGCCTGGGGTTACTTCCTGCATCAGGGCGTGGTTGACCCTCTGGGCGGAATTAACACCCTGTGGCCGCTGTTTGGTATTGCCAACCAGATGCTTGCGGGTATGGCGTTGATGCTTTGCGCTGTGGTCCTGTTCAAGATGAAACGTCAGCGTTACGCATGGGTTGCGTTAGTACCCACGTCCTGGCTGTTGATTTGTACGCTCACCGCTGGCTGGCAAAAAGCGTTTAGCCCGGACAACAAAGTGGGCTTCCTGGCTATCGCCAATAAATTCCAGGCGATGATTGACAGCGGCAAGATCCCGGCGCAGTACACCGAATCGCAGTTGTCACAGCTGGTGTTTAACAACCGTCTGGATGCCGGTCTGACCGTCTTCTTCATGGTGGTGGTGGTGGTACTGGCGCTGTTCTCCATAAAGACCGCGTTGGCGGCCCTGAAGGTCGACAAACCGACGGCAAAAGAGACGCCGTATGAGTCGATGCCGGAAAATGTAGAAGAGATCGTGGCGCAGGCGAAAAGCGCGCACTAATCTTCAACTATTAAGCCCTCTCCGACCGGAGAGGGCGTTTGCATAACAGGTAACCGCTATGTTTGATACGCTTTCAAAAGCCGGGAAATACCTGGGCCAGGCGGCAAGATTGATGATTGGCGTGCCGGACTACGACAACTATGTTGAGCACATGCGCGTCACGCATCCGGACCAAACGCCGATGACCTATGAAGAATTTTTCCGTGAGCGGCAGGACGCGCGCTATGGGGGAAAAGGCGGCGCGCGTTGTTGCTAACGGATGCTCTTCATTCTTTCTTACGCGGTGAGGCTGCTTTCAGCGGCTGAACGCAGATTCACCTTGCCGTTATTTCACTGTCCAGGCTTTCGAAAATTGGCGACCTGCAAACAACTCCTGCAGGCCGTTGATTTGTTTCAGACGCAACACTTCATCATCATCCATCCCTAACTCTTTGCCGATTTTTTTCTCGTCCCAGCCCAGTTGCGACAGTTCACGAACGATCTCCGACATGGCATGGATCTGGTGGCGGCCCCGTGCGCGGTTATGGCGAATCGTGGACGTAATACGTTCATGGCGCGTGCGCTCCAGGCATGTGACGGGTAGATAACCTTTCAGACGCGCTCTTAGCGCCGCTTTTCCTTTTCCTAATTCGTGCCGATGGAAACCATCTATTATCTCGTAATCCTCTGAACTGGATTGCGCCACGACGATCGGTTGTGTGAAGCCGTCTGCTTCAATCGATTTGAGCAGCAGCCTTTTCTCCGGCGGCGCCACATTATTGGGGTTGTAATCGTTTGGTGTAATGTGTTCATTTTTAATCCACAACACGCAGTCGACAGGTTCATGACGAAAAGGACTGACGCTGTGGATGGCCATTCTGAACTCATTAATGGCGCGGATCCGTTCCTCTTCCGGCAGTGCCGAGAGAAAGTGGGTTAATTCCTGAGTTAATCGTTGTTGCATAGTATTCCCCATTCCTGACGTTTCGCTTTCATGCGTTCGTTATAACGCTGGTAACTTTTCGGTTTTGTTGGACTGAAAGAGAGTGCCCGGCACCAGTAATCATTATTCAGCAGCACTTTGCAGATACGTCGCCATGACGGGATATCTTTTGTGCCAATATCGCTATCCTGCGTTTGGGGAATATCGTCCAGACCTTTCTTTTTATACCACTGTAAATAGACGGCGATTTTATTGCAGTAATGTTCGGCGGTTTGTTCCGGCATGCTATTCAGCAACAGTAAGGCGTACTCTTTCCAGCTTAGATGATCGGGTTTTAAGAGTTTTCGATGACCATAAAAATGGTTGTCGTGACCCGCATAGATACCGCCGCTTTTCACACCGCTCACGCGCGCACACATCGCCGCCCAGCGTTCGGGTTCGAGGACATGGTACAGCCACAGTCCCTGGCGCTGCTCCGGGCCAAAGGGTTCGCAAATCCGCATGTAGCGGGTTGGTACGCCAGCCTGATACATCAGGTTATACAATGGATTACAGCGTTTGTTTGTCCTCGCAAACCAGGTCCAGATGTCTGCGGTTTTCCAGTCATACATTGGGTAAATGTACCAGGTGTGTCCACCCGGCGCGGAAGTTGTCCAGGGTTTGTCATCAGCAAAACGCTGCTTCTGTAAGGAGGCAATGGCGCCAAATCGGTTGTAAGACTCGTCGGCCCGGATACCGATCAGCATTGCGGCGGGCCGGTTGTTAGAAAACCAGTCAGCAAAAAAACGAACAAACTGCTCAAAGGTCATATTTGGCTGATAAAAAGGAAAATAGCCGGGGTCGGTAATCGCATCCGGTGGCGGTTGGCGCACCCAGTCTGTATTCGGGGCCCAGCATTGCCATTCGGGTTGGTATTGGGATAATGCGTTTTGTGTCGTCAACGGCAAGGCAACCCAATAAAATTCGTCGATGACATCGGAATATTCATTTCGTAGCGCCTGAACATACTCAATGGTGCAAGAGAATTGCGCTTCCCAGTCAATGAATAATACGCAGATCTTTTTCTGTAATTGACGGGCAAGGGTCGCGGTCAGGTGCAGCATGAGACCAGAATCTTTACCGCCAGAAAATGAAACACAGACCCGTGGGAGCGTTTCAAGCGTCCATACAATGCGCTCTTGCGCGGCCTCCAGGACATTTTTGTCAAGCGGGTATTTATAGATGGACATTTTGGCGGTGGCTCTCAATATTAAATTGATTTTACTCGAAATGTTTTATTATAAGATATGCCAATTATTTAAACATGCAACAGTTTAAAGTATTGTATTTATGAATGTTTTTCGGCGATCAATAATAAATATGGATTAACTTAGTTGAACTGAGGGAGGTGATGTTTTCTGATTGATACAGTGAGTTAATTCGAAATATATATTTTGCAAATCATTTATTAATTAACGACGCACGGTTACTCATATTGTTATGTTGAATAAAAATAATGATGTATAGACGCCCCGGAACATCACAATCTGTAGGTAGTCAATGACGATGCTTTCTTGAGTGCTGACTCCTGCATTATGCGATAAGCGAAGTGAGTGATTTAACCGGGTGACTGGAATGAGAACAATCACCCTTAATATTACGTTAACGGCTATTCATCATTGCATCCAGCTGTGCTTTTTCTGGCAATCCTACAACCTGCTGCAACGTGTTTTCTTTATTCAAATAGTAGATGGCGGGTGTGACGTTAGCACCCAGATCGTCCATGATTTTTTGATTGACGTTCAGAATACGCATCGCCTCAGGAGGAACGGATGTCGGGATTTCAAGTTTGAGTTTGCCGTTCGATGCTTCATAGTCGTGCCAGGTTTTTGCCGGGTCTTTCGTGGTCAGAATCGCAGCGGCAGTTGCCGGGCTTTCAGGCTTGATTACGCCAACCAGCAGGGTTCGTAATTGTACTTTGCCGGATTCTACCCAGGGGCGGGCCTGTTGCCAGAATTGCTTGCAGTAAGGGCAGAAAGGATCGGCGAACACATAAAGTACGACGGGCGCATCCTTTTTACCGTCTAACAACCAGGATGATTTTTCCATGCGCTGCCACAGTTCTCGCCCGGCTGGTGCATAGATCTCTTTTTCTATCAATGCATTGCTGAGGTTCTCACCTTTTTCATTATACATGTACCCGGAGATCGCCTGTTTGCCGTCCGGGGTGAGATAAATGGTGACGCCCATGTCCTGATATTTTCCCAGGTAACCTTTCATCCCGCCCGGCGCATCGAAGGATTTCAGGATTGTAATACCTTGTTTTTCGATGGCTTTGACCGGCGCTGGCAGTTCTTCCGCCTGAGCGATGAGAGGGAGGAGAGTCAGCAATAGCGTTCGTTTTAGCATTATTTTTCCTTAAAAATCAGTGCGAAAGAAAGGTCGATGATCAAACCTATCGCAGCCATAGAGAAGACCTTAAGCCGGATGATTGCCCTTTCTTCAGTGGGGTGTTGTAATCCCCTTCGCTGTTACAGCCTTTGTTAAGGTAATGTAGAGCGCAACACATAGCCAGTTTCACTGGCACTGAAGTTACCTACGGGTAGTTCAGGTAATGGGGCCGCCTGAAAAGGGGGCCTTTTTACTTTTTGTCGCCGGTGGCGGCTTAGGGTTCACAAAGTTGTCATGCGTCAGTTGTTAGATAACGCTTATTGATTTGATAATGGAAACGCATTAGCCGAATCGGAAAAATTTCGTTAACTTACAACTCAACGAAAACACGGAGGAAGTATAGATGTCCTTGATTAACACTAAAATTAAACCTTTCAAAAACCAGGCGTTCAAAAACGGTGAATTCATCGAAGTTACCGAAAAAGATACCGAAGGCCGCTGGAGCGTCTTCTTCTTCTACCCGGCTGACTTCACGTTCGTATGCCCGACTGAACTGGGCGACGTTGCTGACCACTACGATGAACTGCAGAAACTGGGCGTAGACGTTTACTCTGTGTCTACTGACACCCACTTCACTCACAAAGCATGGCACAGCAGCTCTGAAACCATCGCGAAAATCAAATATGCGATGATCGGCGACCCGACTGGCGCCCTGACCCGTAACTTCGACAACATGCGTGAAGATGAAGGTCTGGCTGACCGCGCAACCTTCGTTGTTGACCCGCAAGGTATCATCCAGGCAATCGAAGTTACCGCTGAAGGCATTGGCCGCGATGCGTCTGACCTGCTGCGTAAAATCAAAGCGGCTCAGTATGTGGCTTCTCACCCAGGCGAAGTTTGCCCGGCGAAATGGAAAGAAGGCGAAGCGACTTTAGCACCGTCTTTAGACCTGGTTGGTAAGATCTAAGCCTTTAAGGCGCTTCGAAGCCGGATGGCGCTGCGCTTATCCGGCCTACACATCGGGCCTACAACATCGTAGGCCGGGTAAACGAAGTGCCACCCGGCAATCAATGGGCGCATCAGCGCCCATTTCATTCCAACACTATGATGCAAGCCGCATTCAGGCTGCCCGCAAGGCTGCTTGCATGATGATGTTTTTAAAGCAGGAGATTAACGATGCTCGACGCTAACATGAAAACCCAGCTCAAGGCTTACCTTGAGAAACTGACGAAACCTGTTGAGCTGATTGCCACGCTGGATGACAGCGCCAAATCGGCGGAAATCAAGGAACTGCTGACTGAAATTGCCGAACTGTCAGAGAAAGTCACCTTTAAAGAAGATAACAGCCTGGCCGTACGCAAGCCGTCATTCCTGATAGCCAACCCGGGTTCAACCCAGGGACCGCGTTTTGCCGGCTCCCCGTTGGGGCATGAATTTACCTCTCTGGTACTGGCACTGTTGTGGACCGGTGGTCATCCGTCGAAAGAAGCGCAGACGCTGCTTGAGCAGATTCGCGAAATCGACGGTGATTTTGAGTTTGAAACCTATTACTCGCTCTCTTGCCATAACTGCCCGGACGTGGTGCAGGCACTGAACCTGATGGCAGTGCTGAACCCACGTATTAAGCATACGGCAATCGACGGCGGGACATTCCAGAACGAAATCACTGAACGTAACGTGATGGGCGTTCCGGCGGTTTATGTTAACGGGAAAGAGTTCGGCCAGGGGCGTATGACCCTGACGGAAATCGTCGCGAAAGTGGATACCGGCGCAGAGAAACGCGCAGCAGAAGAGTTGAACAAGCGTGATGCGTATGATGTGCTGATTGTCGGCTCTGGCCCGGCGGGCGCTGCGGCGGCTGTTTACTCTGCGCGTAAAGGCATTCGCACGGGGTTGATGGGCGAGCGTTTTGGCGGTCAGGTACTCGATACCGTGGATATCGAAAACTACATCTCAGTGCCGAAAACCGAAGGTCAGAAGCTGGCGGGGGCATTAAAAGCGCACGTCGATGATTACGATGTGGATGTGATTGATAGCCAGAGCGCCAGCAAACTGGTGCCTGCCGCGCAAGAAGGTGGTCTGCACCAGATTCAAACGGCATCCGGTGCGGTGCTGAAAGCTCGCAGCATTATCATTGCGACGGGTGCCAAATGGCGCAATATGAACGTACCGGGTGAAGACCAATATCGTACCAAAGGTGTGACGTACTGTCCGCACTGCGACGGCCCGCTGTTTAAAGGCAAACGCGTGGCAGTGATTGGCGGTGGTAACTCCGGTGTGGAAGCGGCTATCGATCTGGCAGGCATTGTGGAGCACGTGACGTTGCTGGAATTTGCGCCGGAGATGAAAGCCGATCAGGTGCTGCAGGATAAAGTTCGCAGCCTGAAAAACGTCGATATCATCCTGAACGCGCAGACCACAGAAGTGAAAGGCGATGGCAGCAAAGTCACTGGGCTTGAGTACCGTGACCGTGTCAGCGGCGATGTTCACAACGTGGCACTGTCGGGCATTTTTGTTCAGATTGGTCTGTTACCGAACACCACCTGGCTGGAAGGCGCTGTTGAACGTAACCGCATGGGTGAAATCATCATTGATGCGAAATGTGAAACCAGCGTGAAGGGCGTATTCGCCGCCGGTGACTGCACCACCGTACCGTACAAGCAGATAATCATCGCGACAGGCGAGGGCGCCAAAGCTTCCTTGAGTTCGTTTGATTATCTGATTCGCACGAAGACCGCATAAAAAAAGACAGTAAGACTGTCACCTGCAAGCTCAAACCGCCTGTGAAATTCCGGGCGGTTTTTTTATTATCTTCAGTTACAACAAAAAGCCCTGCCGGACTCTCTCCAGGCAGGGCTTTTCAGTATCAGACTTGGGCGAATTAACGCACGACTAACACGGGCAGGTTGGCATGGCGGACAACGCTTGACGCATTAGAACCGAGAAGATGGGTGCTGATTGACGGGTTTCGTGACCCAATGACCACCACATCCGCCTTCAGTTCTTCCGCTAAGTCGTTGACCACGTCCCGCACGTTGCCAAAACGAACATGCGGCTTAATCCGTGAAGGATCAAGACTGAAATGACCGACCATCGTTTGCAGGCGGGTTTCCGCTTCGTGCTGCAGATGCTCCTCAAAACGGCGAACATCGGCGGCAAACCGATGCAAACTCAAACTGGCGGAACCCGGCAGGACATGCAGCAGATGAATGACGCCATCCTGTTGCGCCAGAAATTCAGCGTGGCGTACGGCCTTATCGCTCAGTTCCATTTCGAAAACATCAACCGGCATAATGATTGTTTTGTACATAAGCAGTCTCTCCTTGTTATCGCATGAACATATAACATCATATTAATGAATATGATTCTGTCAGTCACGGCACAGATTTAGGTTTTTAAAGGATCAAAGAGGAGACAATACTGAGAATAAGGGATTACCAGTGCTGTTCGAGAAATAGCACAGCGGCAACGAGAATCGCTGCTATCAGGATATACACTACCGTGATACCGAGAGCCTCAGCCATACACTTTTCCACCGACAGATACCCCAATCAGGTTAGTTCGTCGTAAAAAAAGCAGGAATGATAAATTTGGTTGATATTTAACCGGAAAGAGGATGCGAATGCATCCTCTGCAAAATAACGCGTTTGGCTTTGAAAAGACAGCGTTAGCGCAGGTAATCGCCTGCCGCTTCAGGCTGGTATTCAAGCTCCAGCACTTCAAGGTGCGTGGCGGTGCCACCTGGCAGTTCCCAGTGAATGGTGTCGCCAACGCGCAGACCTAACAGGGCAGCGCCAACCGGAGCCATCACCGACAATTGGGTGCTGCTGTCCGTCATGTTCGCCGGGTAGACCAGCGTGCGAACGCGCGTCTCGCCGTCGGCAAGGTTACGGAATTTCACCCGACTGTTCATGGTCACGACGTTATGCGGCATCTCTTCTGGTGAACACATTTGGGCACGATCCAGCTCTGCGTTTAACGCATCAGCAATCGGTAAACCGGCAAACGCAGGTTGCTCCAACAGGCGGTCGATGCGTTCGGCGTCGAGGTCGTTGATGATAATAGTTGGTCTGGACATTTATTACTCCATGTCGTCGATACTGCGAGTAGCGCAGGTAAATAATCCCAAAAGAAAACCCTCACCGTCTGGCGGCGAGGGTTTAGCTTTCCTGATGATACTGAGACTTACCCCTTCTTTGAAGTGATTTAGTTCACATTCGGGCAAATCCTTAACATTGATAGCGTTTATAGCATTGAGTGAATTTTAGCCGAAAAACGGGATCGTTCTCAAATTTGCATTATGCTTTTTAAGCGCTCGCCGCGGGCGGGTCCACATACTCAGCGTTTCCTTGAAGGAGAGCTCATGAGCCAGTACGACAAACTCACGTTAAAAGATGGCAGTTATCTGTACTTTAAAGATTGGGGCAGCGGGCAGCCCATCGTCTTTAGCCACGGCTGGCCATTGACGGCAGATGCGTTCGAAGATCAGATGCTTTTTTTGGGATCGAAAGGGTTTCGCGTGATTGCTCACGATCGTCGGGGACATGGCCGTTCGGCACAGCCCTGGGACGGTCATCATATGGATCAGTATGCCGATGATCTGGCCGAGTTGACGTCGCACCTGAATTTAAAAGATGCGGTGCATGTCGGACATTCGACAGGCGGTGGCGAGGTCGCACGCTACATTGGTCGACACGGGACACAGCGGGTTGCGAAAGCCGTACTGATCGGCGCAGTGACGCCCATCATGGTCAAAACCGATTTTAACCCCAACGGCGTACCGAAAGAGGTGTTTGATGGGATTCGGCAAGGCGTCGTCAACGATCGCGCCGCATTTTTTTATGAGCTTACCGCGGCGTTTTATGGCTACAACCGGGCTGGAGAAAAAGAGTCAAAAGCGGTGCGTGAGAGCTTTGTCGAGCAAGGGTTACAAGGGTCAATAAAAGCCCTGTACGACTGTATTAAGGCGTTTTCAGAGACTGACCTGCGGGACGATCTCAAAAGAATGACGATTCCGACGCTGGTTATTCATGGCGATGATGATCAAATCGTACCGTTTGAAACGTGCGGTAAAGCGGCGGCGGCGATGTTGCCTGACGCGCAGTTGAAAATCTATGAAGGGGGATCGCACGGTATTTGTACCACCCATAAACACCAGATTAATCAGGACCTGCTGACGTTTATCCAGTCATAATGGCTGAACAGATTGTTCTGCGCTGATCCTCTTTATTCCACAGGGAGATGAGCGAAGCGCAATTGGCGTTAAACCGGCGCGGCTTATGCACCGGTTTCAGGGGCTTAATATCCGACGCTATCCAGTATAAAACGTTTGCCGCAGTTGCCGGGATGCGGTTGCGATGCAAAAGAGGCGGTAGCCAGCGGCTTGTTGATGGCGTTTGCATGTAACGAAAACTGCATTTCCGTCAGGTAGGCGGGATTTCCGTGGCAGCTCAACTTCACCGCTTTGATGCTCTCTTTGCCCCAGCTTGCCACCACGGCGGCATCAAAGTCCGCGCGGCTGACGGCTTTACCGTAATGGCTTCTCAGAAAATCTCCCAGCGCGCTGCGCTTAACCTCGCTGTTTAGGCGTACCATTGTGTTGAAATAGACATTCGGATCAAAACCAAAACAGGCACCGTGTTTGGCGTATTCATAGCGTTCAAGGCAAGTGTGTCCTCCGGCACCGGGCATCACCGCGCTCAACTTCGCGGCGCTTTCCAGCGACAGCCCTGTTTGAGGGGCAGCGCATTTACGGCTGGCGCGGGCTTCCGGCAGGTTGGGGATCGGGCGGGTCGCACAGCCGTAGCGCATCCATCGGCGTTCATCCACGCCTCTGACGGCAATGGATTTAGGCAGGCCTGGCCACAGTCCATGCACGGTCAGAAAATCGGCTTTGTCCTGCGTTTCTTTTTGCAGACGGCATTCGTCAGGTTCCTGACGCTGGCGTTCATGCTGGCTTTGGCAAAAACCGGTTTGCCAGGAGAGCGCCAACACATAGCGGTCGAAATCACCGTACTGTTTCGCCTGAAGTTCGTCGGCTTTCACCGTGGAGACTGGAAGCAGAAATGCGGCCAGTAGAGGACTGTAACGCCATATTGGTTTCATGATTAATTCTGATATATAGAAATACTGTATATCATCTATTTAACCATAAAAAATGCCAGTCAGGTTTATCTGACTGGCATCATTTTCATACTGTGATGCGGAAGGGGATTAGCTCCACAGAGCCAGAATCGGCCAACCCACCAGCAGCAGCATCGCGATGTAGATGACGCCAAAGATCGCGCCCAGACGCCAGTAGTCTTTGGATTTCACATAGCCACAGCCGTAAATGATGACGCCAGGGCCAGTCGCATAAGGCGTCAGACAGCCCATGATACCGATCGAAAGAACCAGCAGAATACAAAGGTGTTCCATCGGCACGCCCGGGATACCTTTACCGACCGCCAGAATAACCGGCAGCATGGTCGCGGTATGTGCGGAGAGGCTGGCGAACAGGTAGTGCGCAAAATAGAACACCAGCACCAGGACAATCACCGTTGCGTTAGGCGAGAAGCCTTCCAGGTGAGAACTCATGGTAGAAGCAAACCAGTCGATGAAGCCAGAGCGGGTCAGACCATTCGCCATCACCACCAGCGTAGCGAGGTTGACCAGCGTGTTCCACGCGCTGTTATAACGGGTAATGTCTTTCCACGGCACAACATGCAGTGCCAGCATCAGAGAGACGGCCAGCAGACCAACGGCGGTGGCGTCGATCATTTCGCCGCCAAAAACCCACAGACCTAAGCTGAGCAGTACCAGGCCTATCAACGTTGTTTCTTTGCGGGTCAGACTGCCCATGGTTTTAAGCTCGTCACCAGCCCATGCAGCGACTTCCGCACTGTGGGTGACTTCCGGCTTGTAGAGCACGTATGAGAGCCACGGCGCAACGATCAGCAAAATAATGCCCACTGGCAGGAAGCTCAGGAACCATTGCAGCCAGCTAATCTGAATACCTGCAATTTTGCTGACGAATTCCAGACCCAGTACGTTCGGTGCCGCGCCGGTGACAAACATGGAAGAACTGAGACTGGTACTGATCACCATCATCCACATCAGATACCCACCGATACGACGTGCGGAAGGATCGTTAGGGAATGATTTAAACAGCGGCGGCAGGTTTTTGATTACCGGGAATACGGTCCCCCCGGTTCGCGCCGTGTTAGAGGGCGTAAACGGCGCCAGAAGGATGTCAATGATGACAATGGCATAGCCCAGCGTCAGGGTACGCTTACCCATGAATTTCACCAGGAACAGCGCGATTCGACGTCCCAGACCAGTCACTTCGTAGCCCAGAGCGAAAATAAAGGCGCCAAATACCAGCCATACGGTGGTGCTGGAGAAACCGGCCAGCCCCCATTTCAACGCCTGTTTACCGGCATCAAAACTGGGGTCCGCCAGCTCTTTGGCATCAAACAGCAGGTAGTTGCTGCCAATCACGCAAATGGTAACGGCAATAAAACTGATGGCTGTCGCCGGAATCGGCTCCAGAATCATCCCGACAATCATCGCCACAAAAACGGCGAAATAGTGCCAGGCCTGAGGGGGCATCCCATCGGGGACAGGGATAAGAAACATGACGCCCATTACTACCAATGGGGCCAACAACTTCCATATATTATCTTTAGATAAAGACATGAGTGATTCTCCGGAAAGGATCTTTTATGTAATTGTGTTAATGGTTAACTTGCGAAATTTGGGCTAAAAACCAGGTGACAATCAGTAGATCGGCGCACCCTCCTGGGCTGAGGTTGCGCTCAATGCACTGCTGGTCGAACTGCCGTAAAGAATGAAGATCGGCGGGAGTGCGTATCCCCCCGTTTTGCAGCAGACTCTTTGCCTGCTGCTGTAACCAGCGCAGCCCCTGCTCCCCACCGCGAGACGCGACGTTGGTATCCCCATTCATCGCCATCAGCAGCAGTAAGGTATCGAGTAACGCCAGTTCAGGATCTCGCCCCTGAGCCAGCAGAGCACGGTAGTGCGGCAGCGCATGATGAATCACGAGCGGATAACCTGCTTCAGCTTCACCTCGTGCACCGGTTAACCCCAATTGTTGATAGAGACGCTGACCTGCTGTGAGTTGTTGATTGTTCTGGCGCAGTTCGTGCTGTGTCATTCCTGCGCAAAATGCTGCGGCGGTGTGACAGAGCGTCTCGGGAGTGATTGGGGAGTGTCGTTGATGGAGGCGACCCACGGCGGCAAACAGCAATCCCAGTGAAAAAATGCTGCCTTTGTGCGTGTTTACCCCGGCGGTCGCGCGGAACATGTCCGCTTCGCAAGCCATCCCAATCGGACGTAGGCCTTTCAGTACGTCCTCTGGCGACATTTGCGCGCTGTAAGCGCCATATTCGATAAAGCGTGGCAGCCAGGCCTGGATTGCCAGGGCGCTACGGTGGAAATCTTCCAGCGCCATATCTTTGTGCGCACCGCAGTTGAGGCGATCCACCAGACCGGGTTTGGGCGATAAATTCACCTCGGTCATCATGGCGCGCCATCCCAGCGTTGCCCAGTCTTCGAGCAAAGAGGGGGACAGGGCGGTGGTCGTGGTCGACGTTGCGTTATTGGGCATCATGCAGCAACGCCTCCATGTGAATGAGAAGTTCGGAAAGCGCATGGGTTTTACCCCGCGCGCATTCAACGGCGCTTTGCTCACACAGCAGACAGCGGCGAGGCGGAAGCGCAAAATCGCGGCGGGACACGATGACCCCTTCTGGGGTCAGCACATCGATGTCCCACAAACGTCCCAGTGGGGACTGATGTTCAAGTTCGATCGTGGCAAGCTTGATGTCGCGGGCCGGACCTTCAAGCGCAAACAGCGCTTCCGGCCCGCTGGCTGAAACCACGATGGACTGCTCCCTGATAAACCAGCCAGATTTCTGCATCAGTACGTGCAGAGCATTCACGCCGTGATTAAAGATGCCGCGGGTGACTTCGCTGTCTTTAATCGGCCCTGGCGCTACCACGGTAAAGGAGATCAGTGGTGTAGCATGGCGCGCGAGCCAGGCGTGTTGCTTTGCTTGTCTCTCATCACGGCTGGCGAGCAGCTCGGGAATAGAAACCGCATGACGGGTGGCATTATTAACAGGAAGCAGGTGCATGGTTTATTCCTTCACCTGATGAACGACATCAATGACCGAACCATCGCGGTAACGCACCACGGCAATCACGCGGTCGGTGAATTCAATCGGGCGAGGCTGACCGGTGAGCAGTTGCGCACGTTCGCGCAGCCATTCGATCGACACCACTTTCATTCCCGCTTCTTTCAGACGTTCGGCCAGTTCCGGACGCGCCGGGTTGACGGCGATGCCATGGTCTGTCACCAGAATGTCAACGCTGGAACCTGGGGTTACACAGGTAGTCACATTGTCTACCAGCGTCGGGATACGACCACGTACCAACGGCGCGACGATAATAGACAGGGCTGCGGCAACGGCGGTATCGCAGTGACCACCGGATGCGCCACGCAATACGCCGTCAGAACCGGTCAGCACGTTGACATTAAAGTGAGTGTCCACTTCCAGTGCGCTCAGTACCACGACATCCAGACGGTCAACCGATGCCCCTTTAGAACCCCAGTTGGCGTACTGGTTGGCGCTGATTTCGATGTGATTCGGGTTGCGGGCCAGTGATTCGGCGGCATTGCGGTCAAAGCTTTGTACATCCAGCAGCTTGCGGATCAGCCCTTTCTCATGCAGGTCAACGATGGTGGCGGTGATCCCCCCCAACGCGAAATCGGCGCGAATATCGCGGCTGCGCATTTTGTCTTCCAGGAAACGGGTGACGGCAAGAGACGCGCCGCCGGTTCCGGTTTGCAGGGAGAATCCCTCTTTGAAGTAGCCAGAGTTGGCGATTACTTCTGCCGCGCTGCGGGCGATCAGCAGCTCGCGCGGGTTGGTGGTCATACGGGTCGCGTCAGCACCGATTTTATCGGCATCGCCCACCTGGTCGATCTGCACGATGAGATCCACCTGATCCTGAGCGATGCTGGCCGGATTATGCGGATAGGGCAGTAACGCTTCGGTCAGCAGCACGACCTGTTTCGCGTTTTCGGCATCGACTTTCGCATAGCCCAGAGAACCGCAACAGGCTTTACCGGTATAACCATTGGCGTTACCGAAAGGATCGCAGGAGGGAACCCCGAGGAATGCCACGTCAATACTCAATTCGCCGCTTTGCACAAGGTGTACACGACCACCGTGTGAATGGATTTGCACGGGTTCTTCCAGCAATCCGCGGGAAATTTCTTCCGCCAACGGTCCGCGCAGACCGGAGGTATAGATACTGCTAACCACACCCTTGCGGATATGACCGACCAGCGGCGCGTGGCAGTCGCTGAGCGAACTGGAGGCCAGGGTCAGATTTTTAAAGCCCATTCTGGCGATCGTGTCCATGACCAGGTTGATCGTCAGATCGCCGCCACGGAAAGCGTGGTGGAAAGAGATAGTCATACCGTCCTGCAAACCGGAACGGCGAATGGCTTCTTCGAGATCGGCACACAGTTTTTTGTTGCGCGGTTTTTGCGCCTGCAGGTTCTGTTTTGAGCTGCTCTGAAAGGCGGAAAGTTCACTTTCCGCGCGGCGACTCCAGGCTGTTACCCGTTCCTGTCGTTGAAGTTGTTCGATTTTCTGCGTCATTTTTTTTGCCTTATTCTTCGCGGATGCCGGAAAGTTCTGCGCGGGAAAGCACCAGACGAGCACGTTCAATAACCGGGCTGTCTACCATCTTGCCGTTCAGAGAAACGACGCCACGGCCTTCACGAGCAGCGGCTTCAGCGGCCTCCACTACCAGACGGGCATGGGTCACTTCTTTCTGCGTCGGGGCATACAGGTTGTGCAGCAGTTCAATCTGGCGTGGGTTAATGAGCGACTTGCCGTCAAAACCCAGCTGCTTGATATGCGAAGCTTCATTCAGGAAACCCGCTTCGTTGTTGGCATCGGAATAGACAGTGTCAAACGCCTGAATACCGGCAGAACGCGCCGCCTGCAAAATGGAGCATCGTGCAAACAGAAGCTCGGTACCTTCTGGCGAACGCTCGGTACGCAGGTTACGTACGTAGTCTTCCGCGCCCAGCGCAATACCGATCAGACGTTCAGACGCATGCGCAATTTCGACCGCGCGGGTGATGCCCAGCGGCGATTCCACGGCGGCTAACAAACCGGTGCTACCGGCTTCGCGACCGCAGGTTTTCTCAATACGCAGGATCTCTTTTTCAATATCGATAACGTCCTGCGCGGTGTCGGTTTTCGGTAAACGCACAATATCGGCGCCGCCGCGGACAACGGCTTCCAGGTCGTTGATACCCCATTCAGAATCGAGGGCGTTAACGCGCACAATGGTTTCAATATCGCGATAAAGTGGGTGTTGCAGGGCGTGGTATACCAGACGACGAGCGGCATCTTTTTCACGCAGGGCGACAGAGTCTTCCAGATCGAACATCAGCGCATCTGCCGGATAGATGAACGAATTGCTGATCATGGCGGCATTGGCGCCAGGTACGAACAGCATGCTGCGACGGGTGCGGGATTTACGTTGTTGTAAGGAGGCGGAAATCATTGGCGATCCTCCCAGGGCAGTGCCGGGATACCGCTGGCGCGCGCCAGCAGGGTTTCCAGTCGGGCGCGTAAAATGCAGTCCAGCGCGCCTTTATCATCGACATTCAGCTGTACGCCGCGCACATCGTAGCGTGAGAGCACGTCCAGAATGGTCGTGCGGATAGCATCGCCAAACTGTTTTTCAACGCTGCTGTTGATTTGCAGGTCGATTTCCTGCGTGTCGAGCGGAGCGATGCGTATCATCACATCTCCAGACTCAAGGGTGCCGGCGACGGCTGCCTGGTTTATTTTCATTTTTCACCTGTTTCTAATGCGGGGGTCTTTTGGCAGACTGTCGCGCTGGATGGGCTGCGCTCAAGCATGTTCTGCAGATAGTGCAGAGTGGCTTCAGGCACCAGCGGCGCGATAGCCGTGAGATCTTTTTTAACCAGCAGCTTGCGTACCCAGGAGGCGGAAATCGGCATCTCCTGAAAACACAGCCGCTCAATTTCCACCAGCTCAATGGGTGGGGCGGGAAGCGCGGGCGTTTCCAGCCAGTAACGCATATCGTGGTTGTACTGAGAGGTGACGGTACAAAACGGTTCAGTACCCACGAAACGGTGGGTGACGCCCAGTGCGGGCGCCAGGTACTGACGGAAAATCTTCAGGTCGATTTCGGTGTAGCAGTGGTTGATAACACTCTGCTCTTTGATGAAGTAGCACGGGAAGGTGGCGCGGGAGATGATGTATTCGGAGCCACGATGGACGGTTAATCGCGGGATATCCGCAGTCCCTTTGAGCACTAAATCAAATCGATCTTCGTACGGAAAACGGGATGTATCTTCTTTGACTAAGAACACGTGCAGCCAGTCACATTGTGCTGCCGCTTGTTGAATCAGGTACCGGTGACCCTGTGTGAATGGGTTGGCATTCATCACGATACAGCCAATTTTTTTGCCGTCCCGCCGCTGTTTTGCCAGGGATTCGGCGTAGCGTTTTAATCGTGTGGTGCTGTTTTCCATCAGCACCATCACGCCGGGTACGCTGGTCAGCGTTGCGAAACCGCACTGTTTAAACAGCGCTTCGTATTCGGTTTTTGTATAGATGAAGAGATGTGTGCAGTGTCTTTCATAGGCGAGATTGATAAGCTCAGTCGCCAGCGTTAGCGCTAAACCTTCGCCCCGTACTGATTCGCTGATGGCCACGCATTTTATGATATTTCCAGCAATGCCACCGCAGGCGATAAGGTGATCGTCACGCATAACAGTTATGAATATTTCAACGGTGGTATCCACGCTCAGATCATTCTCTTTCAGGAATTTCGTGATCGCCGCCATTTTTATATTTTCAGAGCGTTTGACTTGTGTGAACACATTATTTTCAAACATAGTGAAAAGGCTCCTGAAGATATATATTGTTGCTGGGTTTTTGTGTTTGTTGTGCAATTTTGTCAATTGATAACGTTTTGTTTACGTCAGGGCGTTTTGCTTTTTTTATTCGCCATTAGTCCTCTTTCTCCCTGACATATACATCGTAAGGAGTATTAAAGAGGTAAATTTTGATTTATTTCACAAAGAGTTAGATGGTTTTTATGTGTTTTATGGTTTTAAGTTTTTTAATTAACTTAACGATCATTTAAGGCGTGGTTTTAATTTGTTTAATTGATTTAAGGTGGGGAATCTGTAACGATCTTAGATTATTCTCTTCTTCCGGAAGAAAACATTTTTATTACATCTATGCGTTAAGTGTACCGGTTGACATAGGTAAGGAACAATAATGCCCGCTCATAAAAATAAAAAGCAGTTTCTTTTTTTCCGGCGCCTTGCGTTTCCGTTACGCATTTTTCTCCTTATTCTGGTGGTTTCTATTTTTATCATCGCGGCCCTGGCGCGGTATTTTTCTGCGAGTTTCGAGGACTATCTGGTGACCCATGTCAGGGATATGGCGATGAACCAGGCGAAGATCATTGCCTCGAATGACAGCATTATCTCTGCCGTCGAACACCGTGATTACACACGATTAGCCAGCATTGCGGATAAACTGCAGAGCGATACCGATTTCGACTATGTCGTGATCGGCGACCGCAATTCGATTCGCCTCTACCACCCGAATCCGGCAAAAATTGGTCAGCCCATGCAGTTCACCAAACCCGGCGCGCTTGAAAAGGGTGAAAGCTATTTTATTATGGGGGAGGGGTCTATCGGCATGGCGATGCGCGCCAAGACGCCGATATTCAATGAGAGTGGTCAGGTGATCGGTGTGGTGTCGATTGGTTATCTGGTCAGCAAAATCGATAGCTGGCGACTGGACTTTTTATTACCGATGGCGGGCGTATTTGTCCTGTTATTGTTGCTACTGATGCTACTTTCATGGTTTTTTGCTTCCCATATTCGCCGCCAGATGTTGGGGATGGAACCAAAGCAAATCGCGCGGGTGGTACGCCAGCAGGAGGCGTTGTTTAGTTCTGTCTATGAAGGGCTGATTGCCGTTGATCCTGAAGGGTTTATTACCGCCATTAACCGTAGCGCCAGGAAAATGCTGGGTTTGTCTTCTCCCGGGAGGCAGTGGCTGGGAAAACCGATTGAAGAGGTGGTGAAACCCGCAGATTTTTTCACTCAGGAGATCGCGGAGCCACGCCAGAATGTGATGGCCAATTTTAATGGGCTCAGTGTTATTGCTAATCGCGAGGCGATCCGCTCTGGCGACGAGTTACTTGGGGCGATCATCAGCTTTCGAAGCAAAGATGAGATTTCTACCCTTAATGCGCAACTAAGCCAAATCAAACAATATGTTGAGAGTCTCAGAACTCTGCGCCATGAACATCTAAACTGGATGTCCACGCTCAATGGTTTGCTGCAAATGAAGGAGTATGATCGCGTCCGGGAGATGGTGCAGGGGGAATCGCAGGCGCAGCAACAGCTTATTGACAGCCTGCGTAGCGCGTTTTCCGACCGTCAGGTCGCCGGTCTACTGTTTGGCAAAGTGCAGCGTGCGCGGGAGTTAGGGCTCCAGATGACGATTGTGCCCGGTAGCCAGTTACACCAGCTTCCGGAAGGGCTTGATAGCACAGAGTTTGCGGCGATTGTCGGGAATCTGCTCGATAATGCCTTTGAAGCCAGTTTGCGGACTCCGCAAGGAAATAATGTCGTTGAGCTCTTTTTGAGCGACGAAGGGGATGAAGTCATCATCGAAGTTGCCGATCAGGGTTGCGGCGTTCCTGAGGCATTGCGCGAAAAAATATTCGAACAGGGGGTCAGTACGCGAACTGACGAACCTGGAGAACATGGCATTGGACTGTATTTGATTGCAAGTTATGTGGGGCGCTGTGGGGGGATCATTACGCTGGAAGACAATGATCCTTGCGGCACCTTGTTTTCTCTATTTCTTCCGAAAGTGAAAAAAAACAATGACGGAACCATTAAGCATACTGATCGTTGAGGATGAAACGCTGCTGGCGGAAATGCACGCGGAATATATTCGCCATATTCCGGGTTTTAAACAGATCTGGCTTGCCGGGAATCTGGCGCAGGCCCGGATGATGATTGAGCGTTTTAAGCCTGGGCTCATTTTACTGGATAACTATCTGCCAGACGGAAAGGGCATCACGTTACTCCACGAATTGACGCAGTCACGCTATCCCGGCGGCGTTGTCTTTACCACGGCGGCCAGCGATATGGATACGGTGTCTGAGGCCGTGCGCAGCGGGGCGTTTGATTATCTTATCAAACCGATTGCCTATGAGCGACTCGGTCAAACGCTTACACGGTATCAGCAGCGCCGGCGCATGCTGGCGGGTAACGACAGCGCCAGTCAGCGGCAAATTGACGAAATGTTTAATGCATATGCCAGGGGAGAATCCAAAGGCGATCTACCTACGGGAATCGATGCGTTAACGCTTAATGCGATACTCAAGCTGTTTAGTGATCCGACGGTTCAGCATACCGCAGAAACCGTGGCGCAGGCGCTGACCATTAGCCGGACGACCTCCCGGCGCTATCTGGAATACTGTGCAGGTCGCCATCTGATTGTTGCAGAGATCGTTCACGGTAAGATTGGCAGGCCGCAACGAATCTACCACGGAGGATGATTCGGCTATGCCGGATAGCGGTGCAATGAGCGTCGCTACCCGGCATTGATACGTTAGCCGCCAACGATCGCGGATGAGGCTGGCACCATGACTTCAGTCGCGACAATGACGATCAGCAGTCCCACCATCACCGGGACAGATGTCCGCTTCACCACTTCAAAAGGAGAGATTTTCGCCATACCCGCAACGGCAACGACTACGCCGGATACCGGGGAAATAGTACGTCCCAGATTTGACGCCTGCAGCATGGGAATCGACAGATAAGCCGGATTAATGCCGGAAGAGTGCGCCAGTTTCGGGATCATCTCCACAAAGGCATAAAAAGGCGCATTACCGGAGCCTGTCGTCATGGCCGCGAGCATGGTCAAAATCACGAGGACCAGCATCAGAATGATGCTTGCTGAGCCAAAAGAGGTGGCAATAGAGATCAGACTCTGAATAAAACCGATGGTGCTCAGACCCTGAGCGAACACACCCGCCGCCACCAACAGCATGACCACGCCAGCAAAGGCGTCCGCCATTCCCCGATACGCGACTTCCAGTCCGGAAAATACTTTTTGCGTATTGAAACCACGAACAAATTCCAGCAAAGCCGCAAACAACATGCAGCCAACCAGAATCGTAATAATGTGCAGTTGCGGGCCCCATTTGCCATCAAACACCAGAACACCAATGATCGGGGTAAACGGCAGTATTGCGTAAAAAGAGGGCGCGCTGGTGGTGATTTCATTCACATCGAGCATTTCATGTGAAATATTTTCTTTTTTATCCAGATAACGCTGCCAGAAAAAGTGGGCGATCGCCATGCCGATAATGGCGGCGATTGAGATAGGCAGCGTGGTTTTGAATGCAAAATCGATCAGTGGCATTTCCGCTGCTTTTGCGGCCAATACGACATCACCAGAGGTTGGCGAGAGAATAATCGCTGCCGGGGAAGCACAAATTGCAGCGGCTGCACCACGACTGATACCGACGTTGACCATCACAGGGAAGAGGGTCGCCATCAGCAGTACGCCAAGCCCCGTTGCGGAGGAAACGGCCAGCGACATCAGGCAGGCAACAAAATACGCGGCGATCATCAGTAAATAGGGCGAGTTGATATACTTCAGGGGCTTAGAGGCTAATTTGACCACCATGTCGTTGGCGCCAATATGCGTCATATAAGCGGCGAAACCACACAGCATCATGATCATCATGCCAAGATCGCCGCCGCGACTCATTAGCAGAATTTTAATATATTCAACGATATCCGTCGCGGTATAGCCTGTGCCAGTTTCACTGGCGGGTAAAACTTTGTGCCCCATGAGCGCACTGATAATTAGCAGTACTAACCCACCAACAAATAATACGCCGGTGGCTGAGTAGCCTTTAATGATGTAGCGCGCTACACCCACAATAACCACAACCCCTATAAGGAGTTCAATAAATATCAACATTATTTCCCCTGTCGCATGGACACCCAGAAAGTGAAAACGAAGTAAATGACTTCAAAATAGTATAAAAATGTGCCGAATAAACCGTATTCCCTTGCTGATTGAAATCAATAAAAAGACGGATTCAATGCAGGGCAGCCTTTTTTTTAGACAAAATCTCATTTGTTTTTAATTTGATGTGAATTTGATGCGATATTGTTAATTTGCAAGTAATGGCTGGATTTAAATAAGGTTGAGTCTATTTCCATACAATGAGGGTGGGGATTTGTGAGCGTTATTCCTGCTAGGAAATACAATCGCAGACAATAGAACACCCGCACTTTGCGATTTTTCTCAGTTCCCTTTTTGTTAAGGTTTCATTTGAGTTGGCTTTGTTACGATCGCCGTCGAACCCAAGAATGGTAATTATGTTGTGATTGTCGCTAAAAAGTATTTTCTTATTTATTCATTTCTGTTTGCTCAGTTGATACTCCTGCCTCAGGTCTTTGCAGAAGACAAAGGGTGGCTTGATACGCTGAAGGAGAATGTTGCGCAAACCTGGCAACAGCCTGAACATTATGATCTTTATGTCCCAGCGATTACCTGGCATGCGCGATTTGCCTACGATAAGGAGAAAACGGATCGTTACAATGAACGTCCGTGGGGCGTGGGGTTTGGTCAATCACGCTGGGATGATAAAGGTAACTGGCACGGTCTTTATATTATGGCCTTTAAGGATTCTTATAATAAGTGGGAGCCGATTGGAGGCTATGGCTGGGAAAAAACCTGGCGACCGCTAGCGGATGAGAATTTTCATATGGGGTTAGGTTTTACGGCGGGCGCCACCGCGCGCGATAACTGGAATTATATCCCTGTTCCCGTTTTATTACCGCTGGCTTCCATTGGCTATGGGCCCGCGACATTCCAGATGACTTACATCCCTGGGACCTATAACAACGGGAATGTCTACTTTGCATGGATGCGCTTTCAGTTCTGATGCCTGAGTTCCGGACTTTTCTTAATCAAAAAACATCAATAAAAACAAAGTGTAATAACGGTGAGTTAAAAAATAACGCGACATTTATCACTTTTTGGCAAAGTTCGACTGGACAAAATGCACCACAATTGATGTACTGATACCCGACACAGCATTTGTGTCTATTTTTCATGTAAAGGTAATTTTGATGTCTAAGATTAAAGGTAACGTTAAGTGGTTTAATGAGTCCAAAGGATTCGGTTTCATTACTCCGGAAGATGGCAGCAAAGACGTGTTCGTACACTTCTCTGCAATCCAGACCAATGGTTTTAAAACTCTGGCTGAAGGTCAGCGCGTAGAGTTCGAAATCACTAACGGTGCCAAAGGCCCTTCTGCTGCAAACGTAACCGCTCTGTAAGCATACGACAGCAAGAATTCAAAACCCGCTTAATTGCGGGTTTTTTTTCGCTCCTAGTGCGCAGTCGACGCTGAAAAAAGCCAGAAGGCCATTGCCGTCATTGCAAAAGACCCTAACAGGTTGACCAGCACATTAAGCATAGCCCAGCCAAAACGTCCTTCCTGTAGCAGAAAAACGACCTCAGCTGAGAAGGTAGAGAATGTCGTTAAGCCGCCGCAAAAGCCCGTGGTGATGAGCACTTTCCACATCGGGTCGATATTCGTCATGCGATTGAACCACGCAAGCCCCATACCAATGATAAAAGCACCCAATAAGTTTGCCACGAGTGTGCCAACAGGGAGCGCCTGATGCAGCGGGTTAAACCGCATACTCAACAGCCAGCGTGCAACGCTACCTGTACCGCCACCAATAAAAACTGCTAAAAGAAGTTGTAACACAACACAATCCTGCTATTTGATTGGTATAGGGGTGAGTGTAACGCTGAATAATCCTCTTTGGCGAGTTCAACAAACGTAAGTGGAGGGAATATGTTCGTTGCAGCAGGGCAGTTTGCGGTGAGTCCCTTGTGGGAGAAAAATGCACAAACATGCGTCTCGTTAATGTCTCAGGCGGCAGAAAATGGGGTAGCGTTGCTGGTGTTGCCAGAGGCGTTATTGGCGCGTGACGATCTTGACCCCGACTTGTCGGTAAAATCAGCCCAGCTTCTGGAAGGGGGCTTTTTGACTCTCTTGTTACGTGAGAGTGCCAGCAATGCCATGACGACAATTCTGACCCTTCATGTTCCCTCCACGCCGGGGCGGGCATTTAATATGCTGGTCGCTCTGCG
The DNA here is from genome assembly GCF_059421685.1 of Citrobacter sp. GW821-FHT02E08. Taxonomy (NCBI): domain Bacteria; kingdom Pseudomonadati; phylum Pseudomonadota; class Gammaproteobacteria; order Enterobacterales; family Enterobacteriaceae; genus Citrobacter; species Citrobacter sp. GW821-FHT02E08. Next base: position 105,196 of record NZ_JBWKVL010000002.1, on the reverse strand, counting down.
TGCGGGCAAGATTGTTGCACATTACGCGAAACTTCATCTTTACGATGCCTTCTCGATACAAGAGTCCCGCAATGTGGACGCAGGCGATGCCATTGCGCCGCTGCTGGAGGTTGATGATATGAAGGTTGGCCTGATGACCTGTTACGATTTGCGCTTTCCTGAGCTGGCATTGGCGCAGGCGCTTCAGGGGGCGGAAGTGCTGGTGCTCCCTGCTGCGTGGGTCAGAGGGACGCTTAAGGAGCATCATTGGTCAACGTTATTGGCTGCCAGAGCGCTGGACACTACATGCTATATGATTGCCGCTGGGGAGTGCGGTAACAAAAATATTGGCCAAAGCCGTATTATCGATCCGTTTGGCGTCACAGTAGCCGCTGCCGCCGAGACACCGACATTGATTATGGCGGAGGTTTCCGCGCAGCGAGTTCGCCAGGTCCGGGCGCAACTTCCGGTGTTACATAACCGACGATTTGCGCCACCGCAATTATTATGACGTATTTTTAAACAATGCTTGATTCACCTTGTTACAGATTGCTATTGTGTGCGCGCGCCAAAAGACCGTTACAATTTTCAGGTTAATACGGCGCGTAACGCAGCCTGTTTTAAGTTAAGAAGGTATCTATGGGTGAGATTAGTATTACCAAACTGCTGGTGGTTGCCGCACTGGTTGTTCTGCTGTTTGGTACCAAGAAGTTACGTACGCTGGGTGGAGACCTGGGATCGGCAATTAAAGGCTTCAAGAAAGCGATGAACGATGAAGATGCCGGAGCGAAGAAAGACGCAAGCGGCGACGTTCAGGCTGAGAAACTCTCTCACAAAGAGTAATACCCGGAGCAGGATGTCCGCACGTTATACTCTACAGAGAAAAAAACCGGCGATTTGCCGGTTTTTTTTGTCTGAAATGTAAATGAGTGTTACACGATCACTTAACTTCCAGTCCTTTTGCCTGCAGGTCTGCATGGTAAGAGGAACGAACAAACGGTCCACATGCGGCATGGGTAAAGCCCATCGCCATCGCTTCCGCTTTCATCTCATCAAACTCTTCAGGGCTGACATAGCGCTGTACCGGCAGGTGGTGACGACTTGGCTGCAGATACTGACCCAGCGTCAGCATGGTCACGCCATGACGACGTAAATCGCGCATAACTTCAATGATTTCAGCGTTGGTTTCACCCAGACCGACCATCAGACCCGATTTGGTTGGGATCTCCGGATGCACTTCTTTGAAGCGTTCCAGTAACTTCAGAGACCAATTGTAGTCAGCCCCCGGGCGAACCTGGCGATAGATACGCGGAACGTTTTCCAGGTTATGGTTAAAGACATCCGGTGGTGTTGCTGTGAGGATCTCCAGCGCGCGATCCATACGGCCACGGAAGTCTGGTACCAGCGTCTCAATTTTGATCGTCGGGCTTTTCTCGCGAATGGCCGTAATGCAATCAGCAAAGTGCTGAGCGCCGCCATCACGCAGATCGTCGCGATCGACGGAGGTGATGACAACATAGCGTAACGCCATATCAGCAATCGTCTGCGCCAGTTTTGACGGTTCGTTGGCGTCCGGGGCGACCGGACGTCCATGTGCAACGTCACAGAACGGACATCGGCGAGTACAAATCGCGCCGAGGATCATGAACGTCGCGGTACCGTGATTGAAACATTCAGCCAGGTTAGGGCAGGAGGCTTCCTCGCAGACAGAATGCAGGCCATTCTTACGCATTGCTGCTTTGATGCCCTGAATACGAGTGGAGTCCGCTGGAAGCTTTATTTTCATCCATTCCGGTTTACGCAGCAGGGCTTCACGCTCTGTTGCCACATTTTTAACCGGGATAAGGGCCATCTTATCGGCATCGCGGTATTTAACACCGCGTTCCATCACAATGGGTTTACTCATAGCGTGCGTGTTCCAGTTGCGAATAACGAAGGTAAGCGTTTCAATTCAAGGGAATGTTGTATTTATCAACTATTTTTGAATTAGCTATACGCAGTATATCATTGAAACGGGCCATAAAGCAGCCTGAGTGGCCGGCAAAATGTAAAATAGTTGTTGTTTTGTGCTCTTCATCCACCCTCCCGGCTGGCTAAGCAGCAACATCTTCACATCGGAAAGCATCGCGTATGATGTCGATAACGTTCTCAAGAATAGGATCGCGCAGGCTCACTTTGTTGTAATGCAGCGAAAATGCGATTTTTTCATCGTTGAGATCGGCGTAAGGAATATTTTTAAGCGGCCAGCAATGGCTAAACAACGTGTAAAAACGTGCAGGCATCATGCCGATTACATCGCTGTTCGCAATCATCGACGCGATAGTAAAGATGTTGTAGCTACTAAAACTGACCTGCCGTTCCGGGAACATCTCTTGCACACGTTGACGTAACGGGTGCAGATTCTGACCTTCCAGCATCAGCAGGGTATGCTCTGCATTCTTCAGATTGTCTTCGGTAAGTGATGCCGAAAGCAAAGGGTGATCCTGACGACAGACAAGCTCCATGGTGTCTGTAAACAAGACGTGGCGGTGTATCGTCTGATTGTTATAGGTGTGGTTGTCGATGATCAGGTCTGTCTGAAACTGGGCCAGTTGGTTTTCCGCATTGCTGACGGGAATGTTGCGCAGCAGAAGTTGCGGGTAACGCTGCCTGATGGCTTTGTAGATTTCAGGCATGACCAGCGCGCCGACAGAAGGGGTTGTACCGATGGTAATCGTGCGTTGCTTATCGTAACTGCCTGTCAGATCCAGTGCCCCAAGAATCGATTCCAGGCCCTGGCTGATATACTCATGCAGGTGTGTGGCGTAAGTGGTTGGCGTAACGCCCTGACCTTTTCTAATAAATAAGGGGTCCGGGAATATCGTCCGTAGTTTTTGAATAGACTGGCTAATAGCAGACGGCGTCAGATTGAGAATTTTGGCAGCATTAACAATGCCTTTATGGACATAAACCGCTTCAAAAATAGTCAAAAGGTTAAGATCAATATTTCTTAGTGTCTTGAATATTTGAGGCTTTTCTTCTAGTTGATGTTCGGGGGGACGTTTTTCAGACAGGTTATTGTCATTCACTTTTTTGCTCCGGAATCATTCGTGATATGAATGATGTAATAAATACAATATTCTAAATATATATTTTAGATTGAAAGTTAATCAATGTTGTTATCTGTATTTCTTTCAATAAAAGAGTCGAAAAATATTCTTTATTTTTCATATAGTCCGCCAATTCATCATACGGTTGGATAAAGTGGACTCCATAACGACGTTATAGTTGATTAATTGAAAGTATAGAAAGTGGGCGGAGAAGTAAAGCATTCAAAGTGTATATAGTTAATGACCCAAAAATATATGGGTCATTATATTTTACGGATTACGCCTGGATATATTCATGCTCTGGATTGTTAAGTAAAGCTAACATGTTCGCCAGCAATCGGGGGCGTACATTGTCGGTTGTCGCTTCGCTATCCCATTGAGATATTTTGGTCATTTCCATCCCTGCGTAGCCACAAGGATTGATACGTAAGAACGGCGAGAGATCCATATTTACGTTAAGTGCCAGACCATGAAATGAACAGCCGCGACGGATGCGTAAGCCCAAAGAGCAAATTTTCTTTTCGCCAACATAAACACCTGGCGCATCAGCACGCGGATGCGCGTCGATATTCAGCTCGGCAAGGGTATTGACGACAGTCTGTTCCAGCAACGTGACCAGCTCACGTACGCCCAGCTTACGGCGCTTAAGATCCAACAGTACATACATCACCTGCTGGCCAGGGCCGTGGTAAGTGACTTGCCCGCCGCGATCGCTCTGGATTACGGGAATATCTCCCGGCATTAATACGTGTTCCGCTTTACCGGCCTGACCTTGCGTGAAGACAGGATGATGCTCAACCAGCCAAATTTCATCATTGCTGTTTTCATCGCGGGTATCGGTGAATTCGTGCATAGCCTGGGAAACGGGCTCGTAAGGCTGAAGACCGAGCTGGCGGACAAGAATTTTATCCTGATACAAAACGGCATCTCCGTAGAGAATGAATTAAAGAGGGGAGAGTATAACACAGAGGGAAACGCTGTTACCCGGACGACGCCGGGTAACCACGGTAATACGACTTACAGCACCATACGAACGATGTCGATGTTGCCTAATTCTTCATACAGGGTTTCTACTTGCTCAATGTGGGTAGCATTGATGGTGATAGAGACCGAGTGGTAATTGCCTTTGCTGCTTGGTTTTACCGTCGGGGAGTAATCACCTGGCGCATGGCGCTGTACCACTTCAACCACCTGATCAACCAGCTCAGGCAACGCCTGCCCCATTACTTTGTAAGTAAATGGTGTAGGGAATTCAAGCAGTTCGTTAAGTTTGGTTTTCATGTCAGCTCCGGCGTAACGTAAATAAAATAATAACTCCCGCCAAAAGCGGGAGTTTTACTGATGCTTAGTATATGGGGATGGAAATCACACTTTCAAGTGTTCAATTTTTAACCAAACCAGTGGTGGAACATTAACTTAATGTAATCAACGATTTTACCGAAGAAGTTACCTTCAGGAATTTCCTGCAGCACCACCAGTGGGCGCTGCTCGATGGTTTTACCATCAAGCTGGAAGTTGATTGTGCCGACCACCTGGTTTTTCTGCAGTGGAGCATGCAATTCAGTTGTGTTCAGAACATAGCTGGCTTTCAGGTCTTTCATTCGACCACGCGGGATCGTCAGGTAGACATCTTTATCGACACCTAACGAGGCGCGATCGGTATCACCAAACCAGGCGGGTTCAGAAGCAAACTCTTTGCCGACCTTCAATGGGTTTACGGTTTCAAAGAAACGGAAGCCCCAGGTCAGCAGTTTTTTGCTTTCTGTTTCACGCCCTTTGTAAGTACGACCGCCCATCACCGCAGAAATCAAACGCATCTGACCTTCGGTCGCAGAAGCGACAAGGTTATACCCTGCTTTATCAGTGTGGCCCGTTTTGATACCGTCGACCTTCAGGCTGTTATCCCACAGCAGACCGTTACGGTTTAACTGACGAATACCGTTAAAGGTAAATTCCTTTTCCCGGTAGATGGAGTATTCGTTAGGTACGTCGCGGATTAAGGCCTGACCGATCAGCGCCATGTCGCGCGCAGAGCTGTATTGACCGTCAGCATCAAGACCATGCACCGTCTGGAAATGCGTGTTTTGCAAGCCCAGCGCGCTAACGTAGCTGTTCATCAGGCCGACGAAGGCGTCCTGGCTACCCGCGGCGAAATCAGCCATCGCGACGCAGGCGTCGTTACCGGATTGCAGGTTAATACCACGGATCAACTGTGAAACTGGAACCTGCATACCAGGTTTCAGGAACATCAGGGATGAACCTTTAAATACCGGGTTGCCTGTCGCCCAGGCGTCGTTGCCAACAGTAACCAGATCCGTTTCTTTAAATTTACCGGCTTTCATTGCCTGACCGATGACATAGCTGGTCATCATCTTCGTCAGACTTGCCGGGTCGCGACGCATGTCAGCGTTCTGCTCTGCCAGGACTTTTCCGGAATTGTAATCGATCAGGATGTATGACTCCGCATCGATCTGCGGAACACCCGGGATCATGGTTTTAATATTCAGGTCATCGGCATGCACAGCGGATAGGGAGGCTGCGCAAAGAGCCGTGGTGAGCGCCATGCGCTGCAGGAAACGAGCGGAAAAAGTGGTCTTCATGGTCTGAACTACGACATCCGTGATGAAATTAAAAAAAGTGCCCTACTATAGCAAATGCTATACCCGCAGGCATCTGACTTTCGGCATGACTTTGTTAGCGTCATTGACAAAACTGACAGTTCAGATGCCTGCTTTACACCGCTACGCGCCGGTAATAAAGGACTGTAATTGAGCTTCGGATTGCAAACGTTGTTGCAGGGTACTGGCTTCGTTTTTACTGCCGAAAGGCCCGAGTTGAATACGCCAGACTGCCCCGTTTTGAACTACGCGACCCGATACACCAAACTGCTGGCTTAAGCGCTGTTGATACTGTTTCGCGCGAGCCTGATCGCTCACGGCACCGACCTGAACCACAAAGTGACCGCTGGTAGACGCCGATGAGACTGGCGTTACTGCCGCGCTTGATGTGGGAGTGGTGACGGGTGACGTCGTGGTGGGCGCAGGTGCAGGCGTCGGTTCGCTACCTTCCAGTACGCCTGGCGCTAACGTAGTTGGCGCCCCCAGGAAACCACTGCTGCTGACTGGCGCCCCGGCAGAATCTTCGCTTGTTAGCGTCGAGTTGCTGATCGGGCGAATATCACCTTGTGGTTGTGTCGGTTCTGGTGCGGAAGACGCACCTCCCATGCCGCTGCTGAGATCAGGGCGAGAGGGCAGGGCGTAAGTTTGTTTCGCAACGGTCGTACACGCCATACCGGGTCCGGAGAGCGATCCGTCCTGAGCCACAATAATAGGGTCAATCCGCACTTTGGTATTGTTCGACGTATTCAGTCGGTCGGCAGCGGCACGGGAGAGTGAAATCACCCGATCATTGCCGTAAGGACCGCGATCGTTGATACGAACGACAATCATGCGACCGTTGGCCAGGTTAGTGATTCGCACATAGCTGGGGATCGGCAGCGTTGGGTGCGCGGCGGTAAGCTGCATAGGATCGAACGCTTCGCCTGACGCGGTCAGGTTGCTACCCGGCTCTGCATCATAAATAGCGGCGAGCCCAGCCTGGCTAAAGCGAGAAGGATCCTGCACGATTTTGTAGCTTTTACCGTCGCGCTGATAATCCTGATTTGCCGTTGGGTTGAGCGGTTCAAAACGCGGATCGGCTCCGCTGATTTCAACAATCGGCCCATTACATACCGCTGGCTGAGGTGCGACGGTCGTTTGTTGCTGACCATCATCACTCGAACACGCCGCGAGCATTCCTGCTGCGATGCAGATTCCAAACCACTGCTTACGCATTGCGTACCCCTTACACGCTTTTCGACAACATTTTTCTGTGGGTGTGGATCGACATGACAATCCCGAACCCGGCCATCAGCACGATCAGTGCGGAGCCACCATAACTGACCAGCGGGAGTGGAACCCCGACAACGGGCAGAATACCGCTCACCATACCAATATTTACGAAAACATAAACGAATAATATCAACATCAAACCGCCAGCCATGACCCGGCCGAAGGTGGTTTGCGCTCTGGCGGCAATCCACAGCCCGCGCATGATCAGCAAAATATAAAGTGCCAGTAGAATGAGTATACCGACCAGACCGAGCTCTTCCGCCAGCACCGCGAAGATAAAGTCGGTATGGCGTTCGGGTAAGAATTCCAGCTGCGACTGCGTGCCGTGTAACCAACCCTTGCCGCGCAGGCCACCGGAGCCAATGGCAATTTTAGACTGGATAATGTGATAACCCGCACCCAGAGGGTCGGTTTCCGGATCAAGAAGCATCATTACGCGTTGGCGCTGATAGTCATGCATCAGGAAGAACCACAAGATGGGGATAAACGCGGCAACCAGCACCACGGCAACGCCAATCAGTCGCCAGCTCAGGCCGGAAAGGAACAGCACGAACAGACCGGAAAGCGCGACCAGAATCGAAGTGCCAAGGTCGGGCTGTGCTGCAACCAGCAGCGTTGGCATGAAGATCAATACCAGCGCGATCGCCGTGTTCTTTAATGATGGCGGGCAGACATCACGGTTGATAAAGCGCGCGACCATCAGAGGGACCGCTATTTTTGCAATCTCAGAGGGTTGAAAGCGCACGATGCCAAGATCAAGCCAGCGTTGTGCCCCTTTGGATATTGCGCCAAAGGCATCGACCGCCACCAGCAAAATAATACAGATAATATACAGGTAGGGTGCCCAGCCTTCGTAGACTCGAGGGGGGATCTGCGCCATCACCACCATGACCACCAGACCCATGGCGATTTGCCCTACTTTTCGCTCCATCATGCCAATGTCCTGGCCGCTGGCGCTCCAGATAACCAGTGAGCTGTATACCAGCAGCGCAAGCAGAATAAGCATCATGGTGGGATCGATATGAATCTTGTCCCAGAACGTTCGTTTATTCGGATTATCCGTCATGATTATTGGTCCTCCGCCGCTGTAACCGCTGGGTTTTCCGCTGGCAAATTGGTGTTGTTGTCACCCAACATGATGTGGTCGAGGATTTGACGCATGATCGTACCTACCGCCGGACCTGCACCACCGTTTTCAAGGATGATAGCCACGGCAACCCGGGGATCGTTGTACGGCGCGAATGCCGTCATCAGTTTATGGTCACGTAAACGCTCGGCAATTTTGTGCGCATTGTAGGTTTCATTGGCTTTCAGACCAAAGACCTGCGCGGTACCGGATTTTGCGGCAATTTTGTAAGGCGCGCTGGCGAAGTATTTATGCGCAGTACCGTTCCCACGGTTTGCCACGCCATACATCCCGTCTTTAGCCAGTTCCCAGTAGCCCGAATGGATATCCCCGACCGGTTTTTCGGGCGGTTGTTCCCAGGGAACCTGTTTACCGTTTTCTGTTGTACTCATCAGGAGATGGGGAACCTTCACCACACCGTCGTTGATCAGGATCATCAGCGCTTTACTCATCTGGATAGGCGTCGCGGTCCAGTATCCCTGACCGATACCCACCGGAATGGTATCACCCTGATACCACGGTTTCTTAAAGCGCTTTTGCTTCCACTCGCGGGTCGGCATGTTGCCGGAACGCTCTTCGGAGAGGTCGATCCCGGTATAATGACCGTAGCCAAACTTACTCATCCACTCGGAGAGGCGGTCTATCCCCATATCATAGGCAATCTGATAGAAAAACGTATCCGCCGACTCTTCCAGTGATTTCGTGATGTTAAGGTGGCCATGCCCCCATTTTTTCCAGTCGCGGTAGCGCTTCTCGGAACCTGGCAACTGCCACCAACCTGGGTCAAACAGACCGGTATTACGGTTGATCACGCCTGCACTGAGCGCAGATACCACCACATACGGTTTCACCGTCGAGGCGGGAGGATAAACGCCCTGGGTGGCGCGGTTAACCAGCGGCGTATTCGGATCGTTGAGCAAACCTGAATAATCTTTACTGGAGATGCCATCGACAAAGAGGTTAGGATCGTAACTTGGCATGGAGACCATCGCCAGTACGCCGCCCGTTCGGGGATCGGTCACCACGACAGCGGCACGACTGCCTGCCAGCAGCGTTTCGATATATTGCTGAAGTTTGAGATCCAGCGTCAGGTAGATGTCGTGCCCGGCCTGCGGCGGCACCTCTTTGAGCTGGCGGATCACGCGACCACGGTTGTTGACTTCAACTTCTTCGTAACCCGTCTGACCGTGCAGAACCTCTTCGTAATAACGCTCAATACCGAGCTTACCGATATCATGCGTTGCGGCATAGTTGGCCAGTTTGCCGTCTTTATCAAGGCGCTCGACATCTTTGTCGTTAATCTTCGAAACGTAGCCAATGACGTGGGTCAGCGCAGAACCATACGGGTAGTAGCGACGTTTGTAGCCTTTCACTTCCACGCCGGGAAAACGGTACTGATTGACGGCAAAACGCGCCACCTGTACTTCTGTCAGGTTCGTTTTAACGGGAATTGAGGTAAAGCGGTGGGAGCGCGAGCGCTCTTTTTTGAAGGCAGCGATATCGTCATCGTTTAAATCGACGACACTGCGCAGCGCATCCAGCGTTTCCTGAACGTTATCCACCTTTTCCGGCATCATTTCTATCTGGTAAATGGTGCGGTTAAGGGCTAAGGGAATACCGTTACGGTCGTATATGATCCCGCGACTGGGGGCGATAGGCACCAGTTTGATACGGTTTTCATTTGAACGGGTCTGATAATCGGTAAAACGCACGATTTGCAGATTATAAAGGTTGGCGATGAGCACGCCGGTCAGCAGCAATATACCCAAAAAGGCAACCAGCGCCCGGCGCACAAACAGCGCGGACTCAGCCGTATAGTCGCGAAAAGAATTCTGTAGTTTCATCCGCTGCTTAATCTACTCAAGGCTTAAACGATCACTCACGGTGATAAGGGTGATTGGTGGTAATGCTCCACGCCCGGTACAGACTCTCTGCGACCAGCACCCGCACAAGAGGGTGGGGAAGCGTTAGCGCAGAGAGGGACCAGCTTTGTTCTGCCGCCGCTTTACAGGCAGGAGATAATCCCTCCGGGCCGCCAATCAGCAGGCTGACGTCGCGGCCATCCAGCTTCCAGCGTTCCAGTTCTGTCGCCAGTTGCGGCGTATCCCAGGGTTTGCCTGGGATATCCAGGGTGACGATGCGGTTTTTGCCTGCGGCGGCCAGCATCTGCTCACCCTCTTTGTCGAGTATGCGTTTAATGTCCGCGTTCTTGCCGCGCTTTCCCGCTGGAATTTCTATCAGCTCAAAAGGCATGTCTTTTGGAAAACGCCGAAGGTACTCCGTAAATCCCGTTTGTACCCAGTCAGGCATTTTCGTGCCAACAGCGACAAGTTGAAGCTTCACGCATTAACTCCAGAGTTTTTCCAGTTCGTACAGACGACGGCTCTCTTCCTGCATGACATGAACGATGACATCGCCCAGGTCAACGACGATCCAGTCCGCGACGTTTTCACCTTCAACGCCGAGCGGCAGCATGCCGGCAGCGCGAGATTCCTGTACCACGTGGTCGGCGATGGACATAACATGACGGCTGGATGTACCGGTGCAGATAATCATGCAGTCGGTGATACTGGATTTACCCTGAACGTCTAAGGCGATGATGTCCTGACCTTTCAGGTCATCAATTTTGTCAATAACAAAATCCTGGAGTGCTTTACCCTGCAAGTTTTCCCCCTGGGGTATGAATAGAGATAAAAAGGCCAGTTAGTATACCTGAACCAGAGGCGATGTCGGGACAAAAGTCACCGAACAGGCTTTAGAAAGTGGGCTATCATCCCACCCCACGCAACAGAATGCATCGCCATTTTTGTAAAACAATTTCTGCGAAGCTCTGAACGACGAAAAAAGTCTGGCTGCGGAGGATATCAGCCTGTCAGGGGGTGTCAATGATCGCGACGCCGCTGAAGTGAAAAAAGAGCGTTTTACTCACCTGGCTTCCAGACTGCCCGGCTGTTCAAAACCTTTAAGGTGGCAAAATCTTCACAGAAATCAATGGCGCTCCAACTGCCCTGATCGACCCGGAAATGCCATATCGAGGTAGCGGGCATCGATAATAGCCGTGCAATCAGCAGGCTCAACACGCCCTGGTGGCTGACCACCAGTAAGTTATTATATTCTTTGTAATCAGATAATTGTGCGATGAACCGTTCGATGCGCTGCGAAAATGCCTGGAAACCTTCGCCATTGGTGGGAATGGCGTTTTGCCAGTCTGCGCACCAGGCGGCGTAGCTTTCCGCGTCTTCACGTGCCAGATCGCGATGGTGTCGCATTTCCCAGTCGCCAAAAAACATCTCATTAAGCTCCGGCAAAATACGCACCGGAACGTCGCGTTCATGCAGGACTAACCGCGCGGTGTGGCGGGCGCGCTCCAGTTCACTGCAAAACACGTTCTCGAAAGGTACATCACGCAGCAATGTATTCAATGTGCTGGCCTGTGCTATTCCTTTGTCTGTCAATGGCGTGGGTGCATGGCCACTGTATAGCCCGGCTACGTTAGCTTCGGTTTCCCCATGACGTACTAACCAGAGTCGCATTTTTCCCCTCTTGATACCTATTCACGCAAAACATGATATTCGCCCTGATTGCGCAAGGATTTTTCAATAAACTAGACGCTTTTAACCGGAGCGGCACGATGCCTCTACTGAAGAGTGAACATGGCGGTAACACCCGGGAAGCCGCCGCATTGTTGGGCATCTTGCCTGAACAGCTGCTGGATTTTAGCGCAAATATCAATCCCCTGGGTATGCCTGAAAGCCTAAAACGCGCGATCATCGACAATCTTGCCAGTGCAGAGAAATATCCTGACGTGGAATATTTCAGTTTGCATCAGGCGCTGGCACGACATCACCACATTCCTGCTGCGTGGATTCTGGCGGGCAATGGCGAAACAGAGTCTATCTTTACGCTGGTTAAAGGCCTCAAACCGCGCCACGCGATGATAGTGACCCCTGGATTTGCCGAATACCGTCGGGCGCTACAGTGGGGGGAGTGTCAGATTCATGAGTTTGCGCTTCGCGAAGCCGATGGCTGGCAGTTGACTGACGCGATCCTCGACGCATTGACGCCTGAGCTGGATTGCCTCTTTCTTTGTACGCCCAACAACCCGACCGGACTGCTGCCTGATCCCCATTTGATCCTGACGATCGCCGAACGCTGTAAAGCGTTAGGGATCGCCCTGATCCTGGACGAAGCGTTCATTGATTTTATTCCTGATCAACAGGGATTTATTCCGCGACTGGAAAAACATCCGCATATCTGGGTTCTGCGCTCGCTCACCAAATTTTACGCCATACCGGGTCTGCGTCTGGGGTATCTGGTCAACAGCGACGAATGTGCCGTGGCGAAGATGCGCAATCAGCAAATGCCGTGGTCTATCAATGCGTTTGCGGCGCTTGCTGGCGAGATTATTTTGCAGGATACCGCTTATCAGCAGGCGACGTGGCAGTGGCTGGCGCAAGAGGGGCAGCGATTTTATGCGCTTTTGCGTGCATTGCCGGGACTGATGGTGTATCCCGGCCAGGCGAATTATCTTCTGTTACGCTGTGACAGGAAGGGCATTGATTTACAACAGGCTTTGCTGGAGCAACATATTTTGATTCGCAGTTGCGCCAACTACCCAGGGCTTGATGCCCGTTTTTACCGGGTAGCAATTCGTAGCCGCGAGGAGAATAACCGGGTGCTCACTGCGCTAAGCGAAGTGTTTACCGATACAGCCCCTGCTGATTGATGTAATTCAGAACGGACTCTGGCAGCAAATCATCGCAGGGTTCACCTTTTTCCAGACGCTCACGAATTAACGTTGCGGAGATATTGAACCATGGGGTTTCTGCCAGATAGATTTTGCCCGCAGGGAACTGGTGTAAATCATCTGGCAGAGACGTCAGATGGCGTTCCAGCCATTGCTGATGTTGCTCATTTGCCATCTGCAGCGGGTATCCCGGACGCCGACAGACGATCAAATGGGTATTGCCCAGAATGGTTTCATAGTCATGCCATGAGGGAAAGGTGAGCAGTGAGTCCTGGCCGATGATAAAGGCCAGAGGGCATTCCTGGCCCTGCTCAATCCGCCATTCGCGCAGCGTTTGCGCGGTGTAAGAGGCGGTGGGGCGCTTCAGCTCACGCTCATCCAGGACAAATAACGGTTTGTCGGCGATGGCCAGTTCAAGCATATGTTTGCGCTGGATACCCGAGGCTTCTGGTTGCTGGCGATGCGGTGGCACGTTGTTGGGCATGACAATGACCCGGGATAAGCCGATCAAATTGGCCAGCGTTTCTACGGGTTTGAGATGACCATAATGCACCGGATCAAAGGTGCCGCCAAACAGAGCCTGCAGTGATTTCATAATCAACCATCAATAAAAACATCGGCCAGTGCTTTATGACAGAGCAGGAGAGAGAGTCCCTCCAGCTCAGCCCACACCGACTGACCATAATCTTGTTTAAGCGTAATTTCTGTACGTGTCAGTAACTGTACCGCCTGGCGGAGCTGGGTCTGACTCAGGCGATTCAGCGCATCGCCCACCATGCCCCGGCGATTTTGCCATACCCGATGCTTATCAAATAAGGCGCGCAGCGGCGTATGCGCCGATTGTCGTTTCAGGTTAACCAGTAACAGTAACTCACGCTGTATTGTGCGCAGCAGAATCACGGGTTCGCTGCCTTCGAGCCGTAGCTGTTGCAAGATATGCAGCGCGCGTTTGCTTTTGCCCATCAGCAACGCGTCGACCCAATGGAAAGGGGTAAAATGGGCGGCATCGTTAACGGCTTGCTCCACGCGCGGCAGCGTGAGTTTCCCGTCGGGCCACAACAATGACAGCCGTTCCAGCGCCTGCGCCAGCGCTAACAGGTTACCTTCATAGCAGTAACACAGCAGCTGATTTGCCGCGTCATCCAGATGCAGACCATTTTGCTTTGCCCGTGCGGCAACCCAGCGCGGAAGCTGGGCTTGCTCCGGCGTCTGGCAACTGACCTGCACGCCAGCTGCTGCCAGCGCGGTGTACCATGCTGCATTTTCCTGGGCTTTGGTGAGTTTATTGCCCCGAACGATCAGCAGGAGATCGTCATGCAGAAGGGTCGTCAATGTCGCAAGTTGCTCGTTGATGGCAGCGTTAGGACCATTCTCGGGAAGCAGTAAAAGGAGTGTTTGCCGACTGGCAAACAGACTCATGGCCTGACATATCGAGAAAAGTGAATCCCAGTCGGTACTGGTATCGATCGTGACGGTGTGGTGTTCTTCAAATCCATTGTCGGCAGCGACCTGACGGATAGCATCCTGGCTTTCCTGTAAAAGGAGCGGGTCGTTGCCCAGCAATAAATACGCCGCGCGCAGCCCTTCATTGAGCTGTGCGCGGAGTTGTTCAGGGTACAACTTAAGCATCAGTTACCCAGCGTGGTAGTGACGCGTGACGAAGAAGATGCCGGAGCGGCGGTTGAACTCTCAACAGTCTTGTCGTCTTCTTTGGATGACTGAGCATCAGCAACATGAACGCTCGGCAGTTTACGAATCAACTGTTCGGCAGCCTTGTCGTACATCTCTTTGACGATCATCTCCTCTTCGTTATCCTTCGCCAGCGCCATCTGCGAGTTATCGAAGAACGAGCGGTATACCTTCACACTGATAGGATAAATGTCATTCCCGGGAACCAATACGCTGGCGTTAACGGTCATCACCATTTGATACTCCGCCGTTTGACCGTCCTGGAAAACAGAGGCCGTATCTTTTGCGATACTCACCCGGCCCAGACGCAACGACGGAACATCCTGACGCATCGAATCTTTATCAAGCAATTCGATATCATTCAGACGTAACTGATTACGCACCGCACGGCTTAACGGACCGTTTGGATCGCCTGAGTCCAGAATCATGGTTTTCATCGTGTCAGGAACCTGCGTGGTATTACGCAGGTGCCAGCCACACCCGGCGGTGGTCAGCACCGCCAGAGATAACACCAATGTTGTCAGAAATCGCACGCTTCCTCCCGCGCTTAGCCAACGACCAGATTGAGAAGTTTACCCGGAACGTAAATCACTTTACGCACGGTAACCCCATCAAGATATTTTGCCACCAGATGTTCCTGGCCAGCACGTTCGCGAACCTGCTCTTCAGTTGCATTCACCGGAACGGTGATTTTGCCACGGACTTTGCCGTTAACCTGAACCACAACCAGCGTGGAGTCTTCAACCATAGCGCTTTCGTCAGCCACTGGCCACGGCGCGTTATCGATATCGCCTTCGCCTTTCAGCGCCTGCCATAAGGTGAAGCAGGCATGCGGTGTGAACGGGTTGAGCATACGGACCACCGCCAGCAGCGCTTCCTGCATCAGGGCGCGGTCCTGCTCGCTTTCCGTCGGTGCTTTCGCCAGCTTGTTCATCAGCTCCATAATCGCGGCGATCGCGGTATTGAAGGTCTGACGACGACCAATATCATCGGTCACTTTCGCAATCGTTTTATGCACGTCACGGCGGAGCGCTTTTTGATCTTCGCTCAGGCTTTCGACATTCAGCGCGACAACCTCGCCCTGAGAAGTATGCTCGTAAACCAGTTTCCAGACACGTTTCAGGAAGCGGTTTGCCCCTTCCACACCGGACTCCTGCCACTCCAGCGTCATATCAGCCGGGGACGCAAACATCATAAACAGACGCACGGTGTCCGCGCCGTAACGTTCAACCATCACCTGCGGGTCGATACCGTTATTCTTGGACTTGGACATTTTGCTCATGCCGGTATACACCAGCTCATGGCCCGCGGCATCTTTGGCTTTAACAATACGGCCTTTTTCGTCGCGCTCAACGATAGCGTCAACCGGAGAAACCCAGTTACGCTCGCCGTTCTCGCCAACGTAGTAGAAGGCGTCTGCCAGCACCATACCCTGACACAGCAGCTGCTTAGCTGGTTCGTCAGAGTTGACCATGCCCGCGTCGCGCATCAGTTTGTGGAAGAAGCGGAAATAGAGCAGGTGCATGATGGCGTGTTCAATACCACCAATGTAGATATCAACCGGCAGCCAGTAGTTTGCCGCTTCCGGGTCCAGCATACCGTCGTTGTACTGCGGACAGGTGTAACGCGCGTAGTACCAGGATGACTCCATAAAGGTGTCAAAGGTGTCGGTTTCGCGCAGCGCTGGCTGACCGTTAACGGTGGTTTTCGCCCACTCAGGATCGGCTTTGATCGGGCTGCTGATGCCGTCCATCACCACATCTTCCGGCAGAATCACCGGCAGTTGATCTTCCGGGGTCGGCAGTACCGTACCGTCTTCCAGAGTCACCATCGGGATCGGTGCGCCCCAGTAACGCTGACGGGAAACGCCCCAGTCGCGCAGACGGTAGTTCACTTTACGCTCACCGACGCCCAGCGCTGTTAATTTGTCGGCGATAGCATTGAAACCTTCTTCAAAGCTCAGACCGCTGAATTCGCCAGAGTTAAACAGAACACCTTTCTCGGTCAACGCTTGCGCGGACAGATCCGGCTCGGAGCCATCAGCCGCCAGGATAACCGGTTTGATATTCAGACCGTATTTTGATGCAAATTCGTAATCGCGCTGGTCGTGACCTGGAACCGCCATCACAGCGCCGGTACCGTATTCCATCAGAACAAAGTTTGCCGCCCACACCGGGATCTCTTCACCCGTTAACGGATGAACCGCTTTAAAGCCAGTATCAACGCCTTTCTTCTCCATGGTCGCCATATCAGCTTCGGCAACTTTGGTATTACGGCATTCGTCGATAAAGGACGCCAGCAGTGGGTTATTCTCGGCCGCTTTCTGCGCCAGTGGGTGACCTGCAGCAACCGCCAGATACGTGGCGCCCATAAAGGTGTCAGGACGGGTGGTATAGACGGTCAGCGTGTTGTCATAACCGGTCACGTTGAAGGTGATTTCTACGCCTTCAGA
The DNA here is from genome assembly GCF_059421685.1 of Citrobacter sp. GW821-FHT02E08. Taxonomy (NCBI): domain Bacteria; kingdom Pseudomonadati; phylum Pseudomonadota; class Gammaproteobacteria; order Enterobacterales; family Enterobacteriaceae; genus Citrobacter; species Citrobacter sp. GW821-FHT02E08. Next base: position 88,224 of record NZ_JBWKVL010000002.1, on the reverse strand, counting down.
GCGACCAATCCAGTTACGCTGCATGGTCTTAACGGTGTCTGGCCAGTGATCCAGGTTGTCCAGATCGCGCAACAGTTCGTCAGCGTAAGCGGTGATTTTGATAAACCACTGCGGGATCTCTTTACGCTCAACTTTGGTGTCGCAGCGCCAGCAGCAGCCGTCGATCACCTGTTCGTTCGCCAGCACGGTCTGGTCGTTAGGGCACCAGTTCACCGCAGACGTTTTCTTATACACCAGCCCTTTTTTATACAGCTCGGTGAAGAATTTTTGTTCCCAACGGTAGTATTCCGGGGTACAGGTCGCCAGCTCGCGGCTCCAGTCATAGCCGAAGCCCAGCATTTTGAGCTGGTTTTTCATGTAGGCGATGTTGTCATACGTCCACGGTGCCGGGGCGGTGTTATTTTTTACCGCCGCGCCTTCTGCAGGCAGACCGAATGCATCCCAGCCGATAGGCTGCAGGACGTTTTTGCCCAGCATACGCTGGTAACGGGCGATCACGTCACCAATGGTGTAGTTACGTACGTGGCCCATGTGTAGTCGACCAGAAGGATAGGGAAGCATAGACAGGCAGTAATACTTCTCTTTGCTCTCGTCTTCGGTTACTTCAAATGTGCGCTTCTCATCCCAGTGAAGCTGTACTTTGGATTCTATCTCTTCCGGGCGGTATTGCTCTTGCATGGCAGCCAGTGGTCCTGTTTTCAATACAGCTACAAACGTAGCCTTAGAGGTGGTGTTTCAGATCCGCATAGCATAGCCCAAACGCCCGCGTCAAAACAGCCTTTCGCGCATTCTGCTCTGAATTCCCGTAAGGACAATTCTTGCACGAATTTACATACTCTGTGGGCACTCTTGCAGAGTGGAACGCAAATAACGTCTATTATTATAGACAGTTAACGACCCAGGAGGCGAAGTGATGAACAAGGTTGCTCAATATTACCGTGAACTGGTGGCGTCATTAAGCGAACGCTTGCGAAATGGCGAACGAGATATTGACGCGTTGGTAGCACAGGCGCGTCAACGTGTTTTGCAGGCAGGGGAGTTAACACGAACGGAGGTGGACGAACTGACGCGCGCCGTCAGACGTGACCTGGAAGAGTTCGCCATGAGCTACGAGGAGAGCCAGAGCGAGGAATCCGACAGCGTTTTTATGCGGGTGATCAAAGAGAGCATCTGGCAGGAACTGGCCGACATCACCGACAAAACGCAGCTGGAGTGGCGCGAAGTTTTTCAGGATTTGAGCCACCACGGCGTCTATCATAGCGGAGAGGTGGTAGGGCTGGGCAATCTGGTCTGTGAAAAATGCCATTTCCATTTAGCGGTCTACACCCCGGATGTGCTGCCGCTGTGCCCGAAATGTGGTCACGACCAGTTCCAGCGTAGGCCGTTTGAGCCGTAATGCATTGTGCCGGATGGCGACGCTAACGCGTCTTATCCGGCCTACAAATGCACTGTTGCGTAGGCCGGATAAGCGTTAGCGCCATCCGGCATCGTTCAGGTGTAAAAAGCGAACTTCTCAGCCAGCAAGATTAATGCAGAATTTTAGCGAGGAAATCTTTGGCGCGTTCTGATTTCGGGTTGGCAAAGAAGGCCTCTTTTTCCGAGTCCTCGACGATTTTTCCTTCATCCATAAAAATGACCCGATTGGCCACTTTCCGGGCAAAGCCCATCTCGTGAGTCACCACCATCATGGTCATACCTTCATGCGCCAGCTCAACCATAACATCCAACACTTCATTGATCATTTCCGGATCGAGCGCGGAGGTCGGCTCATCAAACAACATCGCGATGGGATCCATGCACAAGGCACGGGCGATCGCCACACGCTGCTGCTGGCCCCCGGAAAGCTGTGCCGGAAACTTATCGGCATGCGCAGAAAGACCCACACGTTCAAGCAGTTTCAGCGCCTTTTTGCGAGCCGGTTCTTTCTCGCGCTTGAGGACTTTGACTTGCGCCAGCGTCAGGTTTTCAATGATGGACAGGTGCGGGAACAGTTCAAAGTGCTGGAAAACCATCCCTACACGAGAGCGTAGTTTTGCCAGATCCGTTTTTTTATCGTTAACGACGGTGCCGTCGACGGTAATTTCCCCCTGTTGAACAGGCTCCAGCCCGTTTACCGTTTTGATTAGCGTCGATTTACCGGAACCCGAAGGGCCGCACACGACCACCACTTCCCCTTTTTGCACTTCTGTGGAGCAGTCGGTCAGCACCTGAAAGTGACCATACCATTTAGAAACATTTTTCAGGGTAATCATTAAACTGTCCTTTTCTTCAGATAGGTGACCAACAACGACGCGCTCAGGCTAATAACAAAATAGACGGCGCCCGCGAACAGAATCATTTCGACCTGTGTACCGTCGCGTTCGCCAATGGTGGAGGCGGTACGGAAGAAGTCCGCCAGACTCAATACGTAGACCAGGGAGGTATCCTGGAATAGCACAATGCCCTGGGTGAGCAGCAACGGCACCATCGCGCGAAACGCCTGCGGCAATATAATCAGTTTCATTGACTGCCAGTGTGTCATTCCTAATGCCAGTGCCGCACTGGACTGGCCGCGTGAAATACTCTGGATACCAGCACGGATAATCTCTGAGTAATATGCCGCTTCAAACATGGAAAACGCGACCATTGCTGAAATCAACCGAATATCGGCTTTCGGCGAGAGTCCAAGAACATCCTGTAGTAGCCCCGGTACAATCAGGTAAAACCACAGCAGTACCATCACCAGTGGGATGGAGCGGAATACGTTGACGTAGGCTTTGGCAAACCAGGCAACAGGCGCAAAGCTGGAGAGTCGCATCACCGCGAGAATAGTTCCCCAGACAATCCCGATGACAACGGCGGTGACGGTAATTTTCAGGGTAATGACCAGTCCCGCCAGCAGATAAGGCATAGAGGGAACAATGGAATTCCAGTCAAACTCGTACATTATTTGCCTCCCAAATTGCCAGGCAGGCGGATTTTGCGTTCCACCAGACTCATCACCAGCATGATGAAGGCGTTAATCAACACATAAGCCAGCGTAATGGCGGTAAACGATTCCCAGGCGTGAGCGGAGTAATCCAGCAGTTTGCCCGCCTGTGCGGCCATATCCACCAGACCAATCGTGGACGCGATGGCCGAGTTCTTCACCAGGTTCATCATCTCTGACGTCATTGGCGGCACAATCACGCGATACGCATTCGGCAGCAAAACATAGCGATACGCCTGCGGCAGCGTAAGGCCCATGGCCAGCGCGGCATTTTTTTGCCCACGCGGCAATGACTGGATAGCGGCACGAACCTGTTCGCAAACACGTGCAGCAGTAAACAACCCCAGACAAAACAGGGAAGAGAGAAAGAATTGAATGTTGGGGTCCAGCTCAGACTTGAACCACATGCCGATATTTTCGGGCAACAGTTCTGGGATCACCAGATACCAGGTGAAAAATTGAACAATCAGCGGAACGTTACGAAACAGTTCTACATACAGCGTGCCGAGGCTGGAGAGGAAGCGGTTAGGAACGGTGCGCAGGATGCCGAACAAGGATCCGACCAGGAAAGCAATAATCCAGGCGCTAATGGATAACGCGACGGTGACCTGAAAGCCGCTCCAGAGCCAGCCGAGATAGGTGGTGTTGCCGAACGGGGCTTGTTGTAAAAAAATCCCCCAGTTCCAGTCTATTGACATAAATCTACTCCAGAAAAAAAAGGGTAGCAGGGCTACCCTCGAAGATTGTTGCGCAGCGACTTGCGGTTTTCAGGCCAGGTGGGGAACGACCACCTGGCATATAGTCTGTCCGTGCTGAGCAGCAATCGAGAGGGAGGGAAAACCTCCCATTATTTTAGTTAGTTAAGCGCTTTATCATTCGGTTCTTTGAACAGCGTTTTCATCTGCTCAGACAGTTCAAAATTCATATTCAGGTTCTTTGGTGGGATCGGGTTTTTAAACCATTTAGCGAACCATTTCTCCGCTTCACCTGAGGTCTGTGCTTTGGCGATGGTGTCATCCATCAGCTTTTTAAACTCGGGATCGTCTTTACGCAGCATACAGCCGTAGGCTTCCTGGGATTGCGGCTTACCGACGATTTCCCAGTTGTCCGGTTTCTTCGCTTTTGCGCGTTCGCCGGCCAGCAGCGCGTCATCCATCATAAAGGCCACCGCACGACCGCTTTCCAGGGTACGGAAGGAGTCGCCATGGTCCTTCGCGCTGATGATGCGCATGTCCATTTTTTGTTCTTCATTCAGTTTATGCAGCAGCACTTCGGAGGTTGTGCCGGAGGTGACGACGACCGCTTTCCCTTTCAGGTCCGGGAAGTCTTTAACATCACCGCCTTTTTTCGCCAGCAGACGTGTACCGACGACGAAAATAGTGTCGGAGAAGGCCGCCTGTTTCTGACGTTCAAGGTTGTTGGTGGTGGAGCCACATTCAAAGTCGAATGTGCCGTTTTGCAGTAGCGGAATACGGTTCTGAGAAGTGATTGGGATCAGCTTCACCTGCAGGTCAGGTTTGTTGAGTTTTTTCTTCACGGCTTCAACGATGGCGTTGGAGTAATCCTGTGAATAACCCACCACTTTCTGCTGGTTGTCGTAATAAGAGAATGGTACTGAGGATTCGCGATGGCCGACGACGATGACGTCGTTTTTCGCGATCTTGTCCAGCGTGCTACCTGCGGCGGGTGCTGCATCTTCTGCATGCGCCAGACCGGCAGACATTCCCATCACCAGCATTGCTGTGGCCAGCTTACGTAATTGCATATCCAACTCCTTTATCGTCTGCGTCAGAAACGCATTGATACCCATTGTGAGTGTCTGTGTTGTTATCACCTGCAACTTTAATGTGCAGTGTTATGACTGTTTGTTAACATTTAGTCTGGCTTAATGTAAAGATATTGCTGCGTTATTGTTTATTTTTGCGAAGTGCGCCGCACCGTTTAGAGACAATAATTTGTCATTGCACTATTTTGGCGCTACCAACGAACGGTATTGGTGCGACCAGGTTGCACAATCGGTCAAAAACGCATTTATCTTGTATAACAAAGCAATAGACGTGCCAGAGTGAAATACGGGAGGGAAGTTGTAGGCCCGGTAAGCGAAGCGCCACCGGGCAAAAGGGGAGGGAGATTACTTACGACGCTGGCGCAGACTCATGATCACCGCACCAAAACCCAACAATGCAGTGATAATCCACAGCGGCCAGTTGCCGGTGCGGGCGTAGGGTGTCAGGCCCGTCGTTGGCGTGACGCTAGTAGTCAACACCTGACGGGTAAACTGTGGGATCATCGCCTGGATGTCGCCCTGCGGTCCAATGACTGCCGTAATGCCGTTATTGGTACTGCGCAACAGCGGACGCGCCAGTTCCAGTGAACGCATCCGCGCCATCTGGAAGTGCTGCCACGGACCAATCGATTTACCAAACCAGGCATCGTTCGAGATGGTCAGCAGGTAATCGGTATCGGGGCGGAAGTTGTCCCGTACCTGTTCACCGAGAATAATTTCGTAGCAAATGGCGGCGGTCAGTTTGAAGCCGTGCGCATGCAGTTGTGGCTGCACATACGGCCCACGACTGAACGACGACATCGGCAGGTCGAAGAACGGCGCAAGCGGGCGCAGAATAGATTCCAGCGGGACAAACTCACCAAACGGAACAAGGTGGTTTTTGTTATAGCGATTGGTGGAGTCGTAACTGTACGGACTGTCTTTACCCAGCGTGATGATGGTGTTGTACGTATCGTAACGGTTTTTCTTGTTCAGACGCGCATCAACAATGCCAGTAATCAGCGTGCTGTTTTTCGATTTCAGCAGGTCATCCATCATGCTAAGAAAACGCTGCTGATTAATTTCCAGGTCCGGAATCGCGGACTCAGGCCAGATAATCAACTGCGATTTTCCAAGCTCAGGCTGTGAGGCGTCGAGATAGATTTTTAACGTGTTGATCAGCTGATTCTCATCCCACTTCAGCGATTGCGGGATATCGCCCTGTACCATGGAAACCTGAATGGTTTTTTCCGGCTCAGGGGTATACCACTGGATATAGCGCAGTGGGAAAGGAAGGGCGAAAAGCACCACCGCCACGACACAGGAACGCCATTGGCGAGTGGCGATGGCGAGGACCAACAGACCGCTGACCATCATCAACAGGAAGTTAATGGCTTCCACACCCATTACCGGCGCCAGCCCTTTCAGCGGCCCGTCAATCTGGCTGTAACCGAACTGCAGCCACGGGAAGCCGGTTAATACCCAGCCGCGCAGGAATTCTGTTATTTGCCAGACAACCGGGGCGGCAATCGCCACGCGCAGCCAGGTGGCCTTTGGCCACAAGCGTGATAATACGCCGGCAAAAAGCCCGGTATAAAGCGAGAGATAAGCGGCCAGTAACACCACGAGAAAGATGTTAACCGGGCCGGGCATGCCGCCAAACTGCGCAATGCTAACGTAAACCCAGTTAATGCCGGAGCCGAAGAGTCCCAGTCCCCAGAAATACCCCACGGCGGCAGACTGAAGCGGACGGCGATTTAAGGTGAGGGCCTGCAAACCCATGAGCGACACAATCGCGGCAGGCCAGAGATCATACGGAGAAAAGGCCAGCGTGCCGCAGGCGCCGAATAATAACGCCAGCAGCAGGCGAATGCGCTGGCGTTCAATCAATGAGGCAAATGCCATTTTAAGTCCAATCCTGGTTTTATTCGTCCAGTTTCGGCTGAGGTGAGTCATCCGGAATTCTGACATGAACCTGAATAATACGACGGCTATCGGCCATCGCTACTTTGAACTGATAACCATCAATGTCGATGGTTTCACCACGCGCTGGCAGATGACCAAACGCCTGCATCACCAGCCCACCAATGGTGTCGACCTCTTCATCGCTAAAGCTGGTGCCGAAAGCGTCGTTGAAGTCTTCAATGGGCGCCAGCGCGCGAATGGTCCAGGTGTGGCGACTGAGTTGACGGAAGTCGATATCGTCTTCCTCGTCGTACTCGTCTTCAATTTCACCGACAATCAGTTCAAGAATATCTTCAATGGTCACCAGACCCGAAACACCGCCGAATTCGTCAATGACGATCGCCATATGGTAACGCTGAGAGCGAAACTCCTTCAGCATGCGGTCAACACGCTTACTCTCAGGTACGACAACTGCCTGGCGTAACACTTTTTCCATGCTGAAAGCATCGGCATCGCTGCGCATAAACGGCAGCAAATCCTTCGCCATCAGAATCCCTTCAATGTGATCTTTGTCTTCGCTGATCACCGGAAAACGCGAGTGAGCAGACTCGATGATGACATCAAGGCACTCGTCCAGGGTTTGGTTGCGTTTCAGGGTAATCATCTGGGAGCGGGGGATCATGATGTCACGAACGCGTTGGTCCGCAATGTCCATCACCCCTTCGAGCATGTCGCGCGTATCTTCATCGATAAGCTCGTTCTGCCCGGAATCACGGATCAGCGCCAGCAGTTCGTCACGGTTTTTCGGTTCACCGTGGAACAGTTGGCTCAGTAACAGGGAGAAAAATCCCTTTTTGCTGTTTAATGTGTCACTACTGTGTGAATTGTCGTCGCTCATGGCGTCGTATGGGTTCTCATGTGAGTTAATGGGTTGCTCGTCACGCGTGTATTCAGCGCGCGGCATTATATCGAGCAGCCGGGCATCAGCCCGGTCGCTTATTCCTTCTCGGCAATGTACGGATCCTCATAGCCCAGAGCAAGCATAATCTCTGTTTCAAGGGATTCCATCTCTTCCGCTTCGTCATCTTCGATATGATCGTAGCCCAATAAATGCAGGCTACCGTGCACCACCATATGCGCCCAGTGGGCATCCAGCGGTTTGCCCTGTTCCTTCGCTTCTTGCTCAACCACCTGACGGCAGATTATCAAATCGCCCAGCAGCGGCATCTCAATACCCGGTGGCGCTTCAAACGGGAAAGAGAGTACGTTGGTTGACTTATCTTTGCCACGGTACGTCAGGTTAAGATCGTGGCTTTCGGCTTCATCCACCAGACGAATGGTAACTTCTGACTCTTCCTGAAACTGTGGGATCACCGCATTCAGCCATGTCTGAAACTGACTTTCTTCCGGTAAGCCCGCGTTGCTTTCACATGCGAGCTGTAAATCGAGAATAACCTGACTCATTTTTGTCCTTGCTCTTGGGCTTCATGCTTACGAACGGCAGCAAGTTCTGCTTTTCGTTTTTGTTCTGCTTCTTCCCAGGCTTCATAGGCGGTAACGATCCGCGCGACCACCGGGTGGCGTACAACGTCTTCACTGTGGAAGAAATTAAAACTGATCTCATCAACTTCAGAGAGTACTTCAATGGCGTGGCGCAGGCCTGACTTGGTGCTACGCGGCAAGTCAATTTGCGTGATGTCGCCGGTGATCACCGCTTTAGAATTAAAACCGATACGCGTCAGAAACATTTTCATCTGTTCGATGGTGGTGTTCTGGCTTTCATCGAGAATGATAAAGGCGTCGTTCAGGGTACGACCACGCATATAGGCTAGCGGTGCGACTTCAATCACGTTGCGTTCAATCAGTTTTTCGACCTTTTCAAAACCTAACATTTCGAACAGGGCGTCATACAATGGACGCAAATAGGGATCGACTTTTTGACTCAAATCGCCTGGCAGGAATCCCAGCTTTTCCCCGGCTTCCACCGCCGGACGGGTCAGCAGAATACGGCGAATTTCCTGACGCTCAAGAGCATCGACGGCAGCGGCGACCGCAAGGTACGTTTTGCCTGTACCGGCGGGACCAACCCCGAAGGTGATATCGTGATCAAGAATATTAGCGATGTATTGCGCCTGGTTTGGCGTACGTGGCTTAATCACGCCGCGTTTGGTTTTGATGTTCACCGCTTTGCCGTACTCTGGCACGCTCTCTGCGCTCTGTTCCAGCACCCGCGCTTCTTTGATGGCGAGGTGGATCTGTTCCGGCTCAATATCCTGCGTTTGACCACGCACCGGCGCGGTATCGACATACAGACTGCGCAAAATATCTGCCGCAGCAGTCACGCAAATCGGGCGACCGGTCAGTTTAAAGTGGTTGTCACGACGGTTAATCTCGATGCCGAGACGGCGCTCCAGCTGTTTAATGTTGTCATCAAACGGGCCGCAAAGGCTCAGCAGACGGGCATTGTCTGCAGGCTCAAGGGTGATTTCGCGAGTGTCTATGTTCAAACTGTTCCTCTTATGCATAGGGCGCCGGAAGATGAATATTCCCGGCCTGTAAGGAAATTATTCACGCCACAGGATAAAGGCGCAAGCATTGCAATGAAGATGGGGACAAAGAGGGGAATTACAAGGCCTGCCCGGTGGCAGGCCTTGAGGATTAAGGCTGGTAGAATCCAACGCCTGAGTCGTTCTCTTTACGGGTACGGGCAATGACCGACTCCGGGGTTTCTGCAATACGCAGGCCCATTTCGTCTTCTGTGCGGATAACTTTACCGCGCAGGGAGTTTGTCCAGACGTCAGTGATTTCCACATCGACAAACTTACCGATCATGTCCGGGGTTCCTTCAAAGTTCACGACCCGGTTATTTTCGGTACGACCCGACAGCTCCATGATGCTCTTGCGCGAAGTCCCTTCCACCAGAATACGCTGCGTGGTGCCGAGCATACGGCGGCTCCAGGCCGTCGCCTGCTGGTTGATACGTTCTTGCAGGATATACAGACGCTGTTTTTTATCTGCTTCCGGGACGTCGTCAACCATATCGGCTGCGGGGGTACCCGGGCGGGCGGAGAAGATAAAGCTGTAGCTCATGTCGAAGTTCACGTCGGCAATCAGCTTCATGGTATGCTCGAAATCTTGCGTCGTTTCGCCAGGGAAGCCGACGATGAAATCGGAGCTTATCTGAATGTCCGGACGCGCTGCGCGCAGTTTACGGATGATCGCTTTGTATTCCAGCGCAGTGTGGGTACGCCCCATCAGATTCAGCACGCGATCTGACCCGCTTTGTACTGGCAGATGCAGGAAACTCACCAGTTCAGGGGTATCACGGTAGACTTCAACGATATCATCGGTGAACTCGATCGGATGGCTGGTGGTGAAACGAATACGGTCAATACCATCAATCGCGGCGACCAGACGCAGCAAATCGGCGAATGAACCGGTGGTGCCGTCGTAGTTCTCGCCACGCCACGCGTTAACGTTCTGACCGAGCAGATTCACTTCGCGGACGCCCTGGGCAGCAAGCTGGGCGATTTCAAACAGAATGTCATCCGACGGACGGCTGACTTCCTCACCACGGGTGTAGGGCACCACGCAGTAAGTACAATATTTGTTGCAGCCTTCCATGATAGAGACAAATGCCGTTGGGCCGTCGGCACGCGGTTCCGGCAGACGGTCAAACTTCTCGATCTCCGGGAAGCTGATATCCACGACCGGACTACGGTTGCCGCGCACGGAGTTGATCATTTCAGGCAGACGATGCAGTGTCTGTGGCCCAAAAATGATGTCGACATAGTGCGCACGCTGACGAATATGGTCACCTTCCTGGGACGCCACACAGCCGCCGACGCCGATAATCAGGTTCGGGTTTTTCTCTTTTAAGAGCTTCCAGCGACCCAATTGATGGAAGACTTTTTCCTGAGCCTTCTCGCGGATTGAGCAGGTATTCAGCAGCAGCACATCCGCTTCTTCCGCCACTTCGGTCAGTTGATACCCGTGGGTGGCGTCCAGCAGATCGGCCATCTTCGATGAATCGTACTCGTTCATCTGACAGCCCCAGGTTTTAATATGGAGTTTTTTGGTCATCGACTTGCTCTTGCGAAATAGTAGCCAGGAATGCAGGGCGCATAGTGTAATGCTTTGACGCGGTTGTGACCAGTATGACCGTTATCAGCCTCAAGGGGTAAAAAATCCTGTAAACTTAATGCATATTGCTAACAGGATGATTGACCATGACAAATCAACCAACGGAAGTAGCCATTGTCGGCGCTGGGATGGTCGGCGGCGCGCTGGCGCTGGGGCTGACGCAACAAGGATTTTCGGTGACGGTCATAGAACATGCCGCCCCTGCGCCATTTGTTACCGACAGCCAGCCCGATGTGCGTATCTCGGCGATAAGTGCGGCGTCAGTGTCGTTACTCAAAGGTTTGGGCGTCTGGGATACGGTACAAGGGATGCGTAGCCACCCATACCGCCGTCTGGAAACCTGGGAGTGGGAAAACGCCCATGTGATGTTCGATGCCGCTGAGCTTAAATTACCGCTGCTGGGATATATGGTGGAGAACAACGTTCTGCAACGTGCACTCTGGCAGGCGCTGGAGGCGCATCCGAAAGTCACGCTGCGTGTTCCCGCCTCCCTCATTGCCTTGCACCGTAACAATGACCGTCACGAGCTGGAGCTGGCCGATGGCGAGATAATCACGGCAAAACTGGTGGTGGGCGCAGATGGCGCTAACTCGCGGATTCGGCAAATGGCGGGCATCGGTATCCATGCCTGGCAGTACGATCAATCCTGCATGTTGATCAGCGTGCAATGTGACCGCGATCCTGGCGACAGCACCTGGCAACAATTTACGCCAGACGGTCCACGCGCATTTCTGCCGTTGTTCGACAATTGGGCGTCGCTGGTGTGGTATGACACGCCAGCCCGAATTCGCCAGTTGCAGAGCCTGAGCATGCCGCAGTTGCAGGTTGAGATTGAAAAACATTTCCCTTCGCGTTTGGGCAGCGTCACAGCCATAGCAGCAGGGGCGTTTCCGCTCACGCGTCGGCATGCATTGCAGTACGTTCAGCCAGGACTGGCGCTGGTGGGGGATGCGGCGCACACCATTCATCCGCTTGCAGGGCAGGGAGTGAACTTAGGCTATCGGGATGTTGATGCGTTGATCGACGTGCTGGCGAATGCGCGGAGCTACGGTGAATCCTGGTCCAGCCATCAGGTGCTGAAACGCTATCAGACACGCCGTATGACCGATAACTTCATCATGCAGAGTGGGATGGATCTGTTCTATGCCGGGTTCAGTAATAATCTGCAACCGCTGAGGATCATGCGCAATATTGGGCTGATGGCAGCAGAACGAGCCGGGGTACTTAAGCGCCAGGCGCTGAAATATGCGTTAGGGTTGTAATTTGAATGCAGGCCTACGATTGTAGGCCTGATAAGCGTAGCGCCATCAGGCAATAAACGCAGAAAAGCAAAAAGCTCGCCGAAGCGAGCTTTTCTTATGTGGCTGGGGTACGAGGATTCGAACCTCGGAATGCTGGTATCAGAAACCAGAGCCTTACCGCTTGGCGATACCCCAACGTT